>JAFLBH010000003.1:300000-554525 GCA_017303905.1 Bacteroidota bacterium
GTTCAAGCGTCACAAGCTCTCTACCCAAAATTTCACGCATTTTACTGTTGTCGGGTTGACGTCTTGTCATATCCCCTTCCTTTAAAGGCGGTAAAAATTCAATCTGAGATTTTGAACCTGTAATTGCAATAATTGATTTTGCCAAATCCAAAATGGTCATCAGTTTATCGCTGCCTATATTAACCACATCATTCTTTAATAAACCCTTATTAAAGATACTCATCATGGTTTCAATAGTATCATCCACATAAGTAAAGGTACGTGTTTGTGAACCATCACCGTAAATTGTAATATTTTGGTTCTTTAATGCTGCTGCCAAAAAGCGAGGAATCACAAAATCAGTACTTTGATTTGGTCCGTATGTATTAAAAAAACGAAAGATGGTATAAGGTAATTGATATTCCTGCCAGTAACTTCTAAAAAAACACTCGCCTACATTTTTCACCACAGCGTAAGGCACACGTGAATTCAAAGGTGTGCTATATTCGTTTTGCGGAATTTCAACAGGCTCCCCGTACACTTCAGAAGAAGACGAAAAATAAACATGTTTTACATTTCCGTTTTTTGAAAGGGTAAGAACATTTTTTATCCCGTCGATATCATTCAATACTAAGATAGGGTTTGCTTGAGTGCGTTGAACTCCCACCACTGCTGCCAAATGAAAAACATAATCAAAATTATTGGCATACATCACTTGAGAAAGCTGGGAAAAATCATTACAGTCCGCTTTTACGAAACGAAGATTATCGGCATGCGGAAGCTTTTCGATATTACCGGTACTTAAATTATCAACCACCACCACAAGACTTTCCTTATCTGTAATTAATCGTTTTACCAGAGCACTCCCGATGTTTCCGGCACCGCCTGTTACTAATATTTTTTTACTGTGAGGCATTACGCAATTAGTTTATATAAAGTTTGAGCCCAAATTGTCGGAGTGATTGTATTTGCCAATTTTTGACTTTCTGTACCCATACTCCTTAACGTTTCAGGATTTAAATTACACATTTTTTTAATCACTTCTTCCATAATTTGGATATTCCCTGATGGAAAAGAATAACCGTTCTTTCCATCGACCAGAAAGACCTCACAAGAACCCACGGCATCGCTTAAAATTAAAGGTAGGCCGGCTGCGGCCATTTCATGAACCACAACACCCCATGGTTCGAAGACACTTGGTAAGATAAAAATACCGGCGTTTTGTATTTCCTCTACCAACTCATCCGGTTGCTTGAAACCTAAATCTACTATACTTTCATGAACAGGAATTTGATAGGAACCTACTCCAATACAATGCAACTTCCAATCGGTCAATTCGCCATTACCTTTCAACTTAAGAAAGGTAGAACAAAGTTGATCAATCCATTTCTCCGGAGCATAACGTCCCACAAACAATAGCACTTTTGGTCGATCGTTATTTGAATTTGCCTTAGCGTATAAGTCGACATCCGCCGAATAAGCCCCCCTGATAATTTGATTTTCACAAAATCCCATTCTATCGGCTAAAACAGCCTGAGTTTTACCCGGGACAAAAGCATAATTAAAGTACGGAGTAATAAACACTTTTGAATAAATAACACCTGCTTGTTGTCTCAATGATCCATTCCAAGGAGTATCAAAACCTAATAATGTTTTACATTCACCATGCTTTAATTTACAAAGTTTAAGATAGGTTTTGTTGGTCCAACCGGCGCAGTAAATTAATTGAGGCTTAAGTTCCTTATACAATTTCAGGAGTTTTTCCAAATCATAATCCTGAGCATTGTGATAGTGAATGTTAGGATGGCTTAATTCGAACTTGAAAGGCGCTGCTTTATTTACAGGCTGTCGTAAAATATGTATATTTACATCGAAGGCTGTCGCTAATTCAGAAAAACATTTAACCGTATAATAAGCCAATTCGGTATAGAGTACGAGGATATTTTTCTGAGAAGGCATGCGCTATACAAATATACATTAAATTGTGACAAATAATTCTGACAACATACGTATTCAGCTCTATGAACCACACATGAAACAACAAGTGGCTAAATTATTTGAGCTTGAATATAAAATCTCAGATGTTGAGTTCGGTAAATTTATGTCACGTTTATATGATCACCCTTATCAAAAGGAAAAGTGCATACAGATTGTTGCGCTCGACGGCGAGAAAGTTGTCGGTTTCCAATCGTTTTTTTATTGGCCTTATTGTTACAATAATTCAACATACAAATCCTACCAATCCGGGAATTCGCTTGTACACCCTGAATACAGAGGCAAACGTTTATTTGCACGCATGCTGAACTTTATTCATGAAAATCCTATTGGGAAAGAGGTTGATTTTTTAATGGGATTTCCGGTGCAAGCCTCATTTAACAGTTTCATAAAAAACGGATGGGATAATCTATTCAATTTACAGTGGTATGTTAAGTTGATAAATCCGTTCGGGATACTGTTTTCAAAAAAGAAACTAAGTAAATATTTTTCTGAGACAAAATATCAATATGGATTTGACGCTTTAAATGCCATTCATTTATCTGAAGAGTCTGAATTCAGACAATGGAAGAAACAATTGGTATACGAGCCTGATAGCTATTACCAATATACTTACAGCAAGGGTGAGAAAACAGTTGTTTTTGATCTTAAAATACAGGTGAGAAAAAAACTAATCAATGAGTTGGTAATTGGCAGTATTCGATTTGATGAAAAAAGTAAAGAAGAAGTAAATAACGCCATTACTGAATTGATTAAAACAATATGGAAAACAGCCTGTGTATCGATGATATCTATTGCTATTAATGAAACTTTTCAAACTCCTGAAATACAAAAATACTTTCGAGACGCTGGTTTCAAAAAAATAGAAAATAAAATATTCTTCATTATAAAACCCTTAAAAAAAGAACTCCCTGTTACAAATGCTTCAGTGTGGAACATTGGCAGGGCTGACATTGACACCTGGTAAAATTGAATTTTAAGGCGCATATTCACGGGTATCCTCATTTGGCAAAAACCATTATTGGTCATTTGGAATTTCTTTTCACAAAACCAAAGGATAAACTATTTGTGCTTAATTTACACGGAACACCAAAGAAATTCATTAAGGATTTTGAAACCCAACTAGATTTTCTCCAAAATCACTTTGAAATCATTTCACCCAACCAATTCTTCGATTTATTATACAAAAAAGAAAAAACAAACGGCAACAAACTGCTCTTAACTTTCGATGATGGATTGAAGAATAACTTACGTGCTTTAGAGGTTTTAAACAGAAAAAATATTTCCGCACTCTTTTTTATTGTACCTGAATTCATTGATAGCAACAAACCGAAAGAATTTTATTTGAAAAACATCAGACCAACTATTAATCCGCATATTGATACGGAATCTGAAGATTTCACACCCTTAAGCTGGGAAGATTTAAAAACAATCAGCATAAACCATTTTATTGGTTCACATTCTCTGAGCCATACTATGTTAAAATCGCATCGCGATTCCGATTTTTTGGCATTAGAAATTGTAGGATCAAAAAAAATAATAGAAGAAAAACTAGGCATAACTTGTGAAAGTTTCTGTAGTATCAATAATAGTTTATTAAGCTTAAATGCATCTTCAAAAGCACTTATAAAAAAACATTACACTTATCATTTCACTACTATTGCCGGCTGTAATTATTTAAGCGGACCGCAATTTATAAAGCGAATAAATATAGAATCTTTTTGGACCATTGGGGCCATTAAATTTTCAATTGGAAAGATAAACATCAACCGAAACCTGAAAAAGATTTCGGAGTTTGAATCTATTTAATGATTTGTGCTTCCGCTGGAAACAACCGTTACTTTTTTCTTCAACTTAATAAAATAAGTTTCAAAATAACGATAGGACAACCAGGAAACAAGAATTGTGAGCCCAACAGATAGAGAATAAATTAAGAATTGCGAAAGTAACGAGTTATCCACTGCAATACCCAACTTTTCCATCAATAACATCACTGCCACAATCATTATCATATGATACATATAAATACCATAAGATATATTACCTAAAAACACAAACATTTTATTCTCCAATTTAAGAATAGTGTTTGGATTAGAGGATACATTAATTATAACAATCAAAAACAACACCGATTGTAAAATAAAAACTCCATCCTGTATAAATCCGGGCGTGAAATACACTGATATTAATATCATAAAAAGGGAAGCGAACATCAATGTATTATTAAGAATGAGGTCTAGGTACTTCTTATTATAAACGCACCATGCTCCTATTCCACCAATAGCCATACTCTCAAATTTAAGTGTAGCAATAAATGTCTTTACTTTTATGAGTGAATCATTTTCGGGATTATAACAAACTAACATTTGGAATAAAAATTTTAGCAGAAGGCAAACTGCAATAACTATAACTAATATTCTCAATAAGTTCTTGCTATGTTTTACCAACCATGGCCAGATGAGATAGAATTGTTCTTCTACACCTATGCTCCAGAGCTGTCCGATATGAGGAACCGGTTTAAACATTGCCAAAGCCAGATTGGGCAATATAAAAAGATACAGTAAAAAATTACTCCAAAAACTCTCCTTAAAAAAAGGTGTAAAATAAACGTGGTTAAAAGCAGGAAATAATGGTATAACAAAAAAACCGATAATCATCAAAAGAAAATACAAAGGCCAAATTCGTAAAATCCGACGTGTATAAAATTTCATAATAGAAATAGTTCCTGAATTTTCCTTTTCTTTTAATAATAGAAAGGTTATTAAAAAACCACTTAGCACGAAAAAGAAAACAACACCCAGACCTCCCAATTCGAAAATCAACTTATTATCATTCCATAAATTTGGCTTTGAATACTGTCCTTTTAAAAGTTCGATATGCGTAATAACAACCGCAAGAGCTGCAAAAAAGCGTAAACCATTTAAACCGGAGAAATAAATATGTTTTGTTGTGTTAATACTAAATTGAGTTTTACTATGTTTAGGAAACGGCACTCCCTGTAATTTTCACTTTATCCGTTGCTTCATTTTTCGAACCGTCTTCACTATACACCAAATAATTATAATAATACATCCACGCAAAAAGAAAAAATCCACCATAAGTGTAATTTCCTTGCCTTAATAGTTGTATCAAAATAAGAATAAGCAATGCGTTAGATATAACCCAATAGTCGTCATCTTCATTAATGGTTAAGCTTTTTGAAACATAAAACTTTGAAACAAAGAAAAAAACGAATAGTACGCCCATTAATCCAACCTCTGATAAAGTTCGTAAAAACATGGAGTTGGCATCTGCTGAATTAAACTCATAGATACCGGCCAACAAATAATTTAATTTATATTTCTTAAATGCAATTTCATGTGATCCTAAACCACTCCCGAAAAAAGGATTTTGCTTGAAATTTTCCAAAGCTACGTGGTAATTATTGTAAAGCACAAATGAAGAGCCATGAATTTTTGGCAAAATCCTACTAACTTTATATACACGTGCATAATGCTTCATATTTCCGGCCAACTCATTTTCTATAATATTATCAATGAATAAGGCTTTGGTTCCATCAACTCGGGCTTTAAAATCTTTTGACTGATTATAGGCAATGAAATATAATCCAATAACAACAGGGATTGCAACCAAAACGTATCGGATCAATCCATAATTTGCAGCTATAAGAATAACACTTAAGAATACACCTAAAAATGCCAATGATGAAAAACTCAAAATATAAGTCGATGCAATAATCAAACTCTTAGTTCGAGTAAGGAATTTCGGCCGATTCATTATAAGCTCATAAAATGCTATAAAAAAAGCGGGAGCCATAGTTGTACCAAAATAAGAAGGCTCACTAAACGTACTGTTAATGCGTAAACCTATACCTCCCGGACTTAACATCCATTTATTTAAGGTCATGAACGTCCGCCAATCATATCCCGGAGTAAAACGAATCAAATAACTTGTCCATTGTATAAGTCCTAACGCGGCGACTATAAAAGCAAATTTGAGGTAAATAGTAATAATACGCTTAATATCGTAATCGTAGTAATGCATTACATACCTGTAAAAAATCAAGTTAATAGCAATGTTCACTAATATCTTGAGAAGGTTTCCTACAGTATTATTATCTAGGTATACATTTAACAAACCTGTAATTAAGAGCGGCAAAATGATATAAAGTGTTTGTACCGGAAACTTATACTTGAAAATGAAAATAAAAAGTAAAATTATTAATGGAAGATACCCCGGATAAAACTCAAAAGGCAATACGCCTTTAAACATTACGTAACCCGTAAAGAATAAGTTTAAGAATATCCCAAAGTCGATTAAGTTCAATTAAATAATATTTACCTCGCGCTCGAGTTTAACTCCAAATTTAGCAAATACGGTTTGTAATACATGCTCCGACAAAGAATATATTTCATCGCCATTAGCGCCACCCTTATTCACCAACACCAAAGCTTGTTTATCATGTACTGCCGCATTTCCAACCTGATACCCCTTTAATCCACTCTGCTCAATAAGCCAACCTGCAGCTAACTTATAATTTCCATTTTCTAAAGGATAAGCTACAACATTCGGAAATTGCTTTTTGATTCGCTCATATTCACTCACCTCTACTTCCGGGTTCTTAAAAAAACTTCCGGCATTGCCCATCACTTTTGGATCGGGCAATTTAGAAGAGCGAATGTTTATTACCGCCTGCGACACATCATTTATTCCCGGTTGTTTAACACCCATACTTTCAAGCTCAGTGTTAATAGCACCATAGCTGGTATTAAGATTTATCTTTTTATTGAGTCTGAAAGTAACTGAAACAATCATGAATTTATTCTTTAATTCATGTTTAAACACGCTTTCACGATAGCCGAAATTACACGCTTGCTTCGTAAATTCTTTTAGGGTACCGTTCTTTAAATCTATAGCCTCCAAACAATCAAACACATCCTTAATTTCTACACCGTAGGCTCCAATATTTTGCATCGGACTTGCACCAACACAGCCTGGTATCAATGACAAATTCTCTAATCCTGCCAAATTTCTTTGAATACACCATTGTACAAACTCATGCCAAACTTCGCCCGCCGAAGCCTTTACAAAAACATAATCTCCCTCTTCCCTCACAACTTCAATTCCCTTAAGGTTATTCTTGATTACCAAACCATCAAAATTTTTCGTCAGTAAAATATTGCTGCCGCCCCCAATAATTAAATGTTTATTGCGTTTATACACATCAGAATCTAATAATGCATTCAAATCAGAAACCGAATTTATCTCCACAAAATGGTTACAGGAAGCCTCTATACCAAATGTATTATAGGGCTTTAACGAAACATTGTCGGCAATTTTAATCATATTTCAAATGTACGCATATAGGCAGGCTTAATTTTTTTAACTTTAGGGGCAATATCAACAAAAACCTTGTTTACAACTACAAATAAAACTGTTATCCTGAGCGTGATTAATGATCTGGCCACCGATCAACGTGTATTGCGCTCTGCTAATGTGTTAAAGGAACAAGGTTATGAGGTTCTTTTATTCGGACGGGAATTAAAAAATTCGCCGTCTGTAGCACATTTACCCTATAAAACAAAACGAATTAAAATGCTATTTACGAGTGGCCCCGCATTTTATTTGTTTTTTAATTTACGCCTGTTACTGTTTCTCTTAAAACAAAAAAGCACTTTACTTTTCGCTAATGATTTAGATACCATTTGGCCAAATTATTTTGTTGCCAAACTCAGAAAGCTTCCTTTGATTTATGATAGTCATGAAATTTTCTGTGAAGTTCCGGAACTTCAAAAAACACCGATAAAAAAGAAAATTTGGGAATCGCTTGAAGCGAAAATTATCCCTAAGCTTACTTATTGTATTACTGTTAATCAAAGTATTGCCGACTATTTCAATCAGAAGTATAAGATTAATTTCGTAGCGGTTCGCAATATTCCTGAAACCATCACCCAAACTCCGAAAACTAAAACGCAACTCGGAATGCCTTCAAACAAAACCATTTTAATTTTACAAGGAGCAGGAATAAACATTCAGCGCGGTGCCGAAGAACTCGTTGAGGCCATGCAATATATTGAAAAAGCGCATTTGTATATCATTGGCGGCGGTGATGTTTTTGAAACACTAAAAAAATCCGTTAAGCAATTAAACCTTGGGCATAAAATCACCATCAAAGAAAAAATGCCTAAATCCGAACTACAACATTATACATTCAATTCCGATATTGGAATTAGCATTGACAAAGACTCAAATCTCAATTATCATTATAGCTTACCCAATAAGTTTTTTGATTACACCCAAGCCAATTTGGCTGTTTTAGCCACTCGCTTACCTGAAATCGAGAAATTAATTAAAACTTACAATGTTGGATGTTTCATCAATCATCATGAACCACAACACATTGCTAATACCGTCAACGATATGATTGAATCCGGTCAACTTTCCGAATGGAAAAACAATTGTCAACGTTTAAACCAAGAAAATAATTGGGAGCATGAAAAACAAAAACTTATTCAAGTCATAACATCCATTCATTAATTTTTTTACTTTTAGGCATGGAATTTTCAGCACAACAAATTGCAGGATTATTAGGCGGAACCATTGAAGGAAATGAAAACGCCAAAGTTTCTAATTTATCCAAAATTGAAGAAGGAAAACCGGGAACACTTTCGTTCTTGGCGAATCCATTATACACGCCGCATATTTACGAAACGGATGCCAGCATTGTTATCGTAAACAAAACACTTCAACTCGATAAACCGGTAAAATCAACCTGCACATTAATTCGTGTGGATGATGCATACGGTTGTTTTGCCAAACTGCTTGAAATGTACAATCAGTTTAAACTGAACAAAACCGGTATCGAACAACCTTCACACATTTCAAAAACAGCCACACTCGGAAAAGATTGTTATGTTGGTGCCTTTGCCTATATAGGTGAAAATGTAAAAATTGGTAACAATGTAAAAATATACCCGCAATGTTACATTGGTGATAATACCACAATTGGCGACGACTGCACCTTTTATTCCGGCGTTAAAATTTACCACGATTGCGTAGTTGGAAAGGATGTTACCATTCACGCCAGCACAGTGGTTGGAAGCGACGGATTTGGTTTTGCTCCAAACTCAGAAAACAATTATAAAAAAGTACCGCAAATAGGAAACGTGATTATTGAAGACCACGTTGAAATCGGTTCCAATACTTCTATCGATCGCGCTACACTCGGGTCAACGATTATTCGCAAAGGGGTTAAATTAGATAACCTTATCCAAATCGCACATAATGTTGAAGTGGGAGAAAACACCGTTATGGCCGGAGGCGCGTTTATTGCAGGCTCAACCAAAATTGGAAAAAACGTAATGATTGGCGGACAAGCCGGTGTAATTGGGCATTTAAAAGTAGCTGACGGTGTGAAAATTGCAGGACAATCCGGTGTGGGAAGTAATATTGAAACAGAGAATGAAATTGTTCAAGGTTCCCCTGCATTTGGTATTGGAGAATATAAACGCGCTTATGTTTTATTCAGAGGATTGCCTAAACTAAACGAAAGAGTACGTGAGCTTGAAAAACAGCTTAAAAACTCTAAATAAAATCTCAAAAACGAGACCCTCTATTTAGCAAAAATTGCTTATTTTAGCCCTTAGCAGATTTTCTGCCTAATTCTGTATTTTTTATAATGAGCGATAAACAGCATACCATCAAACAAAAAGTATCGGTTACAGGCGTTGGCTTACATACCGGTAAAAAAGTAACCTTAACTTTTAATCCTGCACCGGAAAATCATTGGTTCAAATTTCAACGTACGGATGTAGAGGGTCAACCCATTATTGAAGCAGATGCCGATTTAGTGGTAGATACCTCCCGTGGTACTACTTTAGAAAAAAACGGTGTTCGTGTTCATACAACGGAGCATGTTTTAGCAGCCTTGGTTGGTTTAGGAATCGATAATTGCTTAATCCAAGTTGACGGTCCGGAAATGCCGATTATGGATGGCAGTTCCTGGAAATTCATTGAAGCTTTGGAAGCTGCTGAGATTGTTGAACAGGATGCAGAGCGCGAATATTTTGAATTGACTGAAAACTTAACCTACGAAGATCCGATTAAGAAAGTTGAAATGTTGGCGGTACCTCAAGAGACATTCCGTGTTACTGTAATGGTTGACTACAATAGTGAAGTTTTAGGTACTCAGCACGCGGGCATGTATCACATCGGTGAGTTTAAAGAAGAAATTTCAAAATGCCGCACCTTCGTATTTCTTCACGAATTAGAAGCATTGTTGGCTCACAATTTAATTAAGGGTGGTGATTTGGATAACGCCATTGTGTTAGTTGAAAACGAATTACCAAAGGAGAAATTGGATCATCTAAAAAAATTATTTAATAAAGAACATGTTGAAGTAAAAGGACGTGGTGTTCTCAACAACACCAAACTTCACTTCTATAACGAACCGGCTCGTCATAAACTGTTAGACATTGTTGGCGATCTTGCTCTTGCCGGAAAACCAATGAAGATTCACGTACTTGCTGCTCGTCCGGGTCATGCCGGAAACGTTGCCTTTGCAAAGAAAATTAAAGAGGTAATGAAAAAACAGAAAAACGAGCGCATGGTTCCTAAGTTGGATTTAACTGCTACTCCGGTATGCAACGTTCGTGATATTCAAACTATCTTACCTCATCGTCCGCCATTTTTAATGGTAGACAAAATTTTAGAATTAACCCCGGAATATGTGATTGGTGTAAAAAACGTAACCATGACAGAATTCTGGACAGCAGGCCATTTCCCTGATGAACCAATTATGCCGGGTGTACTGATTGTGGAAGCCTTAGCACAAACAGGCGGAGTGTTATGTTTAAAAACAGTTCCGGATCCGGAAAATTATCAAACGTATTTCTTAAAAATTGAGAACGCTAAGTTTAAACAAAAAGTAGTACCTGGTGATACACTTGTTTTCAGAATGGACTTGGTGGATCCTATTCGCCGTGGCATGTGTCACATGAAGGGCTTGGCTTACGTTGGAAATAAATTAGTTTGTGAGGCTGACATGACAGCACAAATTGTGAAGGTGAGAAATTTAGATAAACCGGTTGTTGCATAATTATGATTTCTAATCTCGCTAGCGTAAGCCCCAAAGCAAAAATAGGTAACAACGTAAAAATTGACGCCTTTGCCACTGTATACGAGGGTGTGGAAATTGGTGACAATACCTGGATTGGCCCGAATGCTGTTATTTTCCCAGATACAATAATTGGTCACGACTGTAAAATTTTTCCGGGTGCTTGTATTGGTCCGGTTTCGCAAGATTTAAAATATCGCGGTGAACCGGCTAATACCGTTGTAGGAAATAATACGGTGATTCGTGAGTACGTTACCATTCATAAAGGTACGGCAGACAGAATGACCACTAAGGTTGGCGACAATTGTTTATTGATGGCTTATGTTCACATTGCACACGATTGTATTATTGGAAACAATGTTATAATGGCAAGTTATGCAGGTTTATCTGGACATATCACCATTGAAGATTACGCTATTTTAGAAGGTAATGTTGGCGCGCAACAATTCACTTCGGTTGGCGCACATGCTTTTGTTGCCGGCGGAAGTTTGATTCGAAAAAGTGTACCTCCGTTTATCCGTGTAGCACGTGAACCATTACAATATATTGGTGTAAACTCAGTAGGATTAGCAAGAAGAGGATTTGATAAAGAAAAAATTCAGGAAATCGAAAATATTTACCGTACCATTTTTGTACACAACAACTCCATTACCAAAGCGCTTGAAATTGTGGAAGCTGAAATGCCCGAAACTGAAGTCAGAAACCAAATTATCAACTTCATCAGGGGTTGTAAAGATGGTGTTGTAAAAGGAGTTTAATTTGAGTTTATTCGTCATTGCGAGGAGGAACGACGAAGCAATCTGTTTTATGCCAAGTACTAACCTACACATACAATTAAACGACATTGGAAAGAAATTTGGTAAAGAATGGATTTTTAAAAACATTAATCTTACCATTGATTCAGGAGATAAATTAGTTATACTTGGTGGCAACGGCTCCGGAAAATCAACTTTACTTCAAATTATATCGGGTTACGTTTTACCAAATGCTGGGGATTTAAATTATAACCTTGACGGGAAATCCATCGACAAAGAAGAATACCAGAAATATATAAGTCTGGCTTCACCCTACCTTGATTTAATTGAAGATTACACATTGGAAGAAATCATCAATCATTGTGCGATTTACAAACCCTTTTTAAAAAACTTAGATACGGCAAGAATCATTGAATTAAGCGGACTAAGTGCTGCGAAAAACAAATTCATTAAAAACTACAGCAGCGGCATGCGCCAGCGCGTGAGGTTAACTTTAGCCATATTAGCTGATTGCGAAATTTTACTGCTGGATGAACCCGTATCCAACCTTGATAAAAATGCCATCGACTGGTTTAAAGGTTTAGTTAAGGATTACGCCTCGCATAAAACCATTATTGTATGCTCAAATTCTATTAAGGAAGAGTTTGAATTCTGCACAAAAGAGTTAAACGTAGCGGATTATAAAAAAAATTAACAAGCTAATTAGTATTTAGATTAGTATCTTTACCTCATGAATAAAATGGATCTCAGCGACTGGTTTATTATAGCATTTGTGGCTACCATTTTCTTTATTGGTGCTATTACCATTTATAAATTCATGCGTAAAAAATGATGAACGCTTTACATATTCTTTTCTTAAACCTTGGCGGCGGCGAAGTGGTGATGATATTGTTTGTGATTTTACTTTTATTTGGAGGTAAAGGCATTCCGAATATTGCAAAAGCATTAGGCAAAGGTATACGCGAATTTAAAGACGCCAGTGAAGGTATTAAACGTGATATTCAGGAAAGCACCGGTGGCATCACCAATCAGGTTCACGAACAAATTCAGGAAATAAAAAAAGAGATTGAGGACAAGTAAGGTTTACAAATAAAAACCAACTCCAAATCTAATCGCAAATTGGCGCAACAAGTACTTCGAATGCGCTTTCTTCTCGCCAAACACATCTTCATAATCCGGACGATTGTTTTTCGAAACTAAATCTGTAATTCCCATAGTATACGCAGGATTAAATAGTATAAACGCATTATCGCTAACTTTTGCTTTAATACCAAAACCGAGAACATAAGCTAAATTTACTCTGGCAGGCTCCATACTTAAGGTTTTATCATACTTATAACTTTTATAACCATAGTAAGCATCATCTTCAATTAAAAAGTAAACGTTGTCGAATGTAGTATGCGGATAGGCTCCTTTATTCTTAAAAGTTCCTTCCTGTTTGTTTTTTGCACTTCCCACAAAATTTATTTTAAAGCCTGCATCGATAAAAAACTGTACACTTGAATTTACCGGTGCTTGGATACGCAATTGTATCGGCACTTCACCGGTATGTACAGTTCGTGTATGTGTGTAATTGGCATCCGCTACCGCGTAATAAATATAGCCGTCTCTGTCGATTTGAGTTGACTCACTCCAAAACGCGCCTCTGTATTCGGTGATGTTCTTATAGCCTGAATATTCTAATCCTATTATAAATCCCAGGTTTTTGTTAAAGTATTTGCAATAATTAAAACCAAGATTAAACCAGTTTGCTCCGCTGGTTTTAGCGTACTTATCACTCTTTAGATTA
Source organism: Bacteroidota bacterium (assembly GCA_017303905.1). Lineage (NCBI taxonomy): Bacteria > Pseudomonadati > Bacteroidota > Bacteroidota bacterium. Next base: position 313,634 of record JAFLBH010000003.1, read on the forward strand.
TCATTTATAATATTTGTAGAGGATTGTCCAACAAACAAAGAAAATTCTTTATCCTTAAACGAATCACTATCTTGTGCAAAAATCGAGATGCTTAAAAAAAGTAAGCCTGCCAGAATGCTATTTTTAGTATACATATTTCATTTTTTTAACAAATATAAAATATTTTATATAATGTTATTTATTGCTTCCGGAGTCTATTCACAACCCGATAAAATCAAAATAAAAAAAGAAGATTACTCTATTTACTTTTTTAATTCAGGCAAAAAAACAGACACGATTCAAAATACCAACAACACATTTGTTTTGAAACTTGGCGTATCACGTCGCTGCAATACTTTTATTGAAATAGAAAATGGTAAATTGGCTGAAACAGAAAGCGACAGTCTTTTTAAATTGATGTATATGCCGGGCATGAATTACCGTCATCTTTACCGCGATACTGTTGTGACTGAATTACCGGCAAAGAGTTCCATGGCCCCGGCCAAAACCAGAATATACCAAAAGTGTGGTTTGTTTACGACGCAAGTGAATGGTTCAAGTGGCAATGCGCAAAACCGAACCATCAGCATCAAATTCAAAAGCTTTCAAAACGATACAATTTACCTTAGTAATAAGTACTATTTTAAGTAGAATAGATTCCTCCCGATGGTCGGAATGACATTTATTTCAATTTGTCATTTCGAGCCTAAGCGAGAAATCTCAATAAAGAAAAGATTCCTGTTTACTCCCGATAGCTATCGGGACGGAATGACGTGACCTTTAAAATGCAGCTTTCCTACACTCCAAATCTGACATTTTTCTGTTATATTTAGCAAAACAATTTTATGAGCACAGCAACAGGAAAACATCCAAAAGGACTACCCTATTTGTTCTTTACCGAAATGTGGGAGCGTTTTGGCTATTACCTCATGATAGGCATTTTTGTTTTATATATGACCGATCTTCCTGGCAAAGGAGGATTAGGATTAGATAATTCTGATGCCGCAGATATATTCGGAACCTTCATTGCCTTCGTGTATTTAACGCCGTTTATGGGTGGTTTACTCGCCGATTTAAAATTAGGTTACCGTTTCTCCATTACACTAGGTGGGATTTTAATGGGTGTTGGATATTGCATGCTCGCTATTCCCGAAAAATGGGCTTTTTATGCTTCCCTCGGAACTATGATTGTCGGCAATGGATTTTTTAAACCAAACATTTCTACTCTTCTTGGGAATTTATATAACGATCCTCAATACAAAGCCAATAAAGATTTTGGTTTCAATATCTTTTACATGGGCATCAACATCGGTGCATTTGTTTGCAATTTCATTGCAGCTTTTATGCGTCATAATTTCGGTTGGGGCTTTGCTTTTATTTCAGCGGGCATTGGTATGTTCATTGGCGTCATTATTTTTTGGTTAGGAAGCAAACATTATGCGCATGCCGATGTTCGTAAAGAACCTAAACCGGAAGACAAACCTTTATTAATGCGCTTCGCGATGTTATTAGGTGTTGCGTTAGTATTAGGAATCATCGGATGGATTATTCCTGGCAATATAATGGGAAGCGACAGTACGGATGCCTTCTTCTTCGGATGTATACCGGTAATTATATTTTATTCCGGAATTTACAAGCAGGCCACTGCCGAGGAAAAGGTTCCTCTTGGCACCATGTTTACCATTTTCGTGATTGTTATTTTATTCTGGACTGTATTCAAGCAAAACGGTACAGCCCTTACCACCTACGCCGAGCATTATACCGATCGCGAAATGCCTACTTACATGGTTGGAGTATCTGATAAACTCCACATGATTGAGAAAAAGAAAGCGGCGAACGATAGCGTATATCAATTGGATGAACAGTTCAGAAAAATTAAAGATGAAAATGGCAAAGCACAATTGTGTTATGATTATCCAACCTATTTTAAAAACCTTCCTCCCGAAAATTATCCTAAAGAAGGAGAATCCCTGAACTTAATCTCAACTGAATTATTCCAATCCATTAACCCGTTCTTTGTTGTGGCATTAACTCCACTCGTTGTTGCCTTCTTTGTTTATTTACGTAAACGCGGTAAGGAACCAACTACTGCAACAAAAATCGCCTACGGTTTATTGATCAGTGCGCTTTCTACTTTAGTAATGGTTTTTGCAGTGTACCAAAGTGATAATGGTATGCATAAAGCCAGTGCCTGGTGGCTCATTGCCAGTTACGGCGTCATTACTATAGGAGAATTGTGTTTAAGTCCGATGGGATTATCCATGGTGTCAAAACTTTCTCCGCCTCGCTTTACTGCTTTAATGATGGGAGGATGGAGTTTAGCAACATCTATTGGAAATAAATTAAGTGGTGTGATGGGAAAGAATTGGGATAAGTTTGATAACAAAGCCAATTATTTCTATTTGAATTTTTTCTTATTAATGTTCGCCACAATAATATTATTTGTGTTATTGAAACGATTAAATAAAGCTTTTAAAGAAAACTAAAATGCTCCTCAGTTCGATAGTTGCTACAGGCTTAAATAACGAAATTGGCAAAGACAATAAACTGCTTTGGCACTTACCGGCAGATTTAAAGTTTTTCAAATCCACAACCATGGGTAGTCCGATTATTATGGGTCGTAAAACGTTTGAATCTATTGGCCGTGTTTTACCCGGACGAAAAAACATTATCATTTCGCGTAATACGGAATTAAAAATTGAAGGAGCTGAAGTGTATGCCTCCTTTGAAGAAATGATAAAAAACTGCGATGTTGAAAAAGCTTTTATCATTGGCGGTGCCGAAATTTACAAACTCAGTATGCCCTTCGTAAACGAAATTTACCGCACCCTGGTAAAATCAAACTTCGAAGCAGATACTTTTTTTCCGGAGATAAAATCGAATGAATTTGAATTGGTATGGGAAGAAGAACATTTCAAAGATGAGAAAAACAATTTCGATTACACCTACCAGAAATTTGTAAGACGGTAATTATCCTTTAAAAAACAAAGACAACTGAAATAAAATCTGCGCATTCTTCGGGACAAAAATAAGCCACTAATTTCACGAATGAACACAAATATTTTTTTCAGCACTCAAGTTTCAGAATAAACATATGCTCTGCGTCTTTGCGCCTCTGCGTGAAACAAAATTCAGCACGGAGAAACGCTCAGAGAAAAATAAGCCACCAAAACACAAAAGCACAAAACTGCACGGAAAACCTGGTGCACTTTGGTCATTTGGAGATTTAGTCGCGAATAAACTATGGAGAGAGTATTTCATTATGAAGCAACAGAAAACTTAAAGAAAAAAATCTGCGCCTATCCGCGGAATCTTCGGGACAAAAATAAGCCACTAATTTCACGAAAGAACACAAATATTTTTTTTTAACACTTAAGTTTCAGAATAAACATATGCTCTGCGTCTTTGCGCCTCTGCGTGAAACAAAATTCAGCACGGAGAAACGCTCAGAGAAAAATAAGCCACCAAAACACAAAAGCACAAAACTGCACAGAAAATCTGGTGCACTTTGGTCATTTGGAGATTTAGTCGCGAATAAACTATGGAGAGAGTATTTCATTATGAAGCAACAGAAAACTTAAAGAAAAAAATCTGCGCCTATCCGCGGAATCTGCGGGAAATAATCAGAACTCGAATTTGTAGCCGATCCCCTTCACGGTTTTAATGTATTCTTCGCCCAGCTTCTCACGTAACTTACGAATATGAACATCGATGGTTCTGTCGCCTACCACAACATCATCACCCCAAACTGTATCTAATATAACTTCGCGTTTAAATACTTTTCCCGGCTTGCTGCTTAATAGTAACAACAGCGCAAATTCTTTACGGGGTAAATCAATCACATCACCATTCTTATAAACTCGGTGCTGCTCTGTATCTATTTTAATGGCGCCCAAATCAACTACAGTTGCAACAACCGGTGTGTCGTTTTTATAACGTCTTAACAACGCTTTCACTCTGCTAATAAAAACACGCGGCTTTATTGGCTTCGTAATGAAATCATCAGCGCCCACTTCAAATCCTGTGATTTGTGTATACTCTTCGTTGCGTGCGGTTAAAAATGTAATGATGGTATTTTTTAAGTCCGGAATCTCCTTTAATTGTCGGCATGTTTCAACACCATCCATTTCCGGCATCATAATATCCAATACAATTAGATGCGGCTTTTTCTCTTTGGCTATTGCCAATCCTTCTGCTCCATTGTTAGCAGTATAAACCGTGTAGCCTTCTTTTTTTAAATTATAGGAGAGGAAATCAAGAATATCCGGCTCATCATCTACTAATAAAATGGTATGATTAACCGAATCACTCATATTAAATTAAATCAAATAATGATTCTACACCCGGGTATCTATTTACCGTAAATCCTTCTGCATAACGTGCGCCAATGGCTCTGCCCCAAATTACATTCTTGGATTTAATTGCCTCCAAAAATTCGGGACCGGAAATTGGCGTAACCGGTTCTTTGGATTTTGGATTATAAAACTGTGAAGAGAAAGCCATGATAGCTTCCATTTTCTTATCCATAAAATCGGTAATATCAATAACGAAATCAGGGTGAATGAAATTATCCTGAATGTAATGATAAAGAGCTTTTGGTCGCCAGCAATCCTGCTTCTTTCCTTTGTAAGTGGTAGATACTTTTATTAGACCACTATAAAAACATGCATCCGCTACTAATTTGGCGGCACGTCCATGATCAGGATGACGGTCGCTGATTGCATTGCATAAAACGATTTCAGGTTTATAGAGACGGATTTTTTCGATTATCTTCTTCTGAGTTTTTTCATCATTGGCAAAAAAACCATCCGACAAATTCATTTGATCGCGAAAAGAAACACCCATGAGTTTAGCCGCTTTCATAGCTTCCTTGGTTCGGATTTGTGCGTTACCACGTGTACCCAATTCGCCGCGTGTAAGATCAAGGATTCCTACCTTCTTTCCCTCGGCAATGTGCTTTAAAACGGTTCCGCTGCACGACAATTCAACATCATCAGGATGCACACCTATAGCTAAAATGTCGATTTTCATAGAAAAAATGAATTCGTACGAATATACGAATTTAACAAAAACAAAAATGCCCGATTTAGATAAACCGGGCATTAGAATAGTCTAATAAAGTGAGCGATTACTTCTTATCTTCTATCCAGTTAACGATTTTATTACAATCCGGTTTTCTTGCCGGCGATACACTGTCGATTAAGTGTCCTTCTTCATCAATCATGTATTTCTGAAAATTCCATTTCACCGAACTGTTCATCACCCCATTTTTCTCCTTTTGTGTTAACCATTTATACAGCTCGCACATATCATCGCCTTTTACTGAAACTTTTTCCATCATAGGGAAAGTTACCCCATAGTTTTTAGTACAAAAAGATTTAATCTCAGAATTTGAACCCGGTTCCTGACTTCCAAAATTATTGGCAGGAAAACCGATGATGGTGAAATTTTTATTCTTGTACTTTTCATAAACCTCCTGCAATTGTTTGTATTGAGGCGTTAAACCACATTCGCTGGCCGTATTCACAATAAGGATTTTCTTTCCCTTTAAAGAAGCAAAATCCAATTCGGCTCCATCAATGGTTTTAACTTTAAAACCATAAATAGTTGGCTTAGGGCCGTTATCCTTTTTAAATTTAAATGCAAAACCAAACAGCATAAGCGTGGCAATTAAGAGTATATTTTTTGTTTTCATGGTAGTATAACAATTCAAATATCATTATGTTTACACAAAGTTAAAATATATTATGAGCATTTGGCATAACACTCCCACTTTAACTGAAATTAACGCCCTAAACGAAGGCACCTTGGGCGAACACATGAGTATTACTTTTACTGAAATTGGCGATGATTTCATCAAAGCTTCGATGCCGGTTGACAATCGCACCAAGCAACCTTTTGGCTTATTGCATGGAGGTGCCTCCGTGGCTTTAGCTGAAACCATTGGTAGTGTTGCCAGTTGGTGCGCCGTTAATCGCGACTTATTTATTGGTGTTGGAATTGAAATTAATGCCAATCATGTAAAAGCGGTTACGAGCGGAATGGTAACAGGCATTTGTAAACCTATTCATGTAAGCGGAAAAAATCACGTTTGGGATATACGCATTTACAACGAACAAAATGAATTATGTTGTGTGAGCCGTTTTACCTGTACGGTCGTTGCAAAAAACAGATTTAACTAGCGAGGAAATCTTCTATTGCAGAATAAATCTCCTTTAATTCATCATCCGTAACACAATAAGGCGGTATCAAATAAAACACATTACCGAGCGGGCGCAGCAAAATACCTCTACTCAGAAAGTAAGTGGTGATTTTTTCAGAAACGTTGTTCAAATAATGCGTGTGTTCTTCAGTATTCAATTCAAAGGCCAGTATAGTTCCGCATTGCCTTACATCTTTGAGCTTATCATTCGATTTAATCTTTGATAAGAAACCGGCATGTAATTGTGCTATACGCTTTATACTATCAAATGTCTCCTCCTTCTCCATTAAGTCTAAGCTCGCTAAGGCAGCCGAACAAGCAGTTGGATTAGCCGTGTAACTATGTCCGTGAAAAAACGTTTTTGTTTTATCCTCGGAAATAAATCCTTTATAAATAAACTCCGCGCATGAAGTAACACCTAAAGGCATGTAACCTCCGGTTAATCCTTTTGATAAACAAATAATGTCGGGTTTGTTTTGTAAATAATCACTCGCAAAAAACTTTCCTGTTCTTCCAAAGCCAGTCATTACTTCATCTGCAATGGTGATTACTTTATTTAATTTACATAAGGCTAAAAGACGATCGAGATATTGCGCTTCATACATAACCATTCCTGCAGCACCCTGAACCAATGGCTCAAATATAAACGCGGCTACAGAATGATTCTGAAAAAGTGTAGTGAGTTGTCGCTCAATGTTGATTATATTTCCTTCATTCGGAATTGGAACATGCACCACATCAAATAACAATTTCTCGAAGGCATTATTAAACACATTTCTTTCTCCTACACTCATACCTCCAAATGTATCGCCATGATAAGCGTTTTCGAAAGCGATAAACAAAGGCTTTTCTTCACCTTGATTATTCCAAAACTGAAGTGCCATTTTGAGCGCCACCTCAACAGCTGTTGAACCGTTATCGGAATAAAATATTTTATTTTGATTGGAAGGAAGTTGCTTTAATAAGCGTTCAGCCAAATCAACAGCCGGCTTATGCGTAAATCCACTGAACATCACATGCTCCATATGGTTTACTTGCTCTGCCACTTTTTGCGAAATGTATGGATGCGAATGACCATGTAAATTCACCCACCAACTGCTAATTGCGTCCATGTATTTATTACCATTCACATCGTAATAATACAATCCTTTTGCACGCTCAACAACAATGGGCTCATCAGCATTCTTTAAATGGGTAAAGGGATGCCAAACAAATGCTTTATCTTTTTCACTCAGGTTCATTAAAACAAATAGATATTTAATTTGGAAGCCTGTTCGCTTATGAATTCTTTATTTGCATTTTTCGAAAAGGGAATTTCAGCAAGAACAGGAATGTTTTTATAATTAATTATTGCAGACTTAACATCTTCCTGAAAATCTCCGTTTAAAATTAATCCATGTATTTTGTAATTATGATTCAGCAAATAATCAATTGACAATAACGAATGATTTATACAACCCAAATAAGAACTTACGACTAAAATGACCGAAGCGTTGAATTGCTGTGCCAGTTCAATCACATATTCCTTTTCATTGATAGGAACTAATAATCCACCCGCACCTTCAATTATCATTTTATTGGAGGTATATGGTAATTGGATATTTCTCTTCTCAATCTTTACATCTTCCAATTTGGCAGCCAAATGTGGTGAAGCAGGCTCTTTCAACAAATAAGCTTCAGGATGAAAAACAGAAATGGTATTAGACACCAATGACCGAACTGATTCTTTATCGGTACCTTCACTTGTTCCGCTCTGAATGGGCTTCCAGTAATCGGCTGACAAAGCTTCGGTTAAAATCGCCGAAACAATGGTTTTTCCAACATTAGTACCTATACCGCTTACAAAATAGTTTTTCATTATAATAAATCTATCAGTCTTTTAATCTCTTCTTTTGTATTAAATGCATGTAAGCAAATACGTATTCTCTCGCTTCCTGCTTTTACAGTCGGACTTTTAATTCCCTTAACAAATAAGCCCGCCGCTTCAAATTTATTCTCAATCTCATTCACTTTGTTATTATCACCATAAACCCTACAATGAATAGCGCTTTTACTTTCAATGAATCCATCTTTCTCTCTCGCCAAATCGTTAAACCACTCAATATTCTCTTTCAACTTCGAGATAGTATTGGTTGATACTAATAAATCGTAAGCCGCAGCAATGGTGGCTATACTGTGTGGAGGCAAAGCCGTAGTATAGATAAATGAGCGCGCATAATTAATTAAATAGTCCTTCAATAACTGACTACCAACAACAGCGGCACCATGACAGCCCATTGCTTTTCCAAATGTATATACGCGGGCAAAAACACTGCTTTCAATTCCTAATTCATTACACAAGCCTCTGCCATTCTTTCCAAATACACCAATGGCATGTGCTTCATCTACAATTAAAAATATCTTTTTGTTATCACATACTTTTGTTAATTCAAGCAAAGGAGCGCAATCGCCATCCATTGAATACACACTTTCCACAACAATATAAATGTTTCCGGCAACGTCTGTATTCCTCTCTAACATTCGTTTTAAATGCTCAATATCATTATGCTTGATTTTATATGACTTCGCTAAACTTAAACGAATACCATCGTGTATGGAGGCATGAATTAGTTCATCATACAAAACTAAATCGTGCTTAGAAGTTATTGAGGATAGCAAACCTAAATTAGCATCATAACCCGAATTAAACACAAGTGCCGCTTCTGCCGAATGAAACTCCGCTATTTTGTTTTCAAGGTCTTCAACAATAGCCGTATGTCCGGAAATTAATCGAGAACCTGTAGATCCACTTTGAAAACCTTTATTTGAGATTCCGGATTGAAGAAGTTCTTTTTTAGCAAATCCCAAATAATCGTTACTGCTAAAATCGATGAGATGTTGGTAGTTTTTTAGGGAACGAAAAAGCCCTTTGCGCTTACGTTCTTCAAGCATCTGAAGTAAATGCAAAGGGCCTTTCACCATTTTGAAATTTGTTATTCTAATTTAAGTAGCACTTCTTTTCCGCTCGCACGTGCGCGAACCAATCCGCTTTCTTCGAATTTCAAATGCTCGTACTTCGGCTCGATAATAATTTTACCGCTAAAATCAATCACACCTTTAAACGGACCTTTGCAAATAATAGCACGGCCATTTTTAAAACCACTGATGCGCTCGTAATTTGGTTCAACCAACAAAGTACCATCGGTTTTAATTAAACCTACCTTTCCTTTTTTACGTGCATATCCTATTCCATCCTTTCCAAATCCGGTTAAAGATTCCCACTCAGGCTTGATGGTTTCCTTTCCTAAGGAATCTATTAATCCTTTTTTACCCGCTACTTCAACAATGGCATAACCATTATAGAATTTTCCGATACGATCGTATTTCGCGGATACTTCAGTCTGAGCGCTTAACTGAAACGCAACAAACAAACTCAATACAAAAAATAATTTTTTCATGATTTCGATTTTAAACTAAGGCTTCTTTTTCTTTATCTGCGAAGGCCTTTTTCGGACTCAAACCTAATATTTTAAACATTTCCATGTCCTGATTATAATCAGGATTCGGTGTCGTTAACAATTTTTCACCCGCGAAAATAGAATTAGCACCGGCTAAAAAACAAAGTGCCTGACCTTCCATACTCATTCCCTGACGACCGGCAGATAAACGTACCGCGGTATTTGGTAAAATAATTCGTGTTGTAGCAATCATGCGCACCATATCCCAAATTGGAACAGGAGGCTGATCTTCTAACGGTGTACCTTCCACGGCAACTAAAGCATTGATAGGAACTGATTCCGGTTGAGGACGTAATAGACTTAAAGTATACAACATCCCTACTCTATCCTCAATACTTTCTCCCATACCAATAATTCCACCCGAACAAACAGTTAATCCGGCCTTACGCACATTTTTAATTGTGTTTAAGCGATCGTCGTAGTTACGAGTTGAAATAATGTTGTTATAGTTTTCTTCCGACGTATCTAAATTATGATTGTAAGCATAAAGTCCGGCATCCGCTAATTTCTTAGCTTGGTCTTCTGTTACCATCCCTAAAGTAGCACAAACTTCCAAACCCTTACTATTGATGGTTTTCACCATATCTAACACTTTATCAAAGTCGCGGTTATCGCGCACTTCTCTCCATGCCGCACCTAAGCACATACGGCTGGCTCCACCTGCTTTTGCATTATCTGCCGCTTCGGTTACTTCAGCAACATCCATTAGTTTATGAACTTTTACCTCGGTATGATAACGCGCAGCTTGCGGACAATAGGCGCAATCTTCCGGACATCCGCCGGTTTTGATAGATAGCAAAGAGCTTACTTGCACTTCTCCAACCTTATGGTGTTGCTTATGCACTTCAGCTGCTTTATAAATCAACTCCATCAAAGGAGTATTATACACTTCTAAAATCTCTTCTTTAGTCCAGTTTTTAGTCATAAAAAACGCTTTAAACAAAGATAGTTATATCCCTTAAAACAGGCAATTTTATGCTTAAATAACGCTGAATGGTTAAAAACTAATCAGAACCAGGCTGTTAATTAGGCGGCTAAGTTCCGTTATTTGCAATATGCGTTGGATAATTATCACACTTTTAACAATTTTTACTTACAGTTTATTGCCGGCTCAAAACGACGCCATGATGCAAGGAAAGCGCAAACAAAAGAGGGTTTGGAGGCGCTGGAGGCCGGGTGAACGTAAAAACAAAACTGCCTATAATCCCTATTTGAAAAAGAAAAAAGGCGATCGCGTGAGTGATGACATTAACAAGGGAAATAAAAAAGAGATTCGCCGTCAGAGGAAAGTATACAAAAAACAATTAAAACAAGGCAAAAAGAAAACGCAGGATTAATGCTTAACCGAACGCTTTCTTTATACAAAACTTCATTTACGGGATTATCACCGCAAACCTGGACTTTATCACTTATTTTATTAGTTAACCGAAGTGGCACTATGGTGGTTCCGTTTCTAACCTTATACTTAACCACAAAGGAAATGGGCTGTACGCTAAGTCAGGCCGGAACGGTAATGGGACTTTTTGGTTTAGGATCGATAGTTGGTGCTTTTATTGGAGGAAAATTAAGTGACCGGATTGGCTTTCATAAAGTACAATTATTAAGCTTACTTCTCGGTGGTGTAATGTTTATTACACTCGGACAAGTAAAAGCTTACGAACTAATTTGCGTTACCACATTTTTCTTAAGTATGGTTAATGAAGCTTTCAGGCCCGCCAACTCTAGTGCCATTGCTTATTATAGCACAGCTGAAAACAGAACACGCTCCTACTCTTTAAATCGTTTGGCTATAAATTTAGGATGGGCAGTTGGTGCTTCGTTAGGCGGAATTATTGCATCCTATAATTACGAACTTCTTTTTTGGGTAGACGGAATGACTAATATTGCCGCGGCTACTTTATTGTTTTATACATTTAAATCACCGCGCTTAAAAAATAACGAAACGAAAGAAGAAGTTGAAGTGCCCACGGAAGAGTCGGCTTACAAAGACAAAACCTACTTGTGGTATATTATTTTGGTGATGCTTTTTGGTTTATGCTTTTTTCAATTGTTCACTACAGTTCCGAAATATTTCCGCGATGGATTATTCTTAAGTGAAAAATACATAGGTTTTTTGATGGCTGTAAATGGATTGTTGATTGTGATTTTAGAAATGGTTTTAATCTATCTGTTAGAAGGAAAACGCAACATTTCATTTTACATGGCAATCGGCACTTTAATTTGCGCCTTATCGTTTCTATGTTTATTAATTCCGGGTCCCGCAGCTATGATTAGCTTATTAATGATTTTAGTAATTACGATTGGTGAAATAATTGCCATGCCTTTTATGAATACATACTGGACAAAAAGAAGTAAACCACACAACAGAGGACAATATGCTGCCTTATTTACAATGGCCTGGGGTGTCGCTCAAACATTTGGCCCATACTTAGTAGCTTTAGTCATAGATCATAAAGGATATAATATTGCGTTTGTACTAGTATCAATGGTGTTTTGTATTTGCTCTCTTGGATTTACCAAACTCAAATAAGCCTTCACTTAATATTGAATTATCTATTCATTTGTGAAAATTAGTTAAGCGATACTATTTTTGATTCACATCAAAAAATTTCATTTTATTCCCCTCTACTTTTGAATCATAATTAAAAAACAAATTATGACTCAAAAACCCTCAAATGCCTTTATTGGCGCTTCATGGTTAGCGCTATTAACCGGCGGCATTTCTTATATCGTTGGATTATGGAATGCTAATATGTATTTGAATGAAAAAGGTTATTATTTTACTGTGCTAATGTTCGGTCTCTTTTCTGTTATTTCATTGCAAAAAGCGGTGCGTGATGATTTGGAAGGTATACCGGTTACATCCATTTACTATGGGATTAGTTGGTTTTGTACAGTACTGTCGATACTATTATTAGTGGTTGGATTATGGAACGCAGAGCTGGACAAAAGTGAAAAAGGTTTTTACGGCATGTCGTTTACATTGGCTTTGTTTGCCGCTGTTGCCGTTCAGAAAAACATTCGCGATAGTGTATCGGTAAAAAAAAGTAAACCAAAAGAAGAAGAACAAACTTCGAATTATTATGTTAACACGGGCGAATTAGAAAAGTAGATTAAGTTTCCACCAAAGCATTTCAAGTAATTATAAAATACCTGTAGGAACTGCTTTTCTACTCGAGGCTTTCAATTGCTTTTTAATTCCTGCTTCCGCATCAGGATTCCAATCTAATGTGGTATGCCAGGAATTTTCCGGCTTTAATTCTACTTCAATTTCCTGTAACACTTTATTTGCCACTTTAACAGATGGAATGATTGCAAAACATTCCGTATTAAGATTGGCACTGCGCGGATCAAGATTAAAAGTTCCGATTACCGTAATAGAATCATCAATAACCATCGACTTTGCATGCAAGCCAAACACGGGCGTATAATTTACTTTCTTTTGAAGTGCGCCTGTCATGATATCAAATCTGCACTTTGCGTCAGGTCTGAATTCATAAATCTCCACACCTGCTTCTAATAAATCTTTGCGGCAACGTTGGTATCCACTGAATGCTTCCAAATTATCGGTGGAGGCTAAGCTATTGGTTTGTATTCGCACCTTCACGCCTCTTTTTACAGCTGCCGCAAATAAATCTTGTCCAAGTTTTGTAGTAATTAAATAAGGAGATTGAATTGTAACCAAATGTTTAGCCTTATTAATGAGGTTCATTAATGCAGAGGTAGTAACACCTCCGCTCAAGCCGTCTGCTTTTTCAGATTTTCCGGGGATATCGGATACAAAATGAACTTCGTTGAGCCATACCAGTTCGCCTGATTCGCGAATGTGTTTAAATACCATTGGAAGTGATTGAATTTTTTCACGAACCTGTGGCCAAAAATTTTCAGGATTACAAGCGTATTGATGCAAACGCTCAAACCTGTTCTTTGAATCAAATTTTTCCTCCGGTTCGCTTACCAATTTTGCGGCAGGTACACTTAATGAATGATTCCAAAATTCTTCAAAAGACGTATGCATTTGACCGGTGACTTTCCCCAGCATTAAGACATCTCTGTCTCTGAAATTATATTCATGATCATAATCAAAATATTCATCCGCAATATTTCTTCCGCCCGTAATTGCTACTTTATCATCTACAATAAATGTTTTATTGTGCATTCGTTGATTTGCTTTCACAAAATCGAAAGCAAATTTTCCAAGTTTCTGAACTAAATTTTTACCAAGATTAACGCCGGGATTGTAGACTTTAATCTCAATGTTCTCATGCGAATCCATGGTGAGGATTTCGTGAATACCGGCTTCCACCATAATATCATCCACCAATATTCTCACCTTTACACCACGATCGGCTGCTCTTACCAAATAATCACAGGCTATTAACCCAACATTATCTACTGAAAAAATAAAATACTGAATATCGATAGTTTTCTCGGCGTGCTCGGCCAACCAAGCACGGGTTACCATGGCGCCATCACCATCTTCCAACACATAAATACCCGTTTTAGTTCGCATCGAATCCGCTAAGGGCTCCAGCTCCTTGCTTAAGGTAGCAGAATCCACGCTATGAATTTGCGAACAGAAATCAGCTTTTTGCTCAGGTACTTGATCCGGTTTTGAATCGGCACAAGAGAAAAAAACAAAAAGAAAAACTAATTTAAAAAGAGATAATTTAACAGGCGCTGTTTTCATTCAGAAATTACTTTCCAACCACTTTAAATTCGGTACGACGGTTTTTGGCTTTATTCTCAGGCGTATCGTTAGGTACTTTAGGGCGAGTTTCGGCATACCCTTTATAACTTAAACGTGCCGCGGCAATCTTACCGTTAGTAATTAAATAATCATATACTGATTTAGCACGATTTGTACTTAAAGTTTTATTCCAATCCTTTTTACCACTGTTATCGGTATGTCCGCCCAACTCAATTTTTACATTTGGGTTTTTAGTGAGGAATAAAACCAATTTATCGAGCTCGGCTTTACTTTCAGGTTTTAATTCCCATTTATCCACATCAAAAAACACATTCTTTAACTCAACTGTACTACCTGTATCAATTGGTTGTAAAGGAATATCCAATAGAAATGGTTTGTCAAAATCTGCCACTTTCCCTTTTAACGAAAAGTTATCGGAGTAAAACAAAAAGCCATCGCGATTCACATTCACAATGTAATTTTTGTTGGCAGTAAGTGTAACAAGGAATTGTCCCGCTTTATCGGAATAAGACTCTGTTACATTTTGCTGTGTTTCTAAATCGAACAATTCGAATTTTGCTTCGAGCGGTTCTTTGGTTTTAGCATTATACACTTTCCCTTTTACGTAAGTGAGTTTTTCCGGACGAACATCTTCCGGTAATTCAAACCAATAAATATCTAAATTACCGAAGCCTCCTTCGCGATTACTGGCGAAATAGGCAATTTTACCACTCGGATCCACCAGCAAACTATTATCGTCTTTATATGAGTTAATAGGATAACCTAAATTAACCGCTTCTCCCCAACTTCCATCCGCTTGCTTTTTACTCATGAAAATATCTAATCCTCCTAATCCCGGATGTCCATCGCTGCTAAAATACAAAGTCTGATTGTCCGGATGAATAAACACAGATTCTTCCTGTCCTGTAGTATTAACCTTATCACTTAATTTAATTGGCGTTGTAAATCGTCCGTCTTCTCCTATGGTGCTTACATAAATATCTTGTTCTTTAATATCACCACGACTAATTAAACCACGAATGAAATACAACGTTTTTCCATCACTTGAAAAAGATGGTTGAGTTTCCCAATTCGCTGTATTAATTGGCGGACCAACATTCACGGGTTTTGTCCATTTACCATTTACTTTTTGCGAATAAAAAATATCACAACTTCCATAACCTTTTCTGTCCGGTGAGCCATAGTCGCCACTCATCTCCATACAAGACGCAAAGAACATGTAGTTTCTATCAGCAGAAATAGAAGGTGCTCCCTCATTTCCGGGTGTGTTTACACCGGTCATGGGAAAAGCTTTTTCCCAAGCACTAGATCCTTTATTACTCATGTAAAAATCTTCCTGATGAATTTGTTCGCCTTCACGAATTTCACGCGTAAATAAAAACTGCTTGCCGTCGGCCGTTATGCTTGGGAAATATTCATTGAAATTAGTATTAACCCCTGCACCCATATTAACAGGCTTAAACGGCTTTGGATTTTTTACGGCATTTGCTCCAAACTTTGCATTCTTGATTTCATTCGCAGCAGCTTCCTTCATTTGAGGATTCACGCGTTCGATTTTCAAAAAGTTCTCGTACGTTGTAACAGCTTTATCATATTTACCGGCCATCATATAAGCATTGGCCAAATAATATTGGTTTTGAGGAAAGAACTTTGGATTAATTGCAATTGCTTTTTCAAAATGAGGAATACCTTCTTCAGCGCGACCATGCTCCATGAAAAGAAAAGCCAAAGCCGAATGTGCTTCCACAAAGTTATCATCTTCCTTTAAGCACTTTAACAGAACCTCTTCAGCTTCTTTATCCTTTCTTACTTCATAAAACTTTTTCCCCTCTTCGTAATATTTGATGGCTTTTTTATTCGTGCTTGTATAGCTGCCCGGGGGTAGAGACTGAGCATTTATTCCATAGTAGGATAATAAACAAATTACTATTAGAATTATTTTTTTCATAGACAATCGCATTCGTTATTCAATGCCCAACCATGTGCGGCGGGCTGTAATTTGTTTTTCAGTCGGATTCTTGGAAACATCAATGATATTTTTCTCAATAATCTTTACTTTCTTTACTTTACCACTCAGTTTTTTTAATTTATACTTTCCCTTTTTATCCTTACGGTAAACTTCAATTACCAATTTATCACCAACCGCAGTTGTAGACATAAAATCTCCAACAACTTCCCGCGCATTATCAAGCGTTAGCAATCGGTTATTAAAAGAGTAAAGCTCATCTCCTACTTTATACTTGAATTGTTTTCCAAATTCATCCACTTCATTCACATCAATCACAATCAAACGTTTTGTACTATCATTATAACCGATACCAAATCCACCCAATGTAATCGTTTCTGTTTCGCGTTCCTTAATTAAATCGAGACCCACCATTTTAAACACTTCCACCATTGGCAAAGGTTTTCGTCCTGCTACATGTTCATCTAAAAATTTACGAATTTCAGGGAAGGTTAATTTCTCTATATCATTAAATAAATCCGGATCCTTAAAGGATTTGTCTTTACCGTATTTTTTTGCCAAATCGCGCATTAATTCCTGAGTGCCATATTTACCGTCGCTATAATAACGAAGCATAATATCCAAACACATATTAATGAGCGCGCCTTTTTCATAAACGTTATTGTATTGTTTATGATAATGCTCCGTTAAAACATGCTTACTCATAAAAGTAAACGGCACCGTGTCGTTATATTGTTCGATAGAATTATTGTATTTATCCATCATCACCTGAAAGAAATAATCGTAGCCTATTAGACCGGCTAAAACCTGAGCATGGTGTGCTGAATACTCGGTTAATCCTTCGTACAACCAAAGATGTTCACTCATCTTAGGATTATTAAAATCAAAATCACCGATTTCTTCCGCGTGAATATTTAAGGGTGTAACAATGTGAAAAAATTCATGCGCGCAAACATCATTAAGCGTTTGAGCAATGGAGGCTGTATCTACTTCAGGTAAAACATAAAATGAAGAATAAGAATGTTCTAAAGCGCCCGAAGAACCGCTGAGTGTTGGTTTATCAGATAGATAAATCAAAAACGCATATTTATCCACCGGTAATTCTCCGTTTAAATAATCGCGCTGAGCGTAAAGAAGACGTTTTAAATCTCTGGCGACATACTTTGAACTAACTACACCATTGGGCGAATACACAGACACTAAAACCTTCGTGTTTGCCACCATTATAGTTGCCGTATCAGGCAAATTGTACATAATAGGAGAATCAACCAGAGAATTATAATCACTCACTTTAATTACATCTCTGAATTCACCTAAAGTTAAATCGCTCAAGCCTGTTGAAGGATAAAATCCTTTTGGTTTTTCAAACTCCAATACAAAATTTGCTTGTTTGTATCCTGTGAAATATCCAAAAAAGCAATGCGTATTAAATACAAAGTTTTTATTGTCTTCGATATTACTTCCGCCCGGTTCAAAAACAACTTTCTCTTTAATTTTTGTATCCCAGCTATCCTCTACCTCATATGTTATTTTTTGAATTTGTGAAGCCGGCGATAATTTATAAGAATCATCATTTAATTTCTGAACAGTAATTACGCTTCCGTTTTTACCAAAAGCTTTCAGATTACTTACGAATCTTCCGAAATTATACACCTCATACGTTCCAGGAACCATGGCAGGAAAATTAAACACCACTTCATTTTCACTCATGTTGGGCGGTGTTAACTCAATGGTGATTTTGTCATCCACTACCTTATTTAAATTAATAAGATAATGATAGTCTTTATCCGCTAAAGCCGTGATCGAACTTAAGCCACACAGAATAATTAAAAAAATACGCTTCAGCATAAAATTATTTAATAAGCAAGTTAAAATTTTTCCAGCGATATTTGAGCCAAAAAATGGTAAATGTAATCGCCGCTAATACAAACCATGTTAAAAATTCTCCTCCCGGATTTTCTGATTTAGCTACAAAAATCGCATCGGTTTTTAATACACCGTTTGGTGACGTAATCAATAAACTGGAAATTAAATTATTGGCGCAGTGTATTCCCATTGCTAGTTCTAAGCCCTCATCCAATAACGCCAAAGCACCTAAAAAGAAACCAAATATGGTGTAATAAGGTAACATAACTGCCCATCCAAAAGCAGAAGCCTCCGGATTACTCATATGAACCACTCCAAATAACAATGAAGTAATAATTAACGGAGAGATTCCGTTTTTAAAAACTTGCGACAAGCCTTGTAACATATACCCTCTGAATAAAATCTCTTCAGTACTCGTTTGAATGGGTAATAACAATACGGTTACGCCAACTAAAATAGCAAAATTTACAGGATCAAACTGAATAGAGATATCCTCGCTATTCATAAAATAACCCACTAAAGTTGCAATGATTATTAATAATCCCCAGATTCCAAAAGCAAAGAAGAAACGACCGAAACGGAATTTATCATAAGAGGTTATCACGGATAAAAAGGATTTGTAATGGAGCTTTTTTACCGCCAAATAAAGACCCAGCAATGCAAATACAAACATGCCAAACAGAAGCGCGAGTACTATGTTTTTATTCAGACCGATTTTATCGGGATTAAAAAGTATTTCGGGATCGGATTGAATTTGCGAAAATGTAATTCCGTTATTGATAGCGGCATTAATGAGCGGGAATAACATCACCACCTGAAATAAAAAATAACCCAGCATGGCAGCGCAAACTCCAAAGACATACATCCACCATTCGTTTTTCCCATTTACATAACCGGCATTCAAAAACAAATTATCAAAGGGTAGTTTTTTTTCTTCCTGTATTTCAGGATTTTCCATTGTGCTAATTTAATCGTTTTAGTAACATTTGTCACTTTTACAACCATAAAATTTAACTAGATTTACGACATGAGAAAGTTAATAATTATTGCCGCCCTTCCGGCACTCATTTCATGTAGTGATAATGAAGCCAAATTTAAAGAGGTATATAGTGAAGAACAATTAGGAGAACTGCTCTTTTTCGACCCGCTCCTTTCGAGTGATAGTACTATTTCCTGCGCATCCTGCCACAAACCTGAATTCGCATTTGCAGATAATACACCTACAAGTGTAGGAGTACACGGACGAAAAGGCGACCGTAATACACCGAGTGCCATGAACCAAAGCGCACGTAATTTTCAGTTTTGGGATGGCCGTGAAGAGACTTTAGAGGGACAGGCTTTAGGTCCGATTGAAAACCCTGTTGAAATGGATTTGCCTGTAAGCGCATTGATTGAACGACTCTATAAACACCCACACTACCCCCGCTTTTTCATGCGTGTTTATGGCAAAATGCCAAACCGCGATAATATTGCGAAAGCCATTTCTGCCTATGAGCGCACCCTTGAAACAAACGACACTCCTTTTGATGATTATATGAAAACCGGAGATACTACAGAATTTTCGGCTTCTGCACGCCGCGGACAAGAAATATTTAACGTGAAAGGAAAGTGTTTTGATTGTCATTTTGGTCCGGATTTTACCAACGATATGTTTAGAAACCTTGGATTATTTAACGGAAAAGATCTAAACGACAGTGGACGTTTTGAAGTGACCCGTAAACCGGAAGACATTGGTCGCTTTAAAACACCGGGCTTACGCAACATTGCCATGACAGCACCTTACATGCATAACGGGATGCACAAAACTTTACGCGAAGTTATCGACTATTATAATGAACCGGATAAATTTGTAAATAACAGCGTTAATCGCGATAGTTTATTGAATAAACCATTAGGCTTAACTGAAGGCGAGAAAAAAGATTTGGAAAATTTCTTGTTAACCCTAACTGACCGCAGATTCAAGAAAAAAGAAATTGCTTCGAACGAAAAAGCACATTAAAATTTATGCGCGTAAGTTAAACCGTAAATAAAATCACGATTGGTTTTATTAAAGGCATTTAACTCGTGTTGTAATAAAAAATAGCCCTCCAGGGTTATTTTTTTTGTCAAGTTGTATTCAACTCCGGCAGCACTCCGCGAGCGGCTTAATCCTTTATTCCGCACCTGATAAAACGGTAAATAAACCTCTTCGTAAACATATGCGGTAATGCGTTTATTTATTTCATATTTAAGCGTTAACTTATTTCTGTTCATGTAAACCGGAACAGTCCCATTTTCACTGGTGTAAATATCACGCATTCGTAACTGAAACATATTTCGGTATGAAATAGCTAATGAACCAAATTTCTTTTTAAAGGTTAGAGAGAAATTACCTCTGTGACGATTGCCGTAAGTACCATTGAGGTTACGCGATTTACCCCATCCATACTCCGCTTCTGCTTTTATGTATTTATTTACACTGTATGAAAACCCTCCAAACAAAGCGCCCAATCTATAATCAGATACATTATTATTAAAGCGATTCTTAAACTCAATATGCGCATCAATGTTATCGGTAATTTTCTTTTCGAAGTAAAAATTAAGCCATAGCGCGGCATCATCCTCAAAATCGGATTGTGCCACTACAAAAGAAGCAGAAAACAAAATGAGAACAGATACAATATGTCGTAAACTTTTATTCAAAATAAAAAATCTTAACAACTGCGGAATCCTTTAAAAAATCAATCTTTTGAACAGATACACGGTGTACGTTGATACCTGTGCGTTTTTTAATATCCTCAATCAATTCCTTCTCACGTGAAGTTTCAATTAAATTAATGTTTTCATACACTATGGTTTTAACCGACTCCTTCTTCATTAATAATTTGCTCTCTAAAAGATAGGCCACTATAATGATTAATCCGTTAATACAACCTACAAACATTGCTTCAGTTGAATCGGCTGTGCCTTTAATTTTAGTAACCGCCGAAATTAATCCGATTGCAATTACTAAAAACAAATAAGTCATGTCTTTAAGGCTGATATCCTCCGTGCGATAACGTAACATACTAAACACAGCGAATAAACCGAAGGCAGCTCCCATACTCAAATCAACTTTATTTAATAGGAAGCATATCATGAAAATCACAATATTGAAAACGAAGTAAGTAAAGAATAATTCGCGCTTTTTATAAATAGGGAAATAAACGAAACGAATTAAAATGAGTACAGATAAAAAATCGACAACAAACCTCAATCCAAGCTTTGCTGATATTTTATAAAAGGCGTCTAAGCCCGGACCTGTTGCTACTTCATCAGCTATTTGCAATATTAAGCCTGCTTCCATGTAGAATATTTTTTAACGATTGTAATTTTTCTTTAAAGTTATTTTTTTTCGCGTAAGGTTTAGTTAAAGCTATCCCCATACAATATTTACTGATGGAACCTTCTCTAATGTGCAATTCCTTCATTTTTGACAAGAACACAGAGGGAGATTTTTTATCTAATTTAACCTCAGCAATTACTAAGGAGTTTAAATTTTGTGTTAAGCCTTCGTTAATAAATTCCAAATCCACATCAATTGTTACGCGTTCGGTATTATTCTTACTTACTAAAGTTATTCGTTTGTAATTCACCCACAAAGTAGGCTTTAAAACATCCGGACTATATGGAGTTTTGGCAAGAAGAAAGTCACCCGTCTCTTTTTCCCAAGTCATTGGGGTCAATTTCTTTTTAATTCGTTCTTTAATAGTTCTTCCCTTATTGTTTTTAAACTTCACCTCCAAATAGCCGGTGTCGCTATCCACATAAGTACGGTGACGGATTTTGTATCGGTTTAAATGACCATTATGGTGATTCAGATACATTTTTAAATTGTCGGTATCGTAATACAAGGTTTTGTAAGCGCTCTGACGTTTACCTTCCACCTCCAAAACCTTATAATCATCTTTTACCATTAAAAGCACTTTCTCCAATTCGTTTTCAGTAAAAGTGAATTTAGTATCTGTGCGATCCATTAATTTTACGGTATCCATCTCTTTGAGACTGATAGGTTCGAAATGCATCAATATGTCTTGAACAGACTCCAAATTATTTATACTCGTAAGTATACTTTTTTACTGAAATTAAATTATTATTTGCGTCGAAAGATTTACGTTCTGTTTTTAGACCTTTACCATCGTATGTATAAACGTTCTTTTTTACCAACTTTCCGTTTGTATCTGTAATCGTTTCTTCAATCTTTTCCCCTAATGAGCTGTACTTGAAATTTCTTTTCTCCTTTAATGCTCCCTTCTCATCGTATTCAGCCTCTTCCAACACATCACCCTCGCTATTGTGCTTATATTTAATCGTTGTTTTTAGAACCCCGTTTTTATCATAATTAATTTCTTCAATGGCCTCACCGGTTGTACCGAACACCGTTCGACTATCATTAATGGTTTTTCCGTTTTCAGTATTGGAAACAGTCACTGCTTTTATTTTGTACTTCTTAACTTCCTTTTTCTTTTGAGCAAAAGAAATCGAGACTATACATATACATAACGTTGCAAAAAGTAAACGTTTCATTTTAATCAAAAATAGTAATGGTTCCTAAATCCGCCTTTTCCTTCTTGTCTTTTATCTCAATCTCTTTCACAACAACCGTATCACCGGATTGAGCTGTGAAGGTATTATCCTGAGAATAAACATACACTTTGTACTTACCTTTTCTTAAATACTTGAATTCAAATTCTCCTTTGTAATTTGTAGTTTGTTTATCACCATAATTGGTTTCATCACCATAAATTATATATACATCTACATCAGCTCCTGCATATTCACCATTTAAAACAGTAAAACTTGAGTTCCAATTCTCCACCCAAATTTTTCCTCTTATACTTGCCTTTCCGCCTTCTCCGGCGACCTTCTTACAAGATGCTATTGCAAAAATTAATCCCGTAAATAAAATCGCGGCTTTAAAGCACTTTGCTAAATTTTGCTTCATAAATTTTAATTTGTGATAATGATTTTTTTCGATGCGTTCTTGCTTTTCACAACATATAATCCCGGACTAAACCCTGATACATCAATAGTTGTTTTTGATTGAACGGTGGTCTTGTAAACCACTTCTCCTATAACATTTACTATTTCAATTGGAATTTCATTACTCAAAGAGTAACTTATTTGTAAAATACCTGAAGCCGGATTAGGATAAACGCTCAGAAGTCCTTGCTCACCATTCAACTCCTCCACGCTTATCGCGCAATTGGATAACTTAAAAGTTGGGAAAGCAGTAACAGTAAATGAACCTATGCCATCCGGACAGCGCGCCATGGACTTATCGGTTTGCTGCACCCCGTATGAAATACTATCTAATACTGCACCGGTTGAATTACTCAGCATAATTTGTTCGCCGGCGGCTGCCAATTTAAAATTGGCATGTACATACGATGCAGTTGATGGATTCTCATCCGCCCAAATAATCAAATAACCGTTCGGTTGAATGATTGTATTTTGTGGAATGGTAAATTTTGACGGACTCGCAAAATTATCCGTTAAAAACAAACCTGACAATTCAAGTGGTGTTGAAGTAGTATTATGCAATTCAATCCAGTCTTCATATTGATTAAATTCATTTTGCACATCATCTTGGTTGTCGGCCATAAACTCGTTTATTTTTACCTGACCTACGGTAGCAGTTTGAATGGCAACCAAACTATAAAACTCATGTTCTGCTCTCTCAGGTGCAAACTTACCGGCATTATTATTTTCGGCATACACATAATACTGTGCCTGACTGCCGGTCATAGTAAAAGTTACACCGAATACATTATCTCCTGAAGCACCATCATTATGTAGTCCATCATCATACATGGAAATACGTTGAAATTTTAAAGTATTCGCGAAACGATAACCCAAATACACTCCGTTTGCGTTTGAAACGTTTGCCGTAATCGTAACTGCTGCATTTAAACTTGGTGTAGCAATAGATGTTGCTGAAGTAATTGTTGGGGCTGTTACAGTAAATTCAGAAGTACCATTCAGATATGCGGCACGGGCATTCATTAACGTGCTTATTCCCGGAACCGAGTAACTTCCCACAGAAATGTTAGACGTCATGGCATTTTGAAACTGCGAATAAGTAAAGAATTTATTATTATCGGATTGAACCGCTGTATCAATCACACTTTGAAAAGCGGTTGCTTTTGTTGCATAAGCACCGGAAACAATCATTTCATTTAAAATCGTTTTCATATGCGCTATGTACATACGCTTATATTGCGCATTACTCATTATATTTTTAATAAGCGGCCAATACTGGTCAGTGCTGTGAATATTGGTTGGCATTTGTTGCAAGTTGGTAATGGATAAACTCGCCATACTTGAATTAGAAAATCCGAGATGTGGAAATCCTGCGAACGACATGTTTAAATCCCAGATAATCGGGTTAAAATGCCCCGTGTTATCTTTATAGAGATAGTAGTTTTGTGCAAATGCGCCACTGTAACTGTCTAAGTTCACGATTACATTATTATATGCCAACATCCAAATAGCACGATCTAAATCCATCACATTCGGAATACTATTAGCATTGTTAGTTACAGAGTCACATAAGTCTTTTAATTGATTCCATCCGTAATTGGATTTCATCTCATAAAAATTAAAATACCCGCTGCTGTCTGCGCCTGTGATATAACGAAGATTACTTTTGGTATTTGTAGTAGCCACGCCAATTGGATTACACTTTACAAACGTGTTATTCGAAGAATAAAAATGATCGGAAACAAACTTCTTGTCAATATTCTCTGCATTGGAATAAACTCCCATATATGTTCCATTAATATAAACCTGGGCAAAGTTCGCTTGAGGACAATGCATATAATTTTTCAAAATATCATACGCTAAGACCTCACGCACGAGCGAAGGGTCGGCATAACCATTACTTAGCTTAACATCTTTATAACCTTGATAAGATTGACTTTTGTAAGTATTCAATTCAATATGAATAGGGTTTTTCTTATAAGTTGAATCGTAAGAACTATTGCCTTTGTACTTAACACCAACACTATCAAAATAAGTTCCGTTTATCTTTACCCACTGAGCCATTATATAATTCTCTTTGCCAAGTTTGGCCGTATCGAGCATATAATCCCAGTTTGGTTGAGAAAATTGAACTTCTATCTTTTGAATATTAGCTGTATTATAAAAAGTTTGCGCTGTAACTGTATTTAAAATTACAGCTACAACGCAAACAAAAGCAATATGTAAACGATTCATTTAAAAGAAACTATTGAATAATAAGTTTGGAAGTCGATTTGGCATTTTGAGAGTTAATCACTCTTACTAAATAAATTCCGGATTTTAAATCATCTCTCTTGATTTCGATATTTTCTCCGTTAGAGCTGTTATAAGTTTGAAGAACTCTTCCGGATAAATCCATGATGGTTGCTTCGTAATTGGTTCCCTTGTCTTTAAACTCAAGTGTTGCACTACTTACCAATGGATTCGGGTACATTTTTATTCCGCGGATTTCACTGCTATACTCATATACACTCGCTAAGTTACATGTAACGCAAGCTTTATAACAAACAGTGGGTAAAATTGTATCAGCAATTAAGTTATGTGTACGATTATTATTGGTGGCGCAAGCAGAAGGAACTGTTTCAGCGTCACCGGCTGTATTACCATTGTAATATTTAAATTCATAATTTCCTGACGGAGCATAAGCAATCACTTCATATACACCACCGCCAAAACTGTAGAGTATGTTGTTTTTTGTATTCCATGTTTGTGTTTGGAAATTACCTGCAACGTGAACACCATTTGATGATACTGAAGTTTCATTAGACATATCCACTAAAAAGCGAATCAGTTTTTTACCTGCCGGCGCATTGCCGGAAAACGGAATAGCTCCTACAAAGGTGGTGTCATTTTTTAATGAATCTACATATAACCAACGGTTGTCGTTGAAGCTGTAACCAACACGCGATTGATCAGGCACAAACTCCGCTTCATAACCAAAAGTTCCGTTTACAAACTTAAATTCATATTTTGTAAATGCCGGAATATCTACAATAACACTATATATTGTAGATGAACCTTCCTGGATTAGGGCTAAAGTGTTGGGTTGCCAATCGCCGCCCGTCAAACCAAGTATAGATTGAAAATCACTCATTAAATGAATTCCGTTTGGACTTATAGTGAATGTATTCATATCCACCGCAAACTTCACCTTTTTAGCTTGTATGCTTGTAACAGATAATAAAACTAAGGCTAGAAATATATATTTTTTCATTTTAATTATTTTACTAATGATACACGTTTGTTAATTAACATTCCGTCTGCCGTTTGAATGGAGATAAAATAAACGCCACTATCAAACGATGATAGATCTAATTTGTTTTCATTCTGTGCGCTTAAGATAATTTTACCTTTAGCATCGATCACATTAACAGAATAACCAATTGATTTAATGTACCAATCATCTATAGTAACTACTCCATTCGATGGATTTGGATACACTTTTAAGTTAGCAGCAATTTGATTTTCTTTAATACCAGTAACTAATGTATAAGGATATCCTGCCGAATAAGCGTATACACAGCCGTTAGAATCCGTCACGCGAACCACATAAATTCCGTTTTGAGTAGGCGTATAATTCTGAGATGTTGCTCCCGAAATTAAATTACCATCTACATACCACTGATAGGTTACTCCGGTTGTTGATACCAAATCATTCCCGCTCACTGAAATACTAGGTTGAGCCGGTGCAGGATTAGAAATATAACATTGACTGTAACGATGCGACTGAGGACAAGCTCCGCCCGTAGTTTTGGTCCAAATAACATTTCCGGCCGGATCTATTTCATAGATAGTTCCTGACATAGCTAAACAAACCATTTGATTTCCATTTGGAAACTGATTTGAACTTCCCATGTTACTGGTGTAACCTGTTGAAGTATGACGTAAATTAAAAGTAGAAGGCGTATAGGCGCTTCCAAGCGCTAAAGTATAATTGTAGTTAGAACGCGGTACACTGATTTGATCCACTGTTGTTTTTGGTCCGGTTGAGCCTTTATTATTTAAACCTACTAAATAACCCGCATTTGTGGTGCCTTCTTTAATCCAATGCGCATCATGTGTAACGTCTAATATTTTTGTTCCGGTTGCCTGATAAGCTAAAGGATTTCCCCAACGGTATAAAATATCTCCGCCCATGCCTGAATTACCTCCACTACTTGTAGCTGCTTGAGCAGTTGTTGTACTGTGATCGATAATCCACCACTCGTTAAGGTTATGTGAGCTAACCACTATTTGATCTAAAATAGGGTTATAATCTATTCCATTCATGTGAACCCAATCCTTCTGTAAATTGTAATTGATGTTTACTTTACCAGGATTATTTACAATTGAGGTTTGATAATTTGCTCTGGTTGGATACAAGTTTTGCACCAAATGATCCCATAGCTTCCATTCCCAAACAACAATAGCGCTATTTGTACCAACCGGCTGAAGTTCCATTACCTTCTCCGACCAAACCGTTATACTACTTGTTGCTCCTGCATTGTAAGCATCAGTAGCGGTTTTTACATCATACGCAATAACTAATACGTTACCATTTGGGAGCGGACAATGATCATGGTGTAAACAATAAGTTGCAGAGGAATAAGTATAATCCCATAATTTGTTACCTGCATAATCCCATTTTTGAATACGGCCGGTCATACCACCACCTGTTAGTATATTTCCTCCCGAATTTGACACAGTTCGCCAAAGTATTCCACCCGGCATTAGGTGAGTTGAATAACCGGTACCACCTTGTCCGGTAAACGACCACACTTTAACGTTGGTGCTATTGGTATCAATTAAATACCCGCTGGTAGAACCATTATTACTGTAATAAGTTAGCCCGTTCCATTGTTGCGCATTTGTAGAAAATGCTAATAGCATTAAGGCCATGACTGCCTTGAATGTAAATTTTAAATTATTCATGTAAATTTATTTATATAACAATATTAAATAATTATTAAATAAATATACGGAATTTGAGGTAAACCCGTTGGGTTTTGAGGTAAATTTTAAACCAATTATGAACGCTTATTGAATGCGTCCTGAAAAGCGACCTCATAACTGCTTCCGATTGGGATTTCTGTCTCAGGCAATACAATTATCTTACCTTTAACCGCCTTAATGCTAGCCAGAGGTACGATAAAAGAGCGGTGAACCCGAATAAACTTATCAGGAGGTAATAATTCCAAAATTCCTTTCATGGTACTTCTGGCTACTATTGGCTTACGGCTTGGTAAATGAATCTTGATATAATCATCCAAACCTTCTATGTATAAGACATCCTTATACTCTATCTTATGAAGCGCATAATCCGCTTTAATATAAAAACACATTTGCTCTTCATTTTTCAAAACTGATTTCAGCTGTTTTACCTTTTGAACAGCTTGATTAAAACGATCTTTTGTAAATGGTTTTAACAGATAATCTACGGCATTCAAATCAAATCCCTCCACGGCATAATCGCTATATGCTGTGGTAAAAACAATCATTTTATCTTTTACCATTTTGGCTACGTCAATGCCGCTAATCGAGGGCATATTAATGTCGAGAAACAATAAATGAATATCATTTTCCTTTAAGTATTCAATTGCTTCGTGTGGCTTAGTAAAGGTTTTCAGCAACTCAATTTTATCAACTTCCTTACAAAAACTTTCTATGACTCTTAAAGCGAGTGGTTCATCATCTATGGCTATGGCCCTTATCATCAGGATTTGATACTTAAAGATACACTAAATGATGTTGAATTGTCGTCGATATTTAAATAATATTTGCCCGGATACAAAAGTTGCAGTCGCGATTTCGTATTCTCAATACCTAAACCACTTCTATTCTCAGGATCAGGGCGTATGTTAACTTTATTGTTTTTGACGAATAAATTTATAGCTGCTTCGTTTACACTTATCTCTATCTTTATTTCCGAATTTTCTTCAGCGTTTACTCCATATTTAAAAGCGTTTTCAATAAATGGAATTAAAATAAGAGGGGCAATTATTTTACCATTCGTAGATCCGTTAACGGAGACATGCAGCTTCACATTCGCATCGAGTCGTGTTTTTTGCAATTCAATATAATTATTAATGTAATCCAATTCCTTTTGAAGTGAAACAAATTCATTTTGTGATTCGGTTAAAACATACCGCATCATTCCCGATAACTTCACTACCGCATTCGCTGTTTCGTCTGATTTCTGAATCGCTAATGAATAAATACTGTTTAATGTATTAAACAAAAAGTGCGGATTTATTTGTGCTTTCAAGTAAGATAATTCGGCGTTGATTTTTTCTTTGTGCGCCTGCTTCAATCGCTCATTTATCTTAAGCATCAGTGATAATAATAACACACCTGAAAAAAGGAAAAAATGTCTCGAAACATCAATCCAGAATACGGTCTTTAAAAAGAAAGGCGGCGGTCCGGGATGAGGCGACTGATGAGGACGGTGATGAGGCGGGCCATGCATATCATCCGGCATTTGAAGTGGCGCATCATGCGGCATATGCATTTCATGATTAACCTGATGAAAATCGTGAATTAAGACGCGCGGTAAAATTTCCGCTATCAAATAACAGCCAAGCACAACTGCAAAGTAAAAAATGTACTTTTTTGAATAATAAAGCTTCGGTATCAAAATGTAATAATTCACATAAAAAAAGGTAAGCAGTAATAAATAGGTAAAAAAATCGCGAAGAAAAGGAGGAATGGTGAATAATCGTTCTATCCTTATTAAATCAGGAGAAATTAAAATTGGAACAGAAAGAAATAATATGATTCCTACCAAGTGCGCCAATACATATCTGTAATTAAGCTTCATGGTTTAAAAGTAATGAATAGACTTATTCCATTAATTATTTTGAGGTGATTACGCAGCTTTTGTCGGTGAATTAATAAACGGAGCCCATCATAACACTATCGTTTGTTATGCTTGCTTGGGTAAAAATAATCTTATCGAGCAAATTTAATTCGTTGGTTTTTATACTGGCCTCAATGGTTTTTAAATTCATTGTTTTTAATATTACTACAAAACCTTCGTAAGGAATATTAAATTTTTTTACCGTATTTGTGAAATACATATTTATACTTTCAATCACATTTCCTGCGTTTTCAGCATCTTTACTTAATAAAATGAGTTGACTGACCTCCTTGTGAATTAAGCTGATTTCGTCTCTATTTAATAATGAATCTGTTTGTTTTAGGATTTCATAGCGTCGGTTTATTTCCGCATCTACCAATCTATCATAATCATCTTTAATTGCGGGATTTCTTCCGCATGAAACAAAAAACAGAATCAAACTAAAAAAACGAAGTAATTTCATTGCTTAACGCATTATAACCATTTTACCCAATTCCTTGGTAAAATATTGATCGGCCTCTGTGGATTGATGTTCGATTTTTTGTCCGTTTAACTTCGTTTGAACTTTATATAAATAAACTCCATTTGCTAACTTATCACCGAAATCATCCTTTCCATCCCAGGCATACTCAGTAATATTACGACCAATGTGTAAAGGACCTAATTCATCCTTAGTAATGGTTTTTACAATTTTGCCGGTGATTGTCATGATCTGAATATTGAATGTTTCAGGCACTTCACTTCCTGTTAGATTAAACACAAAACGTGTAGAGGTACTGAATGGATTAGGATAATTCACAACCTGCGTTATACTTGGTTTATTCACTACTTCAAAAGTGATGCGATAATCAACTGCACCGGACTGGTTGTTACTTCTGTCTTTTGCCTGAACAATTAAAATATATTTTCCATCCTGAGGCAATTGCGGATTGTACTCAATCTTACAGCTGTTATTAGGTAATTGCGCCGGAATAAAATTCAAACCATTTCCAAAATAAATACGTTGTTCCTGTGTATCACTCGGACGTTTCATATAAACAATAAAATCAGCTGTATCATTCAGAGCTAGAAATTTATTCTCGTCTTTTAATGAAACTACAATAACCGGCTTTGCAGATACAACATCACCATTCATGATGCGAATCCCGTCAAACGTAACATCCAATAAAGGATTTGTGACATCTCTGCTTACAGAAAACGGATAACGCGCCACATTATTAAAATGATATTGCTCCCTTTGATATTTTGCATTTTGAGGTGGATTTACATCTACCCATAACGCATTGTTACCGGGAAACTCATAAGAGTTCACAACGATGGTATCAAAAATGATTGCGCCCGGATTAAACGGTTTTGCTTTCAATTTTTGAGGATAATAATGATTAACGCGATTCGCATCTTCAATCCAATAAGTAAAAACCAAGCTGTCGTTAAACGGAAGTGAGCCAATATTTTCAACCGGTAATACAATACTAAAATTATCCCCCTCTTGCATGGAATCCTTTATTGCAACAAATCCTTTTTTAGGATTAATGGCGCATTCAGGAGCCTCGTCATACAACACATACCAATGTTTTAATTGCGGTGAAGTTCTATGAATATTATCCTTCTTATAAGCGATAAGCTGAATATAAGAATGCACATTCGCATCCGCATAATTATATAAATCCAACACATTCAAACTATCTTCCGTAAATGTAACCAAGGTATCAATCTGTCCTGTTTTTCGAATACCCACCACTTTTATTTTTGTAGAGTCGCCCGCGGTGGCATCTAAACTTCTAACACGCCAATGCAAGCTATTCCATTTATAACCCGGACCGATTATTTCAGAAGCAACGTAACCGTCATTCCATCTCGTTTTGAGGGTATCATTTAATTCAACCGGAGTAAATGTATTTATTGCAACAACTTGATTAGCCTGACCCGCCGTCATTCCTTTTCTTCCGAAAATTATCACAGGTGTGCTATCACTAACCGTTTTAATATTGCCTCCAATTCCTTCGAATGCGCTTATTAATGATGGCGGATACGTTGGGATTTCATGTTTCTGTGCAGAATAGGCCAAAACATAACTATTAACAGGAATTGAATTTAAAAAGTTTTCCAAATCCAATTTCCAAAGTTTAGCCGCTCCACAGTAATTTGTCGAACCAAAATCATAAGAATACAAAGGTTGCGCTTGTGTTACACAATTACAATTGTTACTTGGACCAAAACCGGGAAGATTAGCTCCCATATTAGATTGCCAAGGCTTAGTTGAAATAGAATCAAACACGACAACACTCCAGCCATTCCATGCGCAATTCCATGTATGCTTAATAGATCCATTCAATGAATAAATGATGTTAGCTGGATCTATATTATAAATAATTCCTGTTCTGCAGAATAAGGAAATCCTATCATTTTCAAATGCAAATTGTCTTTGCGGTTTTTTATACTTCACAAATTGATAGCCATCGTTCTTAAATTGAAAAAAATGTGATTGTCCCCAACCATGTTTATTGGTGATGGTTTGGAATGAACTTTCGCGCCACACGTATGTATCATTAGGACCGGTTGAATCTTTACTCACTCTCCAAAAATAAACCGTACTATCTGCAAAAGGCAAGTTAACGGTCCACTCCACTACCCCACCGCTGCTTTGAATGACAGTTTGTTGAAGCGGTGAAGTAAAAGCATCTGTGGTATCTAATTGTAATTTATAATTACGTGATAAAGCGAAAGGATCGGATGTAGACGCTTTTAAAGTTATAGTTGGTGTGGATGGAACAACCGCGTATTTGTATGGATAGACAGGCACGAGATCACCGCCTTGAATAAACACATCCACTGTTCCGGTCGTTTTATTGTTATTCTCGTTCTCTTCAGCTACTCCGTTATAGGCATCAACAAACACCTTGAATTTATTTAAGCCTAAACCTCGTGTATAATCAATTGGAATGAAAAACTTAAGTGTATCCTTGTAAGCAGGCGACTTCATTCGCTTATAAACCGTTAATGAATCTCCATTCGGGAAGTATCGTTCAGTCTTCACAAAAAAAGTATCGGCTTTCGCAACACCCAAATTTGTTATATCAATAGAAACACCAATTGAATCAACATATGACTTCAAATCAAAGCTTACTTTGCTATTATCGATAAAATAATCCGGTAAACGGCCCACAGATATTTTCACGGCAGGATCGCCATGCAATGTCATGTCCAATGCTGTAAAATGCTGAATTGAATTACCAAGTTGTTGTGCCGACTTTAAACACGCTTCTTGTACAATTTCACCTAAACCCTTATTGTATTTTGTTTGCCCTAATGCCCTATAAATACTTCCGGTATAACTATCGAGCGTGTTTACAAATCCTAAATTACTTGCTGCCAGAAATGCAATAGTTCCCTTTTGTTTAATGATGACGAATTTTTCGGAATTACTAATGGCATTAAACGTATGAATATTTCCGGAGAAGCAAGAGTTTGCAATAAGAAACGGATACTTACCTGCATTGTTATATGCGTTAGGATCATCAATAGCCTGGTCGAATCCGGATACAGAACCATGCCCGAAAAACGTGACGAGTCCTACGCCATAATTAAAATGATTTTTAACAGAATCGGTAATCGTTATTTGAATTGGAGCCGTTGTGGTTTTTTTAAAATCAAAAACTTTACCTCCGTATAAGGTGTCTTGAATCACGTTTTTATAACCGTTCAAATAACTCTGAAACAAATTTTGTTCGCTGGTGTTTGTTCCTCCGGCAAAATGCAAGACATGCTTTTTCCATTCGGCCGGCGGTGAGCTTTCGTGCTGTTGAACTTTAGCAAGATACTCGGTAACATCGGTAGAAGTTTGCGCCGCTAATCGACCGATAGGAATCTCAGGCGTTACAAAATCATTTGTTTTTAACCCGGCTGTATATAAATTATCGGAAGGAGGAATACCCATTGAGGGAACTAAAGATTTTTTCCAGGCGGCAGCTCCCTGCGTTATCATTTCACGATGTTGTACTGACTTTCCGATTAAGAAAACATTACGCGGATAGGAAGGTAAACTATCCATCAAGTAACGACAAAAATTACGGATAGCTAAGGGATGTTTTTTTATACCATAGGCAAATTGATCATATAACTCTTCAACGTCGGCTAATACTGTATTATGAGAACCGCCCGCAGTACTTTGTCGGTAAGAAGCATAAGCATTAGCCTCCGACATAAATTTTGTTTGTGTAATAATTACGAAAGCGGAATCGGCTGTGTTTGACTTATAATATTTGAAATAACCCGTTTGATTTACCGGCTTCAAAGTATCAATCATCACAATTCCTTCTTCCGCACCCAGGTAACAACGCTTTTGCCCGCCTGAATTTGGCACTAACACTTTTACAAATCCGGCATTTATAACATTTTCTATGCGCTTGTTATTTGTAATGTCATAAAACAAAACCGAATTGGTAGTTCCGGTATTAACACTACTTAATTTCAAATAACTTTTCGGATTGGCAGCATCATCATCAACTACTAATTTGTAAAAGGAAGCATTATCTAAATCAGGAACCTGAGGATACTTATAATAAATATAATGAAGAACGGTATTATTGTTGTTGCCGGCAAAAATTGGATTATTGATAGAACTTACTTCCACGTTAGAATTATTACCAAGAGTATTAGACGTTAAACTGAATGAATAAACAAAAGGCAGATATCCTTTGAATATTGTATCAAATA
The DNA here is from genome assembly GCA_017303905.1 of Bacteroidota bacterium. NCBI lineage: Bacteria > Pseudomonadati > Bacteroidota > Bacteroidota bacterium. Next base: position 348,446 of record JAFLBH010000003.1, read on the forward strand.
AAGTAATTGGTGTAGATGAAGAATTGTAAATAACACCTTTGATTTCATGATCTTTTAGCAAAGAACCGTTTGTGCTTGCTCCGGAAAAACCAAATTTTAAATACACAGGTAAAGCTGCTGAGTTGTACATTCGGTAATTACTCAAATTAGGACCGAGAACAAAACCATTCTTAAGCGATCCTCCATAACCTTCTTCTTGCGTATAATGAGGGTCGCTCACATCAAATCCGTAAGACTCCACTTTATTGTACTCGCCCTTTCCCGTATAAATCAATTCATTGTAAAAATAAGCAGCCGGTGCTTGTAAGGCAGAAGCGGTATCGGTTTCAAGTGTAATACGTTTATTGGCAGTAGAATTATTCCAAGTTAAAAACGCGTAGATGGTATCGCTAAACAAAGAAATATAACGATTTGGCAAGTAAGTAATATTTCTATACAAAGTTGAATCGAAAGAACCATCATTCATTTCCGCGAAAAACTCAATGAAGTCATTTCCATTGAACACATTGTCATTTTCGCCTTTTATGTATATGTGTTTTTCCTGTCCTTTTAAAAACAGTTGAAAGTTCTTAGGATTGATGGATGACAAATTAATTCCGCTATTAGCGAGAGCAAGGGAATCGATTCGGTAAAAACCGGTTTTCTTTATAGGAAACTTGTAGTATTTGTTTGAAAAATTAATCCACTCATTATGATAAACCTGAGCTTTAAGTGAAACACCTAAAACCAAAATTATCAGTATAGGGATTAGCTTTTTCATTTAGGCTTCTTGTTAATATCGATTTTAAGAGAAATGATATGCGAATACAATGCCAAAGAGCGGTCGCCGATATCCGTATAAGCGTAATCTAAAGCAAAGATTTTATACTTCACTCCTGCTCCAATATTAGGCTGTATGGTTGTTGTATAAGCATTTCCCTTTGCGTTTAAAGCTTTTTGAATGTTTCCAATACCGCCTCGTAAAAAAACAATATTCTTATAACCAATTTCAGTGCCTAGCATAGGCTCCATACTCCACACATTTGTTTTAATAACAGTATTACGTTTACCATCGAAGGTGTTCACTAAATTTAATTCAGCTAAAATGGAAATGCGATCACTCCATACCATAAACTGACGGGAGGCACCTAAAATTAATTTCGGAACAGTTACCTCTACCGAATTGCTTGGAATTTCATTGCCTGTTACTTCAAATGTATTTTTCTCTTCATCAGTTAAAGAGTAACTCCATGCATTAAATGTTCCGGTAATATCTCGGCCCATGGCCGCGAATCTCCATTTTTTATAATCATAGATGGCGCCTAAATCCAAACCAAAGCCCCAGGCTCCTCCAAAATCTCCAAGCTTACGGCGAATAACTTTAAAATTACCACCCAACTTTACTCCTTTTAATTTTGGCATTGTACGAGCGTAAGACAATAAAACCGCTACATCTACTGCATTAAAACTCTTGATACGCGAATAATCTACATTACCATTTGCATCCACTAATTCCAAAGTATTAGGAATATTATCTACGCCAAAACGAATGAATGATAATCCGGCCACACTATTAGAGTCGATACGCTTCGAAGCTCCGATATAATCATACTTAGCAATTCCGGCAAAATATTCGGCGTGCATTAATCCAAGTTGTAAATTACTTTGCTGAAACAATAAACCAGCGGGATTCCAATACCCTGCAGTAACATCATTCGCCGAAGCTACATTGGCATTTGCCATAGATAGAGCTCGCGCACTTACACCAACATTTAAAAACTCGTTACTGTATTTGGCGACTTGACCAAATAATACCGTGGATAATGCAACGAATGCAACTGAAAATACCTTACGCATAGACTATCTAAATTTACTTAAAAAAGTGTGAATTAAACACTTACTTAACGGTATTTTTATTAAAATATTGTTGAAAAAACAAAGAGAATTCCTCAGTAAAAACACGAGCCCCCATCCCATTCATATGGTAATAATCAACAAAATAGCCCATTCTGTGAGAATATAGTCCCAATGAAAAATCAAAATACGGTATTTTGTTATTGGCTGCCAAAAACTTTAAATTATGAATCATTTGCGCTCTATTTAACATGGCATGTTTCACGTTTTTAAACATGGGCGAGCTTGTTAATACAAGCTCTATGTTTTTCGATTTTGCGAAATAAATAACCGAATCAATGTAGGCCCTTTCTGTTGGATGAATCCATGAATAATAGGGCGATAAATTATCGGAAGAAATTGTATCGCGATGCATAACATTGGTAAATCCTTTATAATAACTTTTGTCGTCAGTTGCCGGAATATCCAGCCATCCATGTAAGGAAGCAGCCAACAAACGAATGTTTGAATAAGGCAAAGAATGGAGGGGATTATACTTGAAACTTTTAAACCTGGAATCAATGGAATTGAATCCGTTCAATAATGTTTCATTATTTAAAAAAGCAAAATACCGCGGGAAGTGACGAATGGTATCTACTCCGAATTTCAGGAAATGATAATCTAAATCAAAAATCAGGAATTGTGGCACTTTGCTCTTTTCGCAATATGCTTTTAAGACTTGAAATGCAATTCGCGGAGTTGCTCCGGTTACGCCAATGTTAAATGAATTCATTCGTGTTATCGAATCAAAAATAGCCGTGTTAAAATGCATTTCTGCGCGGGATGATCCCATGAAAAGAACATTGTAATCATTCTGCTTTAAAAAAACAGTTTGATATTTATCGTAAAGTCCTGCTTTATTCTTGCGAATACCCATATAGATAATTTCACGCACTGCATAAAGCAACACTACAAATAAAACTACATATGTTACTATTCTCTTCACTAAAACTGAAAATAAATAAATTCATTAGCATTAAAATCGCCGAGTACAAAAATTAAGACAAGCAGTAAAACATACACGAATGGTCTTAGAGATGACTTAAACTTTTCAAACGAATCCGACCGTTTGTGCTCTTCCAGGTATTCTTTGACAAAAAGCAAAACCACCAAGGCCATACAGATATAAAAAAACAATCGGTCGGCAATTGCCAGTACATGGCTAATCCCATTATCAAAATTCATACTACAAAAGAGTTTATCGTAAATGTGCCATAAATCTTCTGTATTCAAGGCTCTGAATGCAATCAAAGAAATTGTATGAAAAAATATAAGATATAGCCAGCCTGCGAATGCGGGTGCTTTAAAATTTGGAAATTTTTTTGACACTAAAATTTCAATAATATAAACCACGCCATGCAAAGCGCCCCAAACTACAAATGTCAGATTAGCTCCATGCCAGGCTCCACTAATCAAGAATACAAGAAAAATATTGATCAACCAACGAGCATAAGAAACTCTGCTTCCTCCTAATGAGATATATAAATAATCACGAAACCAGGTTGTAATACTGATGTGATTTCTGGTCCAGAATTCATGCAGAGATTTAGACAACAATGGCCTTCTCCAATTAAGAGATAAGTTTATGCCGAATAACTTTGAAATTCCGGTGGCGATATCGGAATAACCGCTAAAATCACAATACACTTGCACAACAAATAAAAATCCGGCGAGTAATAACTCGATGGAATTGTACGACTCAACATTATTAAATACAGGAGTAACCAGCTTGCTTAAATTATCTGCAATGACCATTTTTTTAAAATAGCCCCAAATCGTCAGCTTAATAAAACTTTCCCAATCAATCTTTTTAAGGTATTGCACCACTTTAAACTGGGGCATTAAATCAGAATATCTTACAATTGGACCTGCCACCATATGCGGAAAAAACGAAACATAAAGTAAAAATTCATACAAGGTGTCTGAACATTTGTATTTCCCTCTGTATACATCTATGGTATAGCTTAAGGATTGAAATGTATAAAACGATAGACCGGCAGGAATAACCAAATTATTGAATAGCGTATTTTCAGCCCACACACACTCCGCTTTGTTAAACTCATAAATAAAATAATTAGCAATTGGAACAAAATACTTAAACGCGAATAAAACGCCGATATTCGTCACAACACTGGAGGTTAACCAAATCTTTTTTATACCCGGATTATTGCTTGCGTCTATCCTCTTCGCACACCAAAAATCAAAAGCGGAAGTCCCGAATAAAAGCAACAAAAACCAAGGATTGTATGAGAAATAAAAAAAGTAAGAGCTGATTAATAAATGTAGGTTTCTGAAACGCGTCGGCAATAACCAGTAAACCAAAAATACAATTGGAATGAATAGAAGAAATATAACAGAATTAAATAACAATCAAAATCTTTTTATGGTTGACAAAACATCCGACAAATAAGAAGTTCCGAATAATTTTACATGAACCAATAAGGGATATAAATTACAAATATCCGTTCGTTTTACATAATCTTTATCTAACGGGTAGTGATTCTCATAGGCCGTATAAAATTCAGGTCCAAAACCACCAAATAATCTTGTCATGGCAATGTCCATTTCGCGGTGCCCATAATAAACAGCGGGATCAAAAACAGCAGGTCCGCTTGTTGTATTCATTTTATTTCCACTCCACAAATCACCATGCAGCAAGGCCGGTTTTTCTTCAGGGAAAATTTCAGATAGTCGCTTATTCAGATTTTCAAACGATTTTAGAATAAGTCCGGAAATGATTTTTTCATCATACATCCATCTAACCAAAGGCTCTAAGCGGCATTCATAAAAAAAATCTGACCATGAATTTCTTTTGGAATTAAGTTGAGCAATACTTCCAATATAATTATCCTCAGCAAACCCGAATTGATCGGAGGTTATACGATGTAAACTTGCCAAACCGGTACCTAAAGTTTCGTAAAACTCTCCATCTTCAGGAATTGAAGACAAATGATTAAGTATTAAATACTGATCGTCATGAATCACTAAATCTGTTATTACCTTCGGAATGACTAGTTTGTTGGATTTAGCAAGTTCTTTTAAACCGCCTGCTTCCTTTTTAAACATATCAGGAAACCGCTTATAGCTGTTATGTTTTAAGAAAAAATTTTCGCCGGCGTATTTAAAACTATAGGCATCATTAATACTTCCTCCATGTTCTGTCTTAATTGAATGGATTTCGGATTCCTTCCCAAGAATACTATGCAGGGTTATTTGAAGTAGTTCCTTATGCTCTTTCGGAAACATTAAAATAGTTTTCTTCTGGATTGTTTAATGTCGCTTCTACGCTTTTTACCCTCGCTTCTTTTTATTCTTGACGCCTTTGTAGGTTTGGTGGCTTTTCTGGGTCTTTCGGATTGAAGCATTTTATTTAAGAGTGCAAACAAACGCTTCAATGCATTTTCTTTATTAGTTAACTGAGAGCGGCTATTATCTTCAGTGATTTTCAAAACGCCTTCTTCGCTTAAGCGTGAGGCCAGCTTTTTTAACAGTTTTTCTTTTTGCGTATCACTTAATACAAATGACTCCTTAATGTTAAAATACAACTCCACTTTAGTTTCCACCTTATTTACGTTTTGTCCGCCTTTACCGCCGGAACGTGTGGTTTTAAAGTAAAGCTCTTTTTTTAGTAATTTTATTTGCTCAATTGCTAACACCGACCTATTAATAATAAGGATGAAAGTACAAATTTACGACATCACCTTCACTATAAATTTGCCCTTTATGAGGATAATTTTTGCCGTCTTATTGTTAGTATCATTCCCGTTTCAATCTCAAACAATCGACGCGTGTAAGCAAAGATTTAATAAATACCTGAATCTTAAAGGCACCTTAGCAAAAGATGTTGTATTTGAAAATGACGCTTTCCATATTTTAGCTGCCAACAAGAGTAAAGAATTTTCTATCTATGAAAACGAGTTAAAAGTACTATCTGTATTTTTTGAAAATTCGAGTACCGATGATCAATTAAAGCTCTATAAGTTTAAAGGCACTAAAAAACTCAGTAAAGATCAACTCGACAGTATTTGGTTAAGCTTAAAGGATGAGATTAAAATGCCAAAAATCAATGGCAATAAATCATTACAAGGTTTACGAATTGCTTTAGATCCCGGACATTTCGCGGCTAATTATTCGGAATCGAAGATTGAAGGAAAATTTGTGAAACTTGTGAGTGAAGAAGCGCGCAACAAAGACACCATTACCCTTGTTGAAGGCCAGCTCACGTTTATGACTGCTGATTTATTGAAGCGCATGCTGGAAGATCAGGGCGCAAAAGTAATGATTACACGTGCCAAAGCCGGTTATACTGCTTTTGAAATTTCATACACCGATTGGTTTCGTTTCCACCGCTTCAGAGTGTTAGACAGTTTGGTGAACATCAAAGAAATTACGCCTGCCGAGTGTACGAATTATAAAAAATTGTCGAAGAATCAATTATTCTGGCAGTTTTTCAGAGATTATGAATTAGTAGAACGTTCGCGGAAAATAAATAATTTTTATCCGCATCTCTCCGTTATCATACATTACAATGTGGATGATAAAAATGCGCCTTGGACCAAAACCACACATCGTAACACAAGCATGTGTTTTATTCCGGGCGGATTCAATCCTGCTGATCTTAAAAAAACGGTGAATAAACTTCACTTCGTCCGATTACTGGTTAGTGATCAAATTAAAAAATCTGAACTCATAGGTAAACACACCATTCATGCGTTTCAGAAAAATCTTAAAATAAGTACAGCAAAACAAATGGATACTGATTACCTCATGAAAAACTCATTAGTTTCAGAGGGAGAAGGCGTATTCTGCCGTAATTTAATTTTAACGCGTTATATTAATTCACCGCTGGTATACGGAGAAAGTTTGTATCAAGACAATACCATTGAGTGCACCCTATTAAACAATTGCAATTACGAAAGCTATAATGTAGCTGTACCGCAAAGGGTTTATCAAGTATCAAAAGCTTATTATGAAGCTATATTAAACTACTTTAAAGATCCTCTTCTTAAAACTTCGGAACTGTAACCAATACTTTACGCGATTTGTATTTGGACTTTTGAGCTAATTCGTAGACAAGGGCCAATTCGTGCGCGCCAAATGTATTACTTACTCCTAGTGTTGAAATGGTTAAATCGAAACTATAACCAATTCGCAAATGTTTATTCGGAACTTCATAACCGAATAAAATAGCTAAGCTTTCATTATTTGCTTTTCCTTGGTATTTTTTAAATGGAATACCTCTGTACCATAACCCAACATTAATTGGCAAATGACAATAATAAAAACCTAAATCCAATTGATCATGGATTAATTGATGTCGGTAATTAAACGATACCGCTACATATTTTGTAAGAAAACTAGAATTAGCCCCTTTCGATTCGATGACATATCGATAACCTCCATGCACACCTACAAATAATGGCAATCGCTCTTGTTGTCCAATTACACTTACATTAGGCTGATTGAGATGTTTAGCCGCAACACCCAGCCACACTTTCGGGGAATTATATAAAGCACCTGCATTTATATCCACGTAATGTTTTGGCTGATAATTATTCGTTTCAACTGAAACTGCAGAACCGGTGATTAACTGATCATTAAAGGTTAATTTATTATAACTGATATTTTTATAGTTATACGATAGACCAATTCCTGCTCTTATTTCACGGAATTTTTTTACTGTAAAACGATAGGCGTAATTTATTCCTGCCTGCGTGTGTGATAAACCAGCGAATCCGATTTTATCTTGCATGATACAAATTCCGAGTCCGCTATTTACCTCCGAAAAATTATGATCATACGCGGCCATGTAAGTTTGATACGCACGCTTTATCCCCGGCCATTGATTCCGGTAATTAGCTACAAAGCGATGCTCTGCTGTTAAACCTGTAAAGGCAGGATTCAAATATTGCGGCGACGAATAGAATTGCGTGAATTGAGCATCCTGCGCTATTCCACGTGCCACAAAAAACAGAAACAAATATTTAAGCGACTTCTTTATTTTTTTGTCATTTTAATTATTAATTCACTAGGCTCTTTTTCAAATGCCATTGGATCGATTTCAATAACAACAGTATTAAATCCATCATCCTCCACAATAGCTCTGTAACTTTTTAAAGGGTTCATGAGTAAAATAAACTTACCGGTTCTTGAATTAGAATTATAAATACCTGCTATTTTTTTATTCTCATTATCGAGCAAGGTAATTTTTGCCTTACCCGGCTCACCATCTTTGTAAATAAAAGCGTGTTTAATGAGCATATCATTGTCGCCAAATCTTGTATCAATCATATAGATATCTGACAACCCTCGTGTATCTTCTTTTACAGAGGAATAATAACCGTGTTTACCATCACCACTCAATACAAAAAAACGATCGTTATTTACTGAATTGATTGGATAGCCTAAGTTTTCCGGCACAGCAAACTCGTTGATTTCTGTATTCAAAACAGTCTTAAACACGTCGTATTCTCCCATGGTGTTATGCCCATCCGAACTAAAATAAAGTGTTACTCCATCCGGATGCAAAAACGGATCGTCTTCATTGGCTGATGTATTCACTGCAGCTCCCAAATTATAAGGCAAACTCCATTTTCCATTCGGTAACTTTTTTGTACGGTAAATATCTTTACCTCCAAAACCACCGGGTCTGTTACTGCTGAAATAAATCTCACTCGTATCAGTGCTAAAACAAGCACTGGTTTCAATAAACTGCGAATTTATTTCCTTACCATATTTTTGCAAAGGCCCCCAATTACCGTCTGCTTGCAATGCTGTAACATACAAATCACCGGTTATTAAATCCGGAGCCGTACGATAAACTATCATATGTTGACCATCAGGATTTAAAGCAACGCATGCATCGTGTGTATCTGAATTAATTGGAGGACCTAAATTTTCCGGTGTTTGCCACTTACCGTCTTTAAACCTACTGATGTATACATCCTCATGATAATTCCCATACACGTCTTTTTTATTATTTGAACTTCCTTCTCTTCGAGAGGTAAAATACAACACGGTTTCATCCACTGTAATGAGAGGAACGTAGTCGGGATACGGAGAATTAACAGCATCTCCTAAATTAGAAATCAATGATCGATGTGGATTTGCAATCGCTTTCTTTGCATTCAGGCAAATATCAATCATACGGTTTGTTTCATCATTACTGATTTTTCTTTTTCTTTCATCAATTGCTTTATACTTATTATAATAATTAATCGCGTTATCAAAGTTTTTTAATTGATGGCTTACTTTACCCATATAAAACATAGCTTCGGGTATTTTTGAATTCTGAACAACTTCTAAAAAATCCATTACCGAATCAACCGGATGTCCTTGTTTAAATTTGCATATCAAAGCGTTCAATGAAGCGGTTTCATTCTTTTTATCATAACCTAAAATCCGTTTGTACTCATTATAGGCATTTAAATAATCTTCGTTCTCGAATAAGGTTGAGGCATTCTTCAACTCTGCGTTAATCAACTTCGCGTTCGTTTGCGCCTTTATGTTTCCAAAAAAGGTAATAAGTAAAAATATGTAAACAACCTTCTTCATCATCTTAACAACATTACATCACCTGTTTTTTCAATTATTTTTCCGTCAATGGTGATAGCACTCACTTTCCAGATATATACATCCTGATTACATAACTTCCCTTTATGATAACCATCCCAACCTATTGATGTATCTTTTGTTTCAAACAACAATTCACCCCAGCGCGAGTAAATACTAAACTGGTAACGTTGCTTATCCACTCCCCGAACTAAAGGATAAAACACGTTATTACTCAAATCTTTTGGATCATAAACTCCGTTCACAGAACCTTCCGTACTTGGTGTAAAAGCATTTGGTACTTGTACTGTGCTTTCATCAATCACATAAATATCACTTAAGGCAAATGTATCCTTACAACCTTTGTTACTCGTAACAATTAGAGTTGCCGTATATTCTCCTGCAATTGAATACTGATGCGTTGGATTTTGATCCGTGGATGAATTCCCGTCGCCGTACAACCACATGCTACTAACATAACCGGTCGACTGATTAGTAAAATTAACCATTCCTGCATTTGTAAATACAGTTGTCGGATCCGCGACAAAAAGAGCTACGGGCTTCGGGAATACTTTAATTATACGTGTACTTGTATCGGCACAACCATATCCATCGCGAGCAATTAACTGAACGGTATAAAGTGTGTTTGTACTCGCAGAATTCACAAAAACGTGGGATGGATTTTGAATGTTCGCATTTCCACCATCACCAAAATTCCAGGAATAGTTGATTGCTGCAGATGTATTAAAATTAACAGACAAATTCGCACAACCCGAGTCGCGGGAAGCAACAATATTAAAAGTAGGCTTTGGATGAATAATAACGGGAACCTTCAGTGTATCTGTACAACTTACTGAGTTTGTTACCACCAATTGCACGGTGTACGTTTGATTACTGCTTGTTGAATTAACATACTGTTGTGTTGCATTGAAAGAAGAAGAAGTATTACTATTTCCGAAATTCCAATTGTAGGATGAGCCTCCTTGTGCAAGATTTGTGAATGACAAAACTTTAGGCGAACAGGCAGGTGTATCAACAGTAAATGCAGATTTAGGTTTTGCAAGCAATGTCACGGTTTTTTGAACGGAGTCTTTACACCCATCAGCACTGAAAATAAGGAGTTCCACATTATAACCAACAGTGCCGGTAGTTGCACTTGTGGTAAATGTGTGAGACGTATTTATTCCGGTTGCTAAATTACCATCTGCGAAATCCCAATTATTCGCAACATTCAAAATACTCTGATTGGTAAAGTTTACATTTATTGGTGAACAACCTGAAGTCGGAGTAAAAGTAAAATCAGCTACCGGTTTTGCATAAACTGTTGGAAAAACATTTACTGTGTCTGAACAACCAAAACTATTCGCGGCAATTAAAGTAGTTGTATAAGTAATATTGACAGGTGCTGAATTTGTAAACGTATGCACCGGCGAAGGGAGCGTTGATGTTCCGCCATCACCAAAATTCCAATTGTAAGCAGAAGCACCCGTAATTGAAGGAAAATTAACCGTAAAAGGATGGCATCCTATAACAGGATTGATTGAAAGCGTATAACTTGGTTTCGGAAACATGCTGATAATTTGTTGCGCTGTATCCTTACAACCGTTTGCACTTTCTGAAATCAATTGCACCGAATAGTTTTGAGCAGAGGAAATTACAGAAGTATAGGTGTGACTTGGGTTTAGTAAGGAAGAGTTATTTCCATCGCCAAAATTCCATGTATAGGTTGCTGCACCGGTACTGCTATTAGTAAATGTAACTGCCAATGGTGCGCAACCTGAAACAACATTCGTTGTAAATCCTGACACAGGCAATGGGAAGACCGTTAGTGTACGGGTAGCCTGACTCGTGCATCCAAAAACATTCGTAGCAGTTAAATTTACAGTAGATGCAATAGAAGAGGAAGTAGAATTTACATATGTAAAACTCGGACTCGTTGCCACCGACGTTGCTGTAGGGGTTACTCCAAAATTCCAGAGATACGTAATTGCACCGGTAGATGTATTTGTGAAGTTGACATTTAAAGGTGAACATCCTGATACAGGACTTAGGGTGAAAGACGTAGTTGGTAATACATTTACAGTAAACGGCAATGAAAGTGAATCTTTGCAGAAAGCCGAACTCACCACCAGCTTTACCGTGTAAGTTCCGGCAGCCGTATAGGTATGTGCAGGATTTTGTAAAACAGAATTTAAAGAGCCATCACCGAAATTCCAATTCCAATTTACAATGGTGTTGGTAGCAACGGAAGTTGAATTATCCGTAAATGTAACCGCAGAATTTAAACAGACACTTGTAGGTGTAAATGCTGCCACAGGAGGTTGATAGACCGTAATTGAAGTAGTCTTTGTATTCACGCAGGTATTGGCAGCCGTCACTGTTAAAGAAGCTACGTAATTTCCGATAGTCAAATAATTTTGAAGCGGCGGCGCAGCAGAGGTGGATGTATTTCCATTACCGAAAGCCCAATTGTAACTTACCGCACCCACTGAAGCGTCTGTAAACAAAACATTATTCAATGAGATACATCCAATTGTTGGTGTATAGGTAAAATTGGCCGTGGGTGCCGGTAAAATATTTACCACCGTTCTTGCCGTATCTGAACAGCCGCCCGGAAAAAATGCGACCACTTTTACTGTATACGTTCCGGGTGAGGAATAAGATGTGGTTTGTGTACCGATAGCTCCCATTACAAAACCACCACCTGCACCAAAATTCCATTGGTAAAAAACACCCGGTGTGCTGGTATTTGTGAATGTTAATACCGCATTCTGACATAAAGTTCCGCTTGGCGCTGCAACACCTGCTGAAGTTGCATTCAAGAGTGTTACCGAAATCACTTGCTGACTAACTCCACACGCGTTACTGTCGCGTAACATAACTGTATATGTTCCCGCTGCAGAGTATGAAATAGAAATTGGTGAGGATGGCGGCCACGACCTCCAATTATAAATAGAATCAACACCTTTTCCCCAGTTATTACCGAAATTCCAAAATTCCTGTCGTGGAAAGTTATTTCCCTGAGCGGAACAATTTTGTGTTGAAGTATTATTGAATGTAAACGTATTATTTGGAATACATTTTAAGATAGAAGAAGGCGTAATTGAAGCCTGATCTTTACCAAATACATTAATGGGTGTAATGGTAGACGTTGAAGGATTTCCCATACTACAGTAATTCTGTGCTTGCAGTGTAACTAAGGTTTGACAGTTGACGGAACCTGTGTTGTATAAATGAGAAATAGTTTGTCCGCCATTTGTGAACGTGAATACTGATGAAGAACCATCTCCGAAATTCCAGGTAAACTTGGTGGTTTTGGAAACATTCGTACTGGCATTTTGAAATTGCAGATTTCCGGGAGCACATACAGTAGAGGTTCCACCAATCGGAATTTGCGCCAATGCGTTCACAGCTTGTTCCATCACCACCACTCCAATCATTGTACAACTTAAAGATGGAATATTTAATGTTACAATAAATGTATCAACCGTTGCAGTATACGTATGCGGAATAGACGAGTTAGCAACATAGGATGCGGCGCTGTGTATTGGTGAACCATCGCCCCAATCGATTGTGTAAGCGCTCCATGCTGTTGGTGACTGAAACTGTATGGTGTAGTTATTCCCTGTACAACTAATCCAATAAGGTTTAGAACTAAGATTATTCTGATAGTCGAGTACCTGCGGACATTGCGCTTTTGCAACAATGGCAAATAATACAAACAAAATAACTATAACCTTCTTATGCATTAAGCATTCTTCATTTTAAATATGCAGGTTTATAAGCCGGGTTCTGTTTCCTCTCTTCGCAAGCGAAGAGATATATCTATCATTTATCTAAGCGACCTACCCATTTCGGTTATCGCCGAAGCGAATAGAGCGGGACACTCTAAAACCGAAACCTATTTGGCCTTTCAACATCCGAGGTTTACCATATGCCGCTATCACTAACAGCACATGTGAGCTCTTACCTCACATTTTCACTATCACCGCGGGTTTCCCCGAGGCTACCTGGTCTCTGTGGCACTTTCTGTTATCCTGCATATTGTGCCGGATACCCACGTTTTCACGCGGCGGATCTCCCTGTGTTGCCCGGACTTTCCTCTATGAATTTTACTTCATAGCGATAGAACAACCTGCATTTAAATTTAGGTATTTTCCCCGAATTGGCACCTATAAAATTCGTGAAATAATAACAAGCAAAAGCTTATAAGATATTTACCTGAGTGGCTCCAAATCCGTAATCTTTATAGGAGGCATCCTGAAAGCTAACTCCCTTAGTGGATTTGAGGATTTTTTGAATTTCCATTTTTAAACGACCATTACCAACACCGTGTATAAAAACAAGCTTTTTCATTCCGGCATTCAGGGCCTTATCCAACTCCTTCTCTACCCTTTCCAATTGTATGGAAAGCATCTCGTGACTCGATAAGCCGGCTACATCATCCACCAATTCCTCAATATGCAAATCAATCTCCTTCTCAAGCCTTTTCAATTGCTCCTTATGTGACTTCGATTCACGAATGTGGGACTTAAATTCCTTGATAGTTTTTAATCGTTGGATATCCTCATTACTGAGTTCCTGCTCGATGTTTTGTGCCACAATAAATTCATCCTTCAACATAAAAGCATAAACCGGTCGTTTGAACTCGTGATGCTTGATAAGCTGATATTGATTTAGGTTGCTCGGATTAACAAACACAGTTTCAGCAATTGGAATTTGTGCGCGGTAATGTGTATTCTTAAATAAAATACATTCAATTTTTTGATAAGGATACTCTTTAAAGAATTCAATTTTCACTTGTTTCAGTAAAATTTTCTGGTAAGCCCCAACCTCGCCGTGTTTAAGAGTTTGGAAATAGGCGTCATCCTTGATGGAATAAGCATACATCAAATTATAGGAGGAAGAATTAAACAAATAAATCGAATAATCACTCACCAAAACCGGCAACTCATGATCCGGCTCTATGACGAAATAAACAGCATCCGCTATTCCGCTTTCAGGATTTAAATCCAGATTATCCGCCTCCGAACTAATAATCAGCTCGGTGTGAATTGGCACTAACTCCTTGATAAAATAGGGGATTTCAAATCCGTCGGGCATCTCCACAAAAGCATAGTTTTTATCTTTGAAACGCGTGATGGTTCCTTCACCGGTTTCATTCAAAAAACGTACTTTATCACCAATCCTCAATTTCATACTACAAAGGTAATTCTAAAAATCCGTTTTCACGGGTTGCATAAAAAGAAATATTCATCTTACTACACGACTGCTTTAATTGTTTAATTGTTTTGTAGTTAGAGGAGTCATCGGCAATTAACTGACTTATTCCTGAATATTTTAGGATCCCTTCATCCGGAATAACGTTATTACGAATCAGCACATAATTTGGTTTTAATGGCGCAATCAGTTTTAAATCTTCATCCGAATTAATAATTAAAAAACGCAATGCCTTAACAGAAACAAAATTAAATCTGCTGCTTATCTCATTTGGATAATTATAACTTGTAATATTATTCTTCACATGAAATTCATAATCAGACTTACTGCATATTGAATCCAAAAGCAATTTGTTGGTGTTTTTCAATTCAACAACTGAAGCCTTATTGATATGGTAAACAGACACCTTCACACTTTGTTTTTTATTAATTACTTCCAGCAAACTAAATGTTTGCCAAATGATGATTAGGCTTAACGCACCTAATGCCAAATGAAAACGCCGGTGCTTTATTAATAAAGTCATTAGTAAAATGATGCTACTCAAAAACAAGACATCTGTGAAGTTGAAATCTATCCTATCCAAATAACCCCATCCCGCTTTATCGGTTAGTCCTACTAAATAATAAACCAATTTAGTAAGCCAATTAATTAGTGTAGAAACAAAACTAAGTTTTAAAACCATCACTAAACCTAAAAACATAATGGCTGTGCACAATGGAATCACTAATAAATTTGAAAACACAAACCATAAAGGCAATTGGTGAAAAAAGAATAAAGTGATAGGTAGAGTAGAAATTTGCGCTGCCATTGAAACACTGCACAACTGCCAAACTCTTTTTAAAATTTCATTTTCACCTTTGTAAAAAGCCGTAATTGACGGTTCAAAAATCAAAATACCCAATAAAGCGAAATAGCTTAACAGAAAACCGGTATCAAATAAGATGTAAGGATTAAAAAGAAGTAAAACAAAAGCAGAGACCCCCATGATATTAATGGTGGCATTGGATAAATAATTATAGTAATACTTTCCGATCGCGATTAAACTTAACATGATGGCAGCTCTTAAAATTGGCGGCGAAAATCCGGCAATAAAAACAAAAAGCCATAGACTGATTAATAAAATCAACAGCTTAATTATTTTGAATCGATTATGTTTATCAAACCAATTTAAAATAAAAAGCAAAACTGCGAATAAGACGCCGGTATGCAAGCCCGATACCGACAAAACATGCAAAGTACCGGAATGCGCAAAAGCATTAATTGTTTCGCGTGAAATTTCATTATCATAACCGGTAATGAGTGCCGAACAAAGTTGAGCCGCCTCCATACTTAACATTCCGGAATGAAAGAATTCAACAATCCTGTGCTTCACGTGCATTCCCCAATATTTTATTCCACCCTCATACTCATGAAGTAAACTTACTGATCCGGTATCAACAAAAGTCTGGTAGTAGATTCCTTTATTGGCCAAATAATTTTTATAATCAAACTCATATGGATTTAAAGCGGCCGGCACTTCACTGATTACGGAGTTCACTTCTAATTTTCTTCCTGCAACAAATTCACTTTTGTTAAGTGGCTTTTTAAAATAAGCTACAATTTTTCCTGTAGTTTTTTGATTATTTACTGAATTAACTACAACGATGGCCTTCAGAAAATTTTCCTTCTCATTAATTACTTCATCCAATGTGCCTGCCCAGGTTGTTTCATTTGATGTGTTATAATATCCATAATAAGCAGGATTGTTTTTAGGCTGAACAAAATAACAGGCGAAGCAAGCCGAGATAAAAAGAAACACATCAGAAACTACTAAAAAATACGTTTTACCTGCACCGTTTCGTGAGAGTTTAGAGTAAGCGAAAATCAACACCAGTAAAACAAACGCGATTATCAAATACAGC
The DNA here is from genome assembly GCA_017303905.1 of Bacteroidota bacterium. Taxonomy (NCBI): domain Bacteria; kingdom Pseudomonadati; phylum Bacteroidota; species Bacteroidota bacterium. Next base: position 364,990 of record JAFLBH010000003.1, read on the forward strand.
GTAGGATTAAAACTCCAAGCGTTATTTAAATACAGGATGACTCCGACTACAAACGGAATCAATAAACGAATAAATGGTATTTTACTGAAATCAATCACCACCCTAAAAATAATAAAACTAAAATGCCCCGAAATTATTCGGGGCATTTTTTTATTCATCTTTTAAGTCGGATTTATCAAACGTTCGAATCAATTCTTTGTCGGTTACATTCTCCTGTGGAAGAAAAGAATCGATTGATTCATTTTTTGGCACATCTGTTCCCTTTCTTTCCCCATTATTATTGGCAGAACCTTGACCTTGCTTGTAATATGGATTATAAGGATCGCTATACGGATTAGGTTGATATCCGTTTCCATTATAATCATCATAATAACCCGGATTTTGAAAATACTGCAAGCTGTACCAAGCTAAATAATTAGCGCGTTCGGCATGATTATAAGCAGCACTATAATTACCCCACCAATATTGTTGCCTCGCGAAATTATAATGTCGGATCGCTTTTGCTAATAAAGGCGAATAAATATCGTGCCAGGTATTAAAAGCTACAGCCTCATTAATCATATGACCTGCTGACCTAATAGAATACTTCGCAGCCTTTTTTGCACTATGATATGGACTATAGCTATTGTAATATGGCATTGGCTGACCGTATGGATACGATCCAAAACCTATAGTAATGTTACCATATCCGTGAGGTCCCCAGTGTCCATGTATCCATTTATCATTTTCCACGTTATTAGAATTTGTTTGATTATTGGAATTGGCTTGAGCATGAGGCACCATAGTTCCGGGTTTTGGTCCGCCTTTTGGATAACCGGTTTTAACTTGAGCATTTAAAGTAGCACTTAACATTGCAAGAACTACTGAAATTTTAATGAAGGTTTTCATATTGTTCGTTTACAGAGATAGTTTCAATAGCTGTGCCAGAAAAAAGCTGAAATGGTTTAGAATATCCCTAGCTTAACAAGTGGTAGAAATAAGGTATTATCCGGTAGGAATTAAGCTTTATTAACAAGACGATAATTTTGCCTTAAAATGTTTATAACCTCGTTAAATATATCCTCAAAATTCACTCAATACACTTCTTAATATAAATACCAAATTTTATATTTGATAAAACTCTAGCTTATGATGAAGAAAGTATCTGCCACCGTACTGTTTTTATTTTTCATACTATTTACATTTAACATCAACGCACAAAAAGAAGGTCATTTCTCAGGTGATACCATTAAATTCCCAAAAGAATTAGGCGCTTACTTTTTCGAATTCGCTGCTGATAAAAAAGAAGCGACGCAATTTATATTGGATTTTACACCCGCTTGGAACAGTCCTGATTTTCCTTCATCCTATAAAACCATCATGATTGAAACATGTAATCAGTTTGTAAAAAAGAAACTGAAGCCTTATCCTTATTTCGCTGCTTACATAAATTCAGTTATTAGCTTTTTAGGATCAACGCAACCTGCTGAAAACTTTAACGACTGGCAAAAATGCGTAAATAAAATCATGGCCGGAAAATCTATCAGAGGTTTTGCAGAATTTTTAGAGATAAGCGGTAACATGTTTGAAGGAAATATGTTTTACAAATCTCCTACCTATACTTATAAAAGTCAACAAGGAACTTTTAAGTTTGAATATGACACTATTCCTAAAATCATTTTCAAGGATATCATTATGGTTGGACAAAATCCCCGTAAAGATTCAATGTACATCGAGCAAACTTCCGGTATTTTTTATCCAACCTTCGGTAAGTTTTATGGTAAAGGCGGAAGAGTAAGCTGGGCACGTGCCGGATTGGGCGACGAAGTTTATGCAGATATAAAACGTTACGTTATTGATTGTAAAAGCGGAAACTACACATCTGACTCTGCCGTTTTTATAGGAAAGCAATATTTTGATAAGCCTCAATTAGGAAAAATAACCGACCGAATCATAACCGAGAATAGCGCTGAATCCACCTATCCACGCTTCGATTCTTACAGCAAGAGACTATTGGTAAAAAACATTTATCCGGATGTGGATTATGATGGTGGATTTGGAATGCGCGGTCCGAAATTTGTAGGAACAGGTAACTCCCAAAATCCTGCTAAAATAATTTTCAGAAGAAACAACAAACCATTCCTAGAAGTTTCGGCAAGGGCTTTCGCCATGAATAAAGAACGCGTTGTTGCCAATCCCGGAACTATAAAGTTCTTCTTGGATAAAGACTCTATTTACCATCAGGGATTAAGCTTTAACTACGATGTGGAGAAAAAACGTGTGACCATTTTAAGAGGTGATGACGGACTGCAAAAAGCACCCGTTGCAAACTCATTTCACCGATTCGACATGTATTTTGAACAAATTGTATGGAACATCGAAGAACCAAAAATTAATTTTGGCTTCTTACCCAATAACCAACAAGGAGAAGCCTATTTTGAATCGATGGATTTTTACACCGGCGACAGAGCTTCAAATTTACGCGGTAAAGAAAACTTCAACTTAACGCATAAACTTAACGAGTTTAATGAAGCAAATGGAAAACAACCATTCACCGTTGTTGACCTCGCCAAATATTTAAAAGTGATGGCCGTTGATTTACGTCCGATTATTTTTAAATACGCTATTTACGGTTTGGTTTACTACGAACCCGAAACCGATTTAATCACAGTAAGACAACGCTTATTCGATTACATGGCGCATGCTAAACACACTTTGGATTATGATATTCTAACAATTTATTCGGTTGTGCCCGGACAAGATAATGCAGTTTTAAATTTATTGAATTATGATTTAACAATACAAGGTGTTAAAAATGTTTTACTCAGCGATACTCAAAAAGTTTTCATTTTTCCTAAGAATCGTGAGATAGTATTACGTAAAAACAGAAACATTGAATTTAGCGGTGTAGTAGCTTCCGGTAAGTTTGAATTTCACGGAAAAGATTTCGTTTTTGATTACGAACAGTTCAAAATCAAAATGAAAACTATCGACTCCATCAAAATTTATGTGGAGTCGTTTGAACCGGATGTGAACGGTAACATTCCGTTTAAGAAAGTGCAAACTGTCATTGAAAACGCGAATGGTGAATTAAGAATTGATGCGCCTAAAAACAAATCAGGATGGGGCAAAGCACCAACCTTTCCACAATTCCAAAGCTTTAAAGAAAGTTATTCATTTTATGATAGCCGAACCATTTTTAAAGGAGTATATAATCGGGATAAATTTTATTTCCGTTTAGATCCTTTTACGATGGATAGTTTGGACAACTTCCGTAGTGAAGGTTTAGTATTTGATGGTGAATTTGTCTCCGCAGGTATATTCCCAAAATTCAGAGAAAAACTAACTTTACAAAAGGATTATTCCTTAGGATTCATCCGACAAACCCCTCCGGGTGGATTCCCTATATATGGAGGCGTTGGAAATTTTGATCAGGAAATCCGTTTAAGTAATAAAGGTTTACGTGGTGGTGGAGATTTTACATTTAGTGCCAGTAAATCAAAAGTCCCTGACCTTATCTTTTTCCCCGACTCCGCAAACGGAATGGCCAGTACATTTGATATTAAAGAGCAAGAAGTGCCTGATGAATTTCCGGTTGCACATGGTGATACGGTACGACTTCATTTTATGCCTTACAAAGAACTATTACAATCGCACAATTTAAAAAAACCATTCAAAGCCTATAAAGAAGATGCGGAATTTAAAGGACGATTTGATTTAACTAAACGTGTGCTTACGGGTAATGGTAAAGTTGATTTTGGAAAAGCTGACTTGACATCCGGTAAAATTTTATTCATACGGCGAAAGTTCTTCTCAGATACGGCCGACTTCCACTTAAAAGCTTTTGATGAAGAAGGATTCACGTTTTCGACTGTAAACGTAAATGCAAGAATTGATTTTGAAAAACGTGAAGGAGAATTTATTTCGAATGGTGAAGGATCTTACGTAAGATTCGATAAAAATCAATATATCGCGTACATGGATCGATTTAAATGGTTTATGGACAGTGAGGATATTGAGTTGGGTGACGATCAAAAGAAACTCGACGAGAATGTGGAAAACGCACTCGATTTGGAAGGTCCGCAATTTATTAGCGTGCACCCCAAACAGGATTCACTCAGTTTCTTTGCGCCGGCTGCTAAATATAACTTAAGGAAATACATTATTCAGTGTTTGAATGTTCCTTTTATCAACGTGGCCGATGCGCGTATTTTCCCGGATAGCGGTAAAGTAATTATTCGTAAGAACGCTGTGATGGATACTTTAAAACGTGCTAATATTTTAGCGAACACTGTTACGAAACATCACCGCATACGTAACGTTACAGCGAATATTTTCAGTAAGCGAAATTATTTAGGTTCGGGTGAATATCTATATATGGATGAGAACGAAAAGAAATACATGATTAAGTTTTCTGTTATTAAACCCGATACCTCGGGAACAACAACTTCTGAAGGTGTTATCAGTGAAAAAGATCAATTCATGTTTAACGATTATTTCACCTTTGCGGGTAAAGTAACACTCCGAGCTATTAATCCATACTTATTCTTTGATGGCGGTACTAAAATTGTACATAATTGTAATCGAATCAGAAAAGCATACTTGAAGTTTAGCGGAGACATTAATCCTAAAGAAATATTAATTCCAATTGATCCGGATACTAAAGACATGTTTGGTGCTCCTGTTGTAAATGCTATTATGTATGCGTTGGATACCAATGCGGTTTATTCCGGATTTTTATCTCCTAAGTCAGGAAGAACTGATAAGAAACTAATTAGCGCAGATGGATTCCTAACGTTCGACAAAGAAAGCGGTGAGTATCAGATTTCAAATAAAGAAAAATTAGTGGAACAAAATCTCCCTGGAAATTATTTAAGCCTTAATACTACTAATTGTACCATGTATGGTGAGGGTAAATTTGATTTAGGAGCAGATTTAGGACAGGTTAAATTAAACTCTGTTGGAACAGCAACGCATGTAACTACATCTGACTCGGCACAAATTAATCTATTAACTACAATTGACTTTTTCTTTGATGATAAACTTTTAAAGACAATGTCTAGAGACTTGGAGATTTTCATTAATAATCTCGATCCTGTTGATTTTGGACGTCCGGAATATTTTAAAGGTTTGATGGAGATTATGGGCAAAGAGAAAGCGGATAAGGCCTTGGCAGATTTAAACTTATTCGGAAGTATTAAAAAATTCCCGGATGAATTAGAAAAAACATTCTTCTTTAATGATGTAAGCTTTAAATATTATCCTCAAATAAAATCATTTATTAGTCAGGGTAAATTAGGCTTGGGTAACATCCTTAAAAATGAAATAAACAGATATGTAACCGGATATATAAAGATTGATAAAATGCGTTCTGGTGGCGACAAGTTATTTATTTATATAGAAGCGGATCCTACAACGTGGTACTATTTTGAATTTTATAAGGGTTTAATGAGTGTTGTATCCAGCAACAATGAGTTTAACAATACTATTAAAGAGATGAAGCCGAAGAGCCGTAAAATGGAAGCTGAAAAAGGCCCTTCTTTCCAGTTCAATTTGTGCAGTCCTCAAAAGAGAACCATCTTCTTAAATAAGATGAAGCAAATTCTCGGCGAAACTGATGAGGACTCGGATGAAAACAAGGATAAGGAATAAAATAAAGGCGGGTAATTCCCGCCTTTATTATTTAAAATTCGATTTTATTTTTTCTGCAATAAGCATAAACTCCTCCTTAGACAATTGAAGTTTTGGATTTGAAAAATTACAATCATGCATGGTGGTGATTGGTATAAGATGAACATGTGCATGGGGCACTTCTAAACCAATTACCTGTAACGAAATACGATTACACGTAACAGACTTTTTAATTGCTTCGGCAACAGATTTAGAAAATGCCATTAAACCTAAATAAGTGGGATTGTCCAAATCGAAAATGTAATCCACCTCCACTTTAGGAATAACGAGTGTATGTCCTTTAGTTAATGGATTAATATCCAAAAAAGCCAAATAGTTTTCGTTTTCAGCTACCTTGTAACAAGGAATTTCACCATTAATAATTCGTGTAAAAATACTAGGCATGAATTATAAAGAGATACTTACAATTTCAAAGGGGATTACTCCTGCCGGTACAGAAATATCAACCTTATCACCTACTCGCTTTCCTAATAAACCTTTACCTATAGGCGAATCAACTGAAATTTTACCCGATTTAAGATCAGCCTCGTTTTCCGCTACAAGCGTATAAGACATGGTAGCGTTGTTTTTCAGGTTTTTTATTTTCACTGTAGTTAGAATGCTCACTTTAGAAATATCAATTTGACTTTCGTCAACTAATCGAGCATTTGCTATTACGTCTTTCAGTTTAGCAATTTTAACCTCTAATAATGCTTGAGCCTCGCGAGCAGCATCATACTCAGCATTTTCGCTTAAATCACCTTTCTCGCGTGCTTCTGCAACCGCGGCAGTGCATTTCTTTCTCTCAACAACTTCCAGTTGTTGCAATTCATCCTTTAGCTTTTGTAAACCCTCTTCTGTATAATAACCAACATTTGCCATAATTGTGTACTTTATAAAAAACAAAGAATCCCGATCGCTCGGGACTCTTTAAAACCGTAAATAATTAAATACTATAAATTAATTCTGAAACCAAAGCTATGTACGCCACCAAACGGATTAGTGAAACGATACGAATAATCCACACCAAACGTAGATTTCTTTTCGCCTAATGGAATTTCAACAGTTGCACCGGCACATGGTCCGGTAAATGCTGTCATACGTTGAGCCTTCAGATTATCATTTCCTTTGGTGAAGATGTATTTTTCAGTAGCTAATCCACCACGAATCATCACGATATCTTTCCATGAATATTCTAATCCGAATAAGAAGTTATCATAAGTAAATGAGTTAGATGTAAAGTTAGCTGCAAAAGTTACGCGATGAGTTCTTGAACGGCCTGTTGAGTCTTTCAACAAATAAAAGTCGTATGCACCGCCAATGTTAATTAAGGCTGGTAATTCGAATCCTGCTGAACGATTGCTCGCAGTAAACAAGTATTGATTCCCCTCAAAATTCTCTGTTCCAACTTGAAAGGATAAGCCATCGCCTTTGTAAGACATCTTCGGACCAACATTTTTCAACGAAATACCAAAGTGAATTTGATCCATCTTTCCAGTGTGATATTGAATTCCCGCATCAATTGCAACACCTCTTGCTGATACACTGGAAATTTGCTCAGATATTACCTTGATGTTAACTCCGCCATAAATATTATCAGAAAAACCTTTAGCATATGATAAACTAATATTATAGAAAGTTGGCGTAAAAGTACCTAAACCACCTTCCGGTTGTTCCTCTGTTGTAATATCGATTTTACCTGCATTTATTGACACAACTCCAAAGCCGATTGCACCAGTCTCTCCAACATGTTGAGTAAGACCAAATGAATTCATATAAATACCTGAACCAACTAACCAGTTGGTTCTTGAAAAATTCACCTCGGTCTTTTTCGTAAAAGCAGTACCTGCAATATTTAAAAACTGTGCTTCGATACCACGTGCACGTGACTGACCTGCTCCAGCCCATCCTGTACTACGTGCATAAGGATTCATCAGCAATTGTGATGCTCCAGCCTGACCTGCTCGCTCAGGATTACCCGCAAAAACTGAACCAGTAAACAAAGTAGACAATGCTAAAAGCGTTGCTTTGTATTTTATATTTGTTATCATACTCTTAAGTATTTATAGCATTAATAGTTTTGTAAATCCATTGGTCGCATAACGCCAAACCATTTTAATATCTTCTCGCCTTTATCACCCGCATCAATATGAATGATGTATAAACCACTCGCAATAGGTACACCATACTGATTCTTTAAATCCCAATCAAGATAAGGGGTCCGCTTAGATTGCTTCACATCATTAGTATTAGTAAATTCATCTTCTTGCCCTGACACATCACGTTTGAATGTTCGAATCAACGTTCCGTTCATGGTGAATATTTTAATCGTACAAAGGCTAGGAAGATTAGTGATACGAACACGATTATCTATCCTATTATTCTCGTATCTAGAAGTACCGTAATACGGATTAGGAACCACTCTCACGTAATCTAATGCATTCTTCGCCGTTTGTGCATCATTAATCATTGTATAAATATCCGCTGTTGAGAATTCATACATAGGCATGTTGTTATTTGAACGTGCGGTTGATGTATCAGAAGGTAAATTAGCATAACCTAAAGCGGTTAAATAGTTTGTCGAGTTCGCTACGTAATTAGTTGAAGTTACCGGAATTCTATTTGACCATTGAGTAGCAAGCCCATAACGATACGCTTTCTTAACTCTTAAACGAACTTTAACTTCACAAGGCATATTCGAAGGGTCTTTAAATGCGTACTCGCTACTTCTTAATCGAGGGATACTTACCCACATCGCATCACGCATGACGTTGCGTATAGGCCATTGAAAACCTGCAACTTGTGCTCCAAGATTTGTTGGCGTAGAGAACGTAACTTTGAGCTGATCATAAATTTGCTTACAGGCATCGTATCTTCCTGCGCCAATTGGCATATTAGCTAATGAAGCAATTCCTGAGAAACTACTATTCAAGGTTGGGCCATAGTTCGCTTTCTTGTTATTGCCGAATACATAAATAAAATGTCTTCCGCCCCAAGCATTTTGATAAACCGAACCATCATCGGAAGCTGTTGGATTCCAAATCATATCGTTACCATTATCTGTGTAATTGTAACTATCTTCACCGAAAGCCATATTTAAACGCTCACCGGTTTCAATATTAATTGCATAACCCGGGAACCAGCCCATACCTTTATCGGAGATATAGTTTGGAGCATTAGGGTCTGTACTTGCACCACTTCCAACTGTCGCATAATTGCCGTTTTTATCAACCGAGGCGTGATCGCGCAGAGCAAAATGACGAGTCACATTTTCCGATAATGTTGAGTCAGGTTGCATTTCCAATACCACACAACGTGTCCACTTGCTCTTATCCGGTGTTAAAACAATATCAACACTGGCCAAGAAACGAAGGTCGGTATCCGTTGGTTTATTTAAATCAGATGATGCAAAGAAATTACCATTATAACCAGGACCAATCGGTACATCAATTTGATTTGAAGAGTTTTTAGTTGTAGTAGCAACTAAGGCGTATGGTGCCCATGTTCCTCCTAAAATATTATCAAAAACTTCATCAGGATCACTTTCGTAATCAACGTAACTTCCCTGAACTCCAGGATCTGTTTTGTTACCGGAACGAACCCAGTTTGACGCGTCTTGATCATCAGAATCAATCACACCGGTTAACCACTGCTTAGTCGGGTCAGCAAATGTAATGGAGGCATCCAATAAATCTCCTTCTTGAGCCAAACCATTTGTAGAAAAAGTATTTGTAAAAGACGAACCAACATCAGCTACCTGTTGAATATTAACAGATAAACCGATTTCACTAAAGTAATGTTCTTCGCCAACTTTTATAGACTTTTTAGGTTGATACATAGCTCCCGTATTAACATCAGTTAAAACCCATGTAATTGAATCTCCTCTTAAAGCCCCTCCGTTAAATGGTAAATTAAAATTGGCTATGTTATTAGCATAGGTATAACCTAAATCCTTAGCACTTTGAGGATTACTTGTTGAAGTAGGTGCCGTTGCCCAAGCGCTTGGCATAGGGGTATTAGTTTGGTTATATGCCGTTGAAGGCATTTTTAAAAACTTAACCGTAAAAGTTGAGTTTGGAATATTTAATGGGTCAACAACCTTTACCTTAATTGGACCGCGACCATTTTGGTAAACCGGATTTTTTGCAAAACCGGTCGATAAAATTTCGTTAACGGTTTCATCAGTTAAATCCATAATATTAGCTCCATTACCTTGCCCTTCAATGCGCTTAATTTTAGGCCCGTAACCATAATTTGATTGAATAATAGTTCCGTCAAACTCAACAGTTGCTAAGTGAGGTATGCCGGCCGCTTTTTTAACCTTACGACCTTCTAAATAAGGACGCTTTTGACCATAGAAATTTTCACATGGATTAGCTAACGGGTCTCCGTCTTGCTTATAAGTTGCATAATTATTATAAGCATATGCAAATGCCATGAAGTAATAGGTTTTATTATTTATAAGTTTCTTACTTGCGCCTGTTGCAAAGGCATCTTCGGTAACTTTAAAAGTTGTTGTAATACCTTCATCCTCGCCTTCAACCTTAACACTAGGAACATCTGCACCAACTGTACCATCGAAATTATAATTAATAAGACGAGAAACTCCATTTTTTACGTCACATTGAAAAACCAATTTAGCTTTAGTAGGATCATCAACATCCGTTTGTGAAACAGTTCCATCTTTTACCTGATAAACTTTATAACCTTCGAAACGGTAGGTTTGATCAGGATTTGCTAAACAACTTGCAGTTTGACCATCAACCGCCAAAATAGTTACATCTTTCTCCGCGTAGGAATTTAAGTAATTATTACTTGTAGCCTTATTACTTAAATAAATCATTAATTCATTATTACTCTCTTGGATGGTCATATCAGGAGCTTCAGGGCCATCTAGAATTTTAAAACAATTATCAAACAATGATTGTGCTTTTTGATCGGCTGTTTTTAATAAAGCAACAGCAAAACGGTTATTATTTTTAATTGGTGAACGCGCCCAAGGTAAACCAAATGTTACATTATTAACCGCGCCAGGAAGTAAAGAGAATGGACCTGCTGACTGCAAAAAACGACGGTCACCCGGTAAGTTACCGGCACTAGTTTCAGTCCAACCAGCATCAGTAGGATACAATTCGCCAGGGTAAACATAATCAACAGGCGTAGACCCCCCATATGCATTACCACCTTGAGTAAATGGAGAACCATCCTTCCAAAAACCTGTCATGTAATTATAGAAATGCGATGCCAAAGCAGGATTAGTTGTTTGTACCGGAAATGATCCGATGTTATTATTATAATACAAAAACTTCGCCATACCAATTGTCTCACCTAATTCATCTATGGTTCCATCATAATCATTATCCTTACCATCATTAATATCAGCTAGAGGACCTTTAAAAAAATCGCAACCTAAAGCAGCAGGGAACTCGCCGTAACCTAAAGCTCCGGAGTAATCTTCATCATTACCATCACTGTTATAGATAAATCCTAAACCTTTATTGATGTCACACCCTACATAATCATCCACGTAGTTACCTAAATCGGCGTCAGTCCAAACAGAGAAATAAGTTTGATTTAAAGAGAATGTAGAGCGATTTACAACTTCATAGTTATAAAAAGTCATATTATTGATGTCATCGTTAGTTTTAAATCCGAATGCCTGAGCACGAACTTCTAAACCAATGGACTGACCACCTGTTTCAGTGTGAACATCACCTTTGTCGTTAAATACCCACCATAAAGTTGCATCACCGAATAATTTAGCCTTACAAACACCTAAGTTATCCTTCTCAGCCAAATTGTAAATGTCATAATAAGGATAGTCACCCGCATCAGGATCGTAATAACCAACGGTACCACCCACGTCAACAAATGGAGCTAAATTAGGGCGGTCGTTTTTGATACCATTACCAGGCCAGTTTTTAATCGCGTCTGTCATCACGCCGTTAAACACAAAGTTCTCAACTTCACTACGCGTCATTACGAAAATTTTATCGTAATCGTTACAAACTGTTTCATCAGTAGATGCAGTTGCAGGATCTAATGGCCCCGGCCAAAAATCATAACCGGTTTGACGATAAGTCATGGCGGCAATTTTTAACTGACCACCTCCATCTAGTCCGCCAATCCAGATAGAACCGGCGAAGTTGGAAGAAACACCTTGCGATTTGTCTTTTGTGGCAGGAATAATATAGTAGGCATTACCCGAACCGAATAAATCCCACCACATATCACCGCCCGTATAAATAATTGTACGAACATTATTAATCCATAACTCCTGACTGGATTTAGCGCCTTTACAAGCTGCCATCACCTTTGAAGAGGAAGAAACCTTTTCGGTCTCAATATTTACCTCAGCCCCTTGCTTCTCGCGAGAGGTTGCAGTCATAAAACTTAAAACTGCAATTGCTGTAAGTAATTTGTGCATCATGTTAACTGTGTGTTTCATATTTAATATTTTTAAAAGTCTAACTGTAAACCAATACGGATAACACGTGGTCTACCAAAATTATCCGGATTTCTCATATTGATTGTGTACTGATCAACAAATCCTTGAGGGCTATTCAAACTTTGCACGGTACTCTGTGATTGTGGCGATGCCAAGTAACCATCATCTTCAGGATCACCTGTGAAGTTATAAACACCTAAGACATTACGGTTATTAAACAAGTTTAATACTTGAAGGTAGATATTTAAGTTAGCATGTTTCTTTTCATCAGAATCCTTTTTACCCCAAGTTAATTTCACGTTTTTATCTACACGTAAATTAGCACGGAAAGTCCAAGGTTTGCTGCTTCCGTTAACTGAACCTACAATATTTGAACGTTGATTACTTCCCCTTGCAACAGCTAAATCCCAACGTGTATAAGGTGTTCCGGAACCAACTAAGAATTGTAAGTTAAACCCAACATCTTCCAATAACTGGATAGGATTTCCTGACTTACGTTTTATTTGTGGTCCTTTGTAATCCTTATCTGTACCAAAACGATAATCGTAATTTAATACTATTGAATGGCGTTGATCGTAATCTAAAGGCTGAGTTACACGTAAGTTAGGTTGACCTGATGCAGCTAAGTTAGCACCTGAGTTCGCATTTGAACCTGAACCTTCAGCAAATTGTAATGTATAGTTTGCATTTATACGTGAACCACCCGTTCTACGTAAATCAAATTCAATTTGTAAACCTTTTGATGTTCCGAAATCTTGGTTTACGTAAGTAATGTAAGAACGAGGGAAAGCTGAAACTACTTGCTTTTGAGTTAACATATCACGCATTTCACGATAGAAAGCTGAAATTTTCAAAGCCGCGTTTTTACGCTCGTTCAAAACCTGATTAAATCCTAATTCATAATCTACAGTACGTTCAGGACGTAAACCTGGATTAGCTAAACCAGGTGTGCTACTTTCAGCCTGTAAGAAATAATAATCTTTTGGATCGAAACGATTACCACCTGGGCGCTTAGTTAAAACATCGTAATGTGCAAAGAAGTTTGCTACGTCAGAAATAGGAAACGAGAATGCGATACGAGGCATAATATTCAGTTGTGCTTTGTAGTTTTGAAATGCATCTACTGAAAATGGAGTTCCTGAATTATAAGCTTTGTAAGCTTCTTCAGTCAGATAAGGATTTACTTTTCCTGAAGTACCAGCAAGAATTGTAGGGTCAGAAACCTCATTACCTTTTGAATCATACCATTGGTCGCCATTTCTATAACCTACTAAAGAACCACCGTCAAGTGCAGAAGTGTACACAACATAGTTATCACCCATATTTGATGGATGCGCAAATTCAGATGAAGTTTCAGCTACTGTCTTTGCATTATAAGTTAAGTATTGATCCTTTAACATCTTTTGATTAGCGTCATAACGATCCAAGCGTAAACCAACATTGAACTTAATGTCTTTAAAGTCAAATTTATCCTGGATGTAACCCGCCATATATATTGGACGGAAAGCACCAACAGGTAAAGTATTATATCCTTTTGCATCAGTCTTGTTTAAGAAACGATTTAAATCGGTTGCGTTTTTATCTACATTTCCGGTATAATCGTAACCGAAGTAATCAACAAATTGGTTACCGCTATTTTGCCCTAACAAATCTTCAGCACTAAACATGTTTATATTGAAGGTTGAAGGATCCATATCATCTATATTAATGAAGCCAGTATGATTCTCAGGTAAGCCTATTGCAGCCAATAAGTTCTTTGAAAACTCTGTTTGTGTTTCTGCATTATATAAATAATCATAATAATAAGCTGGATATGTTCCGGATAATTCAGATACATAAATCGGATTGTCTTTATCTAACTCTGTCGTATGTGAGTTAGCCAATAATCTCATACGAGTCCAAAGGCCTTGAGCAAAAAGAGAATACCCTCTTGATTCACGTTGATCATATTCAATACCAATTGTTAAAGCGTGATTTTTTATATCCGCGTTAAAGCTGGATGCTATACGAAACTGCGTAGCTCTACTTTTTGCGTAAGAACCATATTGATTTCCGGTAGCAGCCCATAAACTATAGATACTTGCAGGCTGATCACCATTTCTCAAACCTCCATAAGCTGAAATCCAATCCAATCCAAAAATATTTTCACTTCCTAAATACTCATATAAATAAGAGGTATAACGTGCCATATTGTAATTCATATCAGAAGCTTCAAAATCAACACCTACCTCTTGACGACCTTGATACTCCCATGCTTTAATAGTATCTCCTGCAAGTATCATTTTAGGATTGAATGCATAGTTGTAAATATTTTCTCTTTCTGAGAAACGACGATTGTATTTACCAATATAACCATAATCAAAAAACCTGTCTTTGTGAGTATCATCTTGTGTTTTAGACTGTGTTAACTCATAACTCGCCAAGAAACTAAAGAACGCATTTTTAATTACTGATTGATCTTTTTCCTTATCGTTAGAATTTTGATTAGAGTTGCCGAATTTTTGTGTTACACGAATGTAACTTCTCATTGTGCTACCAATGGTTTGAGGGTTGTTTTCTGCATTATATAATGAATACGAACCTATGAAACCGTGACCATTACTATATTCGTATGCACCACCTAAAGTAACATTAGTGTTCTTTGCTGCTTTAATATCTATTTTTCCGTTTAAAACAAATCCACGAGTTGCAACATTCTGACGAGCCTTGATTTCTTCAAAATCATCCGCTGTTACATATTCTAAGGCACGGTTGAAACCGGTTCCGGTTTTTGATGGAATCAATGGTTGTGCTTGAATTTCTTTTAACTTATCATCCTTTAATTTATAACGAACTAAATATGAAGGATTAGGATCTTTTTCATAAGTACCCTGACCCGCTAAGAAAAAACCTACAAGTGGCGTCTTAACACCGTTTGTGTCTGTTCTCTGTAAAATAGGACCGCCAATGCTAAATCCTAATGAGTTATAACCATATGCATCGGTTAATTGTGAAGAGATTAACTCTACTCCACCAAACATTTTGCCTTGAGGACCGCGAGTTGTTACCGAAATAACTCCCGATGTTGCATCACCATACATAGCAGGTAAACCACCGGTAATAACGTTAATTTGATCCACCCCTTGTTGAGGTAAACCTAATCCACCAATTACTTTAATACCATCAACGAAATAGGTTGTTGCTCCATCACGACCACCACGTACATTTAATCCCTTTCCTTCATCAGCTTGATAGATACCGGCAGTAGTCGCCGCTACCGAGTTAATGTTTTTGGTAGCCATATTTTGATAATCTTCACGGGTTACAGTTTGACCGGTTTTTGTATCCGGGTCAATTAAAGGAACTTGATATGTTACAACTTCAACTTCCGCTAAATTAACTCCATCACCACTCGATAAAGAAATGGTAACCGGTATTGTTTTACCTTCACCTACCACGACACCTTTTACTTCGGATGCCTGATAACCAACGTATACACCTTTTACATCATATTTTCCGGGTGTTAACGGTTTTACAACAGCCTCACCATCCATATTAGTCGTACCCACTCCTACCTGAACTCCGTTTTGGTAAACTACCACGTTTGCAAATGGAATGGCCTCATTGTTGGCTTTGTCCTTCAGGGTCACTTTTATCGCACCCGAGTTATCTTGAGCCATTGCGGTTAAACCACAAAATACAAGGCCTAATGCTAAAAGGTAAATTTTTCTAAACATATTGTTAAATTAACTTAAATAATCCGTTTTTTAAAGAGCTAAAAATATAAACGCCATATAACATCTGCAAATATTTTTATTTACAATTTCTAATACACTGATATTCAAACCTTATTTATGTTACAGTTGGTTAACATACTTTAACACAATATTAGAGAGAAAATCAACGTTATATTGACCGTTTTTAAAACTGGTAGTGAGAATTGGATAAGTGGATGAAATGAGGGATTATTTGGTTGGCTTTTGATTTAAGTGGCCTTACCACCGTGATTTTTCATCGCCTTTTTTTTGCTGCGTTTCATGCGCTTTCTTACCTCTTTTGTTTGGATTCGTTTGTGATGTTTTTTTATCGCCTTTTTTTCAGCTTTTTCTTTTCTTCGGCGCTCCTTAGATTCCTTCTTTAACTTCTTTCGAATTTCTCTTTTATTTTCAACCATTCCTTTTTTTGGAGCCTTGTCATCACTACCCGGATTCTGAGATTTTACCAATGAAAAAAACAATAAAAAGAAAGTAATCAGTAAATATTTCGTTTGAATTTGTTTCATTATTTTTCTGAACTATACTTTACAACCTCGACACCAAATTTTCGTAAAAAATCAACACCTTCATCGCTAGGAATATTTTTGTAAGAAGCGTAACTGTTTTTAAAAAAAACCTTGCGAATTCCAACCGAATAAATAACGCGGGCGCATGCAATACAAGGCGATAACGTTACATATAATGTAGAGCCTTCAATTGAAAAGTTATTTTTGGCGGCGTATAAAATGGCATTTTGCTCAGCGTGTAAAGCTAGAGAGCAACTGCCTTTGCTATCACGCGGACAACCTGTTTCAGGCCATTCCACATCACAATTGTGAGTACCGGAAGGAGGGCCATTGTATCCTAAAGAAATGATTCTTGTATCCTTTGTAAGTACCGCACCTACCTGAGCTTTAACACAATGCGATCGAGAAGCCAACTTTTCTGCTAACTCCATATAAATTTCATCAAAACTTGGTCTGCTCATGGTACTGCAATTTACAAAAAAAGCCCTTAAAAAGGGCTGATTTTTAATTTTGTACCCGGAATCGGGGTCGAACCGATATGATATTGCTATCACTGGTGTTTGAGACCAGCGCGTCTACCAATTCCGCCATCCGGGCATTTCAATTAACGGGCTGCAAATCTAGTTTTTGTTTTGATATATTGCAAAGAATTCGGTTTTTTTACTCAAAAATTACTTGGAACTATCCTTTAATTGCTTACTTTTGTAGCCCCAATTTTAATGGAAACTCAAGTAAGAATATTCAGCGGTAGCGCTTCAATAGATTTGTCAGAACAAATTGCCAAATCTTACGGTCAATCTTTGGGTAAAGTACAGCACTATCGTTTCAGTGACGGAGAAATACAAGCATCTTACGAGGAAAGCATACGTGGACAAAGTGTTTTTATCATTAATTCAACCATGCCTCCGGCTGAAAACTTGATGGAAATGTTATTAATGATTGACGCCGCGAAAAGAGCATCTGCAAAACAAATAATAGCGGTTCTTCCATATTTCGGATATGCACGTCAGGATCGTAAAGATCAACCTCGTGTTGCTATTGGCGCAAAATTAGTAGCTGATATGTTAGCGGTGGCCGGTGCAACACGTGTAATGACAATGGATTTACACGCCGATCAAATTCAGGGTTTCTTTAACGTTCCTGTTGATCATTTATACGCTTCAACTATTTTCTTGCCTTACATTCAAAGTTTGCATTTGCATAATTTAACGATTGCGGCTCCTGATATGGGAGGCAGTAAACGTGCCAATGCATATGCTAAACATTTGAAATGTGATATCGTTATTTGTTATAAGCAAAGAACAAAGGCAAACGTGGTTGATCATATGACCGCTATTGGTGATATTGAGGGAAAAGATATCGTGTTATTAGATGATATGATTGATACTGGTGGGACACTATGTAAAGCGGCAGATATGATGGTTGAGCGCGGTGCCAGCAGCGTAAGAGCGATGTGTACACATGCCATCTTATCCGGAAAAGCTTATGAAAACATTGAGAAATCAAAAATTAAAGAATTGATTGTTACTGATACAATTCCTTTACAACAGAAAAGTGAAAAAATAAAAGTACTTAGCGTGGCTGACTTATTTGCGAAAGTTATCAGTAGCGTTCATACTTACGAATCAATTAGTTCAAACTTTATAATTTAACCCGCAAAATATAAAAACTAAAAGCAACGAAATAAAGTAAGCGGGATCTTTATTAGTTGCACAAAAAACAAAAATGAAAACAGTATCATTGAGCGGTTCGCCACGTGCGAGCGTAGGGAAAACAGATGCGGCCTCTTTAAGGGCGAAAGGTCAGGTTCCATGTGTAATTTATGGTGGTAACGAACAAATCCACTTTTATGCTGATGAAAGAGCATTTAAAAACATTATTTATACACCGGATACCAACTTAGTAAACATTACAGTTGACGGTAAAAACTTTTTAGCTGTATTACAAGAAGCACAATTCCATAAAATCAACGATAAACTTATCCATGCTGATTTCCTTCAAGTAATAGATGGAAAACCTGTAACTGTACAAATTCCGGTTAAAACGGTTGGACAATCACAAGGTGTAAAAGAAGGTGGTAAGTTAACAGTTAAAATGCGTAAATTAAAAGTAAAAGGTTTGGTTAATAAATTACCTGAGCGTATCGAGTTAAACATCGAAACATTAGGAATTGGTAAATCAATTTCTGTTGGCGATATTAAAATTGATGGAGTAACTATTTTACACCCAAGTAATATTTCAGTTGTAAGTGTTCAAACAACACGTAACGTGGCTGCGGAAGAAACTACTACCTCAACTCCGGCTGCAACAACTACAACTCCGGCTGCAACAACTGCTGCTCCAGCTAAAAAATAATTTTATCATCCTTAATTATAAACCCCGGCTTTGGTCGGGGTTTTTTGTTAAAATCACTTAATTAAATAATGATAGTTAGCATTTTTTAAGGTTTTTGTGATTTTAACGGGTTTTTTGGTACTACATTTGCCATCATTAGATTATGAAACATTTACTTTATATACTTCTTTGCGCATGCACTTTCAATGTATTTGCTCAAGATCAAGACCCAAAAGCTAAAACAATATTAGATGATTTAAGTAAGGTCACAAAGGCCTATAAAACCATTAGTGCTGATTATGCTTTTACCATCTTCAATAAGGATAAAAAACAGGTTGAAAAACAAACCGGAAAAGTTCAGGTCAAAGGTCAAAAATTCAAGTTGGAAATTCCGGGAAGCAATATTGTTTGCGATGGCAAAACTATCTGGACTCACAATAAAGATGCCGGTGAAGTAACCATTAAAAACTTTGAGGTTAATAATGATGAACAATTGAATCCGAGCAAAATTTTCACCTTATACGAAACAGGTTATAAATACAAATTTGACAAAGAAGAAAAAATTGGAGCCACCATGTGTAATGTCATCGATCTTTATCCTACTGTTAAGCCTGAAAAGAAGAAATTTCACACAATCAAAATATACATCGACAAAGCAAAAAAACAAGTTGTTCAATTAAAAATGCTGATGAAAGACGGTGGCTCTCAGTTGTATGAAATTAAGACTTTCAAACCTAATCTGGAGCTAGCTGATGCGCTATTCGTGTTCGATACCAAAGCTTTTAAGCCAGATCAAATCATCGACGAGAGGGATTGATTTTAAAGGTTATATCGTCTAAACAATTAGATTTTGGCGAAATGGAACTTATAATGAGTTAATTGTTAATCTAATTTATTTAAAAAGAGGCATTTTGCATATCGGATGAGTATCTTTATCCTATGCACATTTTCCGTTATTTAAGAATCGCATTAGCTTTGTTTTTGCAATTCGCGGCAAACCTAGCGTTTGGACAAGGCGCGCCGTTCTGCCCTTCCATTAACGCACAATTTGGTACAGGTCCTAGCACCACCATTTGTCAAGGACAATGTGCTAATTTATCGGCGAGTGTTGTTCCCGTTAACCAAACTACAAGTTACTCAGTCACCACAATTCCATACGCGCCGTTTTCATTTACCAATGGAACATCCATTATTGCGAACCAGGATGATATTTGGAGTAGCGTCTTAAATTTAGGTTTTCCCTTTTGTTACTACGGTAATACATTCACACAAGGTGTTGTTGGTTCTAACGGACAACTTACTTTCAGTTTAGGTGTGGCTAATCAAACTAACGGTTGGTCCATTACTACTCCTATTCCCAGCTTAGTTGATATGCCCGGAAATACAATTTGCGCTGCCTTTCGTGATATCGATCCAACTTCAAGCGGTAATATTTATTTCGCAACATACGGAACGGCTCCTTGTCGTTCTTTTGTTATTTCGTGGAACAACGTTCCTATGTTTAGTAATCCCGGCTCTTGCTCAGGTATTCCTAACTCTACATTTCAATTAGTATTGCATGAAACCAGCAATTACATTGATGTATTTATTCAAAACAGCACAGCATGTCCTGGTTGGAATTCAGGGCGAGGAATTATAGGTGTACAAAATGTTAATGGAACTTTAGCAACATTTCCTGCAGGAAGAAACTCACCAGCTCAATGGACCGCCATTAACGAAGCCTGGCGATTCGTCCCCACAGGTCCGCAATCATATACCGTCAATTGGGCAGGACCAAGTGGAAATGTTGGAACAGGATTAACGGCTAACGTGTGTCCTGCTACAACTACAAATTACACGGCAACAATGAATATTACAAGTTGTACAGGAGTAAATAGCTCTTATACAAGCGCCGTAACTGTATCGGTTGTGCCTAGCCCTACACTAACTGTTAATTCAGCAACGGTTTGTCAAGGTACACCTGCCACTCTAACGGTTAGCGGGGGTACGTCATACACATGGCAGCCCGGAAATATAACAGGTTCTTCGGTTACCTTCACTCCCGCCGCAACAACTATTTATACAGTCACAGGTAGTCCGGGTGGTCCGGGATGTTTAGGAACCGCAACAACAAATATTAATGTAAATGGAGCTGCAGTTGCCATTCCCGGAAGTAATTCTCCGATATGCGCCGGCAATACACTCAGTTTAACTGTAGGAGCCGCGTTAAATTATACATGGACCGGACCGAACGGATTCAGTTCCAATTTACAAAACCCAACCATTACAAACGTTACCACCAACGCCAGTGGAACGTATACCATATTTATGAGTAGCGGTGGAACTTGTACAGCTATTGCTACTACATCCGTTACAATTTTCCCTTTACCAAATCCGGTTGCAGCCAATAACGGACCATTATGTGATGGCGCAACACTCAATCTAACCGGAGGAGGAAGTATCACGTATACATGGACCGGCCCGAATGGTTTTAGCAGCACGAATCAAAACCCATCGCTTACTAACGTTAACTCCCTTGCGGCAGGTGTGTATACCTTGATGGTTGGTGCAGGAAGTTGTTCAGCTTCGACTACAACATCATTAACTGTTAATCCATTGCCATCACCTACTATAATAAGCAATAGTCCGGTTTGTGAAGGACAAACAATTAATTTTACAGGAAGTGGTGGAACAAGTTATTTATGGGTTGGGCCCGGAAGCTTCAATTCAAACGCGCAAAATCCTAGTATTGCATCCGCATCCATGATTCATAACGGAACATTTACGTTAACAGTAACCGATGCTAACAATTGCAGTAATAGCACTACACATGCTTATGTAGTAAATTCACTTCCTGTGGTTAGCGCAACAGGATCATCCATTTGTGTGAATCAAACCATGAACTTGAGTGCCAATGGCGGAGTAACATATAATTGGAGCGGACCAAATGGATTTACTTCTAACTTACAAAACCCTAGTGTTACAAACGCTCAAACAAACATGGCGGGAGTTTATAATGTTACTGTAACAAATGCTAACTCATGCGTAAATACCGGAATGGCAACCGTATTGATTAATCCGGAGCCCACTCCTATTGCAAACAGCAATAGCCCTATCTGTGTAAATTCAATTTTAAGTTTAAATGGCAGTGGTGGCGTTAATTATTCGTGGAGTGGTCCTAATGGATTTTCATCTTCTGCTCAAAATCCAACATTAGTTGCAACCAGTGCAGGCATGAGTGGCAGCTATATGCTCACCGTTAGTGACGCGATTGGTTGTTCATCTTCTACCGCAATAACAGTGGTCGTAAATCCTATCCCATCTATCTCAATTACGTCTCAAAACATCAATGGATGCGCGCCTGTTTGTACACAGTTCTCAGCACAAACATCAAGCGGGGTTCAAAGTGTAAATTGGAATTCGGGAGGAGGACAGAGTGCCAGCGGTAATACTGTTGATTTTTGTTATTCGCAGGCCGGCAATTATTTAATTACAGCGCAGGCTGTTGATAATGCAGGATGTATTAATACCTCAACCTATGCAATTAATATAGTACCAAAACCTATTGCTGATTTTAACTACGCGCCTTATTATCCAACAGTAAACACTGACGGAACTGTAAAATTCACGGATGCTTCTCATACCGGAACAATTACTGCCTGGAATTGGTATTTTATGAACACTGCACAATATACTTCCACACAACAGCATCCTGAATTCACTTTCACTGAAGCAGGAAGTTATGAGGTTGTATTGGTAGTGAAAAACAACATTGGTTGCAGCGATACCATTATTAAAACAATTGTAGTGGGAGAAGATTACGGAATTTATGTACCAAATGCTTTTACTCCAAACAAGGACGGATTAAACGATTTCTTCCAACCAAAAGGTTTTGGAATAAAAAAATATCAATTAGAAATTTTTGACAGATGGGGAGAAAGAATTTTTGTTAGTAAAGAGTTTGAAAATGGTTGGGATGGAAAACGTCATAGAGGAATTGATTATGGCACTTATTGTCCGGATGGCGTTTATGTTTGGCGAATTACGCTCACCAATGTAAAAGGCGAATCGAAGGAATTAAAAGGACACGTAACATTAATTAAATAAATACAGCGATGATGAATAACTTAAAAAAAACATTAACGATTGCATTTGTTGCTATTGTAAATGTAATATTCGGACAATATTATCCAAGTTGCCCAAGCAATCTTGTGTATCTTCATACAAGTCCGGTGAAGGTTTACAATCCTGCATTGCCAATAAGTGCAACCAATCCTTCTAATACTCCTGTAACAACAGGTGGTGGTGGTTTAGCGCTTATGCCTAATTTAAATGCAGCAACTCCAAATCCAACTTTTTATACCATCATCAGTGGTAACGTTGCTTGGTGGAACGGTACAACCTGGGTAAACACAGGTCATGCCATTGGCAATACAGCCGCAGTTAACTTAGGTGGTTGTGGTTGTTATTTGTATAGTTTAGTGGGATCTAGTGGTCAGGTTTGGGTTTACAACGGTACGGGTCCAGGTACTTTGTTAACTACATTAACCGGATTCAGCGGTGGCGGTCCGTACGATATTGTAACAGACGCTAACTGTAATTTCTATATTTTAAAAACAACAAATCCACAAGCATTAACCATGTACAGTCCAACAGGATCTGTTGTTGCTACTTATAATATGACAGGTATGCCTAGTACTTCTGCAGGTGGAGGTTTTGCAATTATAGGCAACCAGGTTTTTGTTCATAATTCGAATGGATTCTTTTCAGGTAATATAACGGGCTCAACCATCAGCTTTACCAATGTCGCGGGAGTTGCAGGTCAGATGGGTGGTGGTGATTATGCTTCATGTCCTACCGGGGCTCTAGTTACCTCTTACACTGCAAATGCCGTGGTAACCGGTACGTTAGGTTGTTCCACAACTTCAGTAACATTAACAGCCAATACCAATCTTACTCCGGTTAACTCATATAGCTGGACAGGTCCGGGATTAACAGGACCAACTAACGCGTCTGTTGCAATAGGAACTGCTCCGGGTGTTTATAGTTGTACAATTTCAAAAACAGTTTGTCCGGTTGCATCAACTGTGGTAACTGCCACTGTAGTTTCCAACGGTACTGTAATTAGTCCTACTATTTCATTAACCAACACACTAACGTGCGCCAGCCCTACGGCATCTTTAAGCGTAAATCCTGGGCCTCCGGGTTATACGTATACATGGACCGGACCCGGTATTACAAGTGGAAACGGAACCGCAACGGTAGCAATCAATCAAGGTGGAACCTACACGGTCGCAGTGGCCAACGCCACAAATACTTGTCAAGGTTCACAAACATTAAGTGTTCCTACTGACACTACGCCTCCTACAGTTTCTTCAACACCTTCCGGAACAAACATATGTTTCGGACAAAGCACCAGCTTAACTGCATCAGGCGCCGTATCCTATTTATGGAGTACTGCCGCAACAACCAGTGTAATTAACGTTACGCCTAACACTACCACAACTTATACGGTGGTTGGCATGGCTGCTAACGGCTGTACAAATACTTCTGTCTCTACTGTTACAGTTATTCCTTTACCGGTTCCCGTAGCAACTAATAACGGACCATTATGTGTTGGTGCTAATTTGCAACTAAATGTAAACGCAGGCTCAACCTGGGCATGGGCAGGACCAAACGGTTTTATTAATATGACACAAAACCCAAACATTCCTGCTGTAACGATTAATGAAGCCGGTGTTTATACAGTGATAGCCACTGTTGGAAGCTGTACAGGAATTGCAACTACTTCGGTTACTATTAACGCTCTTCCGTTACCAACTGCAAGTAATAACGGACCGGTGTGCGAAGGCGTAGGATTAACATTTAATGGAAGCGGCGGCGTATTTTATAATTGGAGCGGACCTTCGGGATTTGTTTCAAATTCGCAAACACCGGGAATATTAGCACCATCCGTTACAAATAGTGGTACTTATACTTTAACTGTAACAGATGCGAATGGCTGTACTAATTTTACGACTACAACAGCAGTTGTAAATCCATTACCAGCTATTTCAATTTCCGGATCAACGGTGTGTGCTAACCAAACAATTAATTTAGGTGCAACTGGAGGAACAATTTATAATTGGAGTGGTCCGGGTGGATTTACTTCAAGTTCACAAAACCCTTCTATACCAAATGCAAATCCATCGATGGGGGGTGTTTATTCGGTAACTGTAACAGACGTTAATAACTGTAGCAGTACAAGTAACACCGTAGTAGTGGTGAATCCAATACCGACTCCAAATGCAAATAACAATTCTCCGGTTTGTACAGGACAATCCTTTGCCTTAAGTGCAACAGGAGGTTTAACTTATAGCTGGGTTGGTCCGAATGGTTTTACATCAGCAGCACAAAACCCATTAATTAATACATCCACGTCAAACATGTCGGGAACTTACTCGGTAACTGTATTTGACAATATTGGTTGTCCTGCGACTGCTGTTACCACTGTAACAGTAAATCCATTACCAAACCCTAGCATCATTGCTAACAACACATTTGGTTGCGCGCCATTATGCGCCACTTTCACCGTGCAAAATTCAACTGCATTACAAAGTGTAGTTTGGTCGGTGAACGGAGGCAATGGAGCTAATGGAAATACGTACGAAAATTGTTTTAATGCCGCCGGATTATTTACAGTGACTGCAGGTGTAACCGACATTAACGGCTGCTCAAATACCACTGCATATTTAGTAGATGTTTATCCAATACCGGTTGCTGATTTTAATTTCGCGCCAATTAAACCAATTGTAAATCATGATGAAGTAACCTTTACGGATGCTTCGCACAGCGCCAGCATTACTGCATGGAATTGGTATTTCTATAGTAACGCAACTAACACTTCTAACTTGCAACATCCAACCTTCTATTATCCGGAGGCAGGAACATATCCTATAACATTGGTTGTGAAAAGTGATAAAGGTTGCGTTGATACCATCACGAAAATAATTGTGGTTGGTGAGGACTTCGGTATTTATATTCCAAATGCATTTACGCCAAATGGTGACGGATTAAATGATTTCTTCCAACCAAAGGGTTTTGGTATTAAAGACTATGAATTAGAAATTTTTGATCGCTGGGGTGAGCGCATTTTCAATACAAAAGTGTTTGAAGAAGGCTGGGACGGAAAATATCACCGAGGAATTGATTATGGTAAATACTGCAAGGACGATACATACGTTTGGAAGATTAAAGTAGTAAATGTGTTTGGTGAAGCGAAATACTACACCGGCCACGTTACTTTACTTAAATAATTGATTGTACCTTAATAGATAATTAAGGTATTTAAAGGACAATACTTAATATCGTTTCTGGATGTCGTTTTCATTAAAATGTATTATTGCATAATACAATTGTTTATGCTCAAAACATCAAAATATTTAATTGTTTTATCAAGTTTCATTTTATCCCTTTCTTGCGTCAAAACCAAGGTAGTACAAAATGAATATCATTACCCACGACCCGATGAGTTGTTTGATTATTGTTACTTTAAACCCGGAACCTATTGGGTTATGGAAGACAGCTTAAGCAATAAGGTTGACAGCATTTATATTACTAAAGCCGTTGATGACATTTATAATGTTTCTAAAGATTTGGGGTGGTACTTTTATGGGACATTTTACAGATTTAACTGCGAAATGTTTAGTTCCTATGATAAATATTCCTATTCTAACTCTATTGATCAATCACAACAAAATATCAATGGAATGTCAAAAACATCTGTAAAAAGACAGAGGGTATCCACAATAAGCAGCAGTAACCCTAATGGAGAGGCATTTGTTTTTTCGGAAGAAAAATCTAAATCACTTTATTTAAATCAAAGCGTATCAAGCTTCGCTGGCAGTACTTATTCAATCACTATTAATTCCAATACTTTTTACAACGTACAAAAGTGGAGTATAAATACAAGTGGTATCGACGCCAATTCAAATGCTAATTATTATTTAAGTAAAAAAATCGGAATTATTAAAAGAGTAATTAATGATAGTAACCAAAATTGGAAACTTATCAGGTATAATATTGTGCAGTAAAGTTTGTTTACTTAAATAATTGATTGTACTCGTAAACGGTGATTAAGGTATCGTATCCGCGATAATTAAAATCCTTTCGCGCTGTTTTAATAGCTTCCTTTAAAGTTTTAATCGAGCTACTTTGTTTATCCTCCACAAAAGAATAAATAAAGTAGCTTTCTTTTTTTGAGGTACTGTCTTTTATTTGTGCAATTAAAGCCGCATTATCGAAAGCAATGGCATTAATTGAATTTTTACCGGTATAAACCTCGCCATTATCATTGATATTGAATTCAGACACATTAGCTTCATTATATAATTCAGCCGTCTCCAAAACATCATTGCAATGTAAAGAATAAGGATAAGTTAATGGCATACGGAAATAATTCATGTATCCGAAATAAACGTAAAACTCATCGGGTGCATTAACTGAATTATTGATGTGCTGAAATTCTTTAAGTCGTAATAAGGTTGGATTAGACACCAATTTACTGTACTGATAAGACGAATCCATTTTTTGTAATTCATCTACAGATTCCTGAATGGTTTCCTCCACCTTCTCACCAATATTTTTAACCGTATTGACTACTTTTCTGGTGAAAAGAAAAATTGAAAATATTAAAAGCAAAACAGAAATAATTGCCGCAATTAGCCAATTCCATTTTTGTTTATGGTCTTGTGAAATACGAACAATAAAAAACACCATACATATTAATAAAGAAAGGCCTGATACGGCAATGAATGCTACATAGGCCAATGCATTTAAGAACATGTGTGATGACTCCATTTATTATAAAGGAATATTTCCGTGTTTTTTTTGCGGTAATTTATCTACTTTATTTTCGAGCATTTTAAATGCGCGAATCAATTTCATGCGTGTTTCTTCCGGCTTTATCACCTCATCCACAAAACCACGCTCAGCAGCACGATATGGATTTGCAAACATAGTTTGATACTCTGCTTCCTTCTCTTTCCATTTCGCATCTTTATCTTTTGCCGCGGCAATTTCGTTTTTGAAAATAATTTCCGCAGCACCTTTAGCTCCCATCACTGCAATCTCAGCACTTGGCCATGCGTAATTCATATCCGCACCAATATGCTTACTGTTCATCACATCATAAGCTCCGCCATATGCCTTACGCGTAATAACTGTAATACGAGGAACAGTTGCCTCACTAAATGCGTATAATAATTTAGCACCATTCGTAATGATAGCATTCCATTCCTGATCAGTTCCCGGTAAAAATCCAGGAACATCTTCAAACACCAATAAAGGAATATTAAAACTATCGCAGAAACGCACAAAACGTGCTGCTTTTGTAGACGAATGAATATCCAATACACCGGCTAAAACTGCAGGTTGATTGGCCACAATACCAATGCTTTTTCCGGCTAAACGCGCGAATCCAACAACAATATTTTCAGCAAAATTTTTGTGTACTTCCAAGAAACTATCCGCATCAATAACTTGCTCAATCACTTCACGTATATCATAAGGCTGATTGGCATTATCGGGAATAATTGTGTTTAACACAGGACGCAATTCGTTTCCTGCTTCGTACGGAACAGATGGCGCATCTTCTTCACAATTTTGTGGTACGTAACTTAATAATTGTTTGATATGATTTAAGGCTTCTACTTCATTCGCGCAAGCGAAATGTGTAACACCGCTCTTAGAAGCGTGAGTCATGGCTCCACCTAACTCTTCACTGGTTACTTCTTCATGCGTTACAGTTTTTACAACATTCGGACCGGTAACAAACATGTAAGAGGTATTTTCAACCATTAAAATAAAATCGGTAATAGCAGGAGAATAAACCGCACCACCTGCACAAGGGCCCATGATTGCAGATAATTGTGGAATAACGCCACTGGCGCGAACATTACGGTAAAAAATATCAGCGTATCCGCCTAACGAAACTACACCTTCCTGTATGCGTGCACCGCCACTATCATTTAATCCAATTACAGGTGCGCCATTCTGCATCGCCAAATCCATAATTTTACAAATTTTTTCGGCGTGTGTTTCTGATAATGAACCTCCGAAAACTGTAAAATCTTGAGAGAAAACATAAACTAATCGTCCGTTTATATTTCCATAACCGGTTACAACTCCATCGCCTAAATAACGCTCCTTATCCAAACCAAAATCGGTACTGCGATGAGTCACCAACATTCCAATCTCTTCAAATGAACCTTCATCCATTAAGAGATGAATACGTTCACGTGCGGTTAACTTTCCTTTTTTATGTTGTGATTCAATACGCTTTTCACCACCACCTAATAAGGCTTCAGCTTTCTTTTGTTCGAGTATGTTTATTTTAGAGTCCATATGAAATTTTAAAATCTTTATAAATGTACTATTTAAATATTTATTGAGGATTGGTTTCGTTTGTTTTTTCATCTAAAGATGGAGAACGCAACTGAACAGCCTTGGAAGTCACCTTTCTAAAACGAAGGTTTAGAAGTTCCACCGTAAATGAAAAAGCCATCGCAAAATAGATATATCCTTTTGGAACATGAATGGTTTCAACATGCACACCCTCCACTACCAATAAAACAGCAATTAAAACTAAAAATGAAAGCGCAAGAATTTTAAAGGTTGGATGTTTATGAATGAATGCCGAGATTTTAGGCGCAAAATAAAACATCACCGCCATACTGATAACCACGGCAACAACCATTATGATAAAACTATTTGCCATACCGATGGCGGTAACAATACCATCGATGCTAAATACCATATCAATTAAAATAATTTGAACTACAATACTTTTATAGGTTGCCGGCTTTTTCTTTTCCTCTCTTAATTTTTCATCCGGATCTTCACCTTCCAGTTTATTATGAATTTCGAGTGTAGAATTTACCAATAAAAACAATCCGCCTGCCAACATAATCACGTCTTTGAGTTCAACCGGATGATCAAAAAGTGTAAATAAAACGTATTCACCTTTAATTAAGTAACCCAGTACAAATAAAAAAATCAAGCGCATGGCAATGCCCGTAAACATCCACACCACACCTGCCGATTTGGCCTGTTCTTTATTAAGGCGACTCAATACAATGGAAACAAAAATCACGTTATCAATTCCCAGTAAAACTTCCATTAATACGAGAGGAATCAAACTAAACAAAGCCTCTGTTGTAAAAATATTTTCCATAATTCAGATAATAAAAAAGCCGATTAAAAATCGGCTTTTGAAATTAAAATTTAAAACTAAAGCCTCCCGTGAGGTATGAAACACCATAACCCACTTCCGCAAATAAACCTACGTTTTTACTGAAATACCATCGTGCGCCGGCAAAAACCGACCAGGCAGGATAAACGAAACTGTTATTATAAATGTAAGGATCTTTTTTATCAGGATCGTTAGTTGAATAATTATGGATTTGAAAACGTAATCCTGCAATGACTCCACCATACACCTCAGCATTTTTTGAATTCAAAACATCCCAGTGATAAGCTGCACGGGCCGCCAACATAAAATAATTCCATTTATGATCTGAGTAATAAGTTGAAAACGCGCCATTGTTATCATTGTAACGGGTATAATCATAACGGAAAAATGAATATTGATGTCCGAGGTAAGCCCCAACACCCAAATAACCCGGACCTAATTTTTGTGGCCACGCTTGCTCGTAAGTTAAACTAATGGCAGGCGTGCTTCCTGATTTGTATCCCGCGCCCTTATAAACCGCATGATAAGTACGGCCAAAACCAAAACCGAGGTTAACGATATGAGTGCCTTCATCAAAACATTTTTCACCGCCGTCATTTTTTTTAGTTTGGATAGATGATGATTTTTTCAGAGGAGCATTATCCGCCAAAGTCGATAAGCTGAAACTTAAGGCTAAAATTAATGTGAGTGCTTTTTTCATAACAGTTGGATTTTAGTGAGTAAACATGTGTATTTAAATCCTGAGATTTTCGTTACAAAATTGGTGATTTTTTTTGACAAAACCCGCTTTGAATTTTGATGTTATGAATAGTTAAAAAAACAAGAAAATGTTATCAACATTTGTTAGTAAAAATCACTCGAAAAAGCACCTAAAAAAAGAGTGAAAATCGGTATATTTAAAGAATATTGTAAACGAAAAAAATTGGAAGAAAATATGTCAGAAAGCATCCCTACAGATCAAAAAAATTACGGCGCCGATAATATACAGGTACTCGAAGGTTTAGAAGCAGTAAGAAAGCGCCCGGCCATGTATATTGGCGATATTGGCGTAAAAGGTTTACATCACTTAGTTTATGAAGTCGTTGATAACTCCATTGACGAAGCTTTAGCAGGACACTGTAAAAACATTACGGTTTCTATTAATGAAGACAATTCCATTACGGTAAAAGATGACGGACGCGGTATTCCAACAGGAATCCACCCAAAAATGGGTGTTAGTGCGCTTGAGGTTGTAATGACCGTTTTACATGCCGGTGGTAAATTTGATAAAGACACCTATAAAGTTTCGGGTGGTTTACACGGTGTTGGGGTAAGTTGCGTAAACGCGCTTTCAACCCACATGAAAACCGAAGTGCATCGCGATGGTCAGATTACCGTTCAGGAATTTAGCTGCGGTAAGCCCTTATATCCTGCCAAAGTGGTTGGAGATACCACTTACAGAGGCACCATTCAAACGTTTAAACCCGATTTAAGCATCTTTACGGTTAGCGAGTATAATTATACTACCCTGGCTAACAGAATGCGCGAATTATCGTATTTAAATAAAGGAATTCGTATTGTTTTACAAGACATCCGTCAAAAAGACGAAAACGGTCAGCCTTTTCAAGAAGAATTTTTAAGCGAAGGTGGTTTAAAGGAATTTGTAACCTACCTGGATGGCGGAAAAGAAAATTTAATTGAAGAGCCTATTTATATTGAAGGAGAAAAAGGTGGTATACCGGTAGAGGTTGCTATGCTTTATAACAACTCTTTCAGTGAAAGCATTCAGAGTTATGTAAACAACATTAACACGCACGAAGGTGGAACGCATTTAGCCGGATTCCGTCGCGGGTTAACACGTACCTTAAAAAATTATGCCGATAAGAATGGTTTACTTTCTAAAGTAAAATTTGAAATCAGCGGTGATGACTTCCGCGAAGGCTTAACAGCTGTTATCTCGGTAAAAGTAGCCGAACCTCAATTCGAAGGTCAAACCAAAACAAAATTAGGAAACAGTGATGTAATGGGTGCCGTTGACCAGGCTATTAGCGAAGCGTTGGCCAATTATTTGGAAGAGCATCCGAAACAAGCGCGCATGATTGTAGATAAAGTTATTTTAGCTGCAACTGCCCGCCATGCTGCCCGTAAAGCCCGTGAATTAGTACAACGTAAAAACGTTATGACAGGTTCCGGCCTGCCGGGTAAATTAGCTGATTGCGCCAGTGGTGATCCGCATTTATCGGAGTTATTTTTAGTTGAGGGGGATTCTGCGGGTGGAACAGCGAAACAAGGACGTAACCGTGAGTTCCAGGCAATTTTACCTTTACGCGGAAAAATATTAAACGTAGAAAAAGCTTTAGAATATAAAATTTACGAGAACGAAGAGATTAAAAATATTTTCACGGCTTTAGGTGTGTTTCGCGGAACTACTGAAGATGAACGTGCTCTGAATATTGAAAAATTACGTTATCACAAAATCATTATCATGTGTGATGCCGACGTTGATGGTTCTCACATTACAACTTTAATTTTAACTTTCTTCTTCCGTCACATGAAAGAATTAGTAGAGCGTGGTTATGTTTACATTGCCACTCCTCCACTTTATTTAGTAAAGAAAGGAAAAGACCAACGTTACTGCTGGAACGAAGATCAACGTGATATTGCCATCAAAGAAATGGGCGGCGAAAAAACGGATAGCGTGAACGTACAACGTTACAAAGGTTTGGGAGAAATGAATGCTGAGCAATTATGGGAAACAACTTTAAATCCTGAATCAAGAACATTACGTCAGGTATCGGTGGATAATGCTGCTGAGGCCGATCGTATTTTTGCGATGTTGATGGGTGATGAAGTTCCTCCTCGCAGAGATTTCATTGAGAAAAATGCTAAATACGCTAAAATTGATGCGTAAAAAAAGGGAGCAAATGCTCCCTTTTTTATTTCAGTTAAACTATTTTATCCGCGTGCTTTATCCAACAAATCATTCATCGTTTTTATTTCAGAAGCGTTCAGGTTTTTAAATAGAGATTTATATTCATCATCAATGTGATCCAATGATTTTAATAATTCCAATCCCTTTTCAGTGATAAACACATCCACATTTCTTCGGTCGTTTGCGCATTCTTTTCTTTCGAGAAAACCCTTCACGTTTAACTTATCTACTATGCGTGAAGCGTCACTCATCCTGTCGAGCATACGCGCTTTAATTAATTTTAAATTACAAGGCTCGGGATGTTGTCCGCGTAAAATACGCAATACATTATATTGCTGTACGGTTATATCTTTATCCTTAAATTTTTGCTGAATTTGATAATTGAGCCAGTTAAAAGTGTAGAGCATATTAATGCCTAGTTTCTGTTGTTCACTTTTAAATTTTTTCTGTTGTATTGCGTCTTCGAGTTTCACAGTGGGGTAAAAATAAAAAAATCCCGGAACAATCCGGGATTTTTTTTCAATTGCGAATTATTTTTACGCTTTGGTTAATTCAATAGTACAATCAATCTTCACCTCTTCACTTACAACTACTCCACCTGCTTCAATAGCCGCATTCCACTTTAAGCCGTAATCTACACGGTTTAGTTTGCCACTCACTTTAAACGCGTATTTAGTATTTCCCCAAGGATCCTTAACCGGTTTAGAAGCGCCAATCGCGGTTAATTTTACTTTTTTTGTTACACCACGCATGGTTAAATCTCCCTCTAAATCATAAGTACCTTTAATTTTTCCAGGCTTCATGGATGTTGCTTTGAAACTCATTTTTGGGTGATTAGCCGCATCGAAAAAATCAGGACTTTTTAAATGTCCGTCACGTTTTTCATCATCTGTATTAATGCTGTTTACATCTACCGAAAATTCAATCTTTGCATCGGTAAAATCAGTCTCAGATTTAGAGCTAACGGTTCCTTCATATACTTTAAATTTCCCTTCTGTTTCGCTCACCATTAAGTGAGTTACCGCAAAACCTAATTTACTGTGAGAAGCATCCACTTTCCAGTTAGTTTGAGCTGTAGTTGCAGCAGCCATTAATAATAGTGCTGCGGCTAATGTGTGTTGTAGTTTTTTCATATCGTTTAGTTTTAACGATACAAATTTATACGTTATAACATATATTGTTGCAACAAATTATGTTAAAAGAAATTTCCGATACTCAAGAGGCTTTAAATCAGCTAAATAAAATTTATCGATTCGGGTACGTTTAAGCCTCGTTACCTTAAATCCCAGCTTTTTACACATACGGCGTATTTGCTTATTCTTACCCTCTGTTAACACGATATTAAAGACATGTGATGTGATTTTGGAAACCGTACAAGGTCGCGTAACATAAAAGCCAATATCTACTCCTTTACCCATGGCTTCAATAAATTCATCCGAAATTTGTTGGTCTACCTCCACCTCATATTCCTTTTCTTTATAAGCATCGGCTCGTGTTAAGGCATTTACCCATTTACCATTATTGGAAATAATCAATAATCCTTCTGAGGCTTTATCTAAGCGACCGGCCACAAAAAAACTATCGTTAAACGGAAACACCTTACTTAAATTATCTACAATCAAATTATAAAAAGAAGATTCTATGCCGGTTGGTTTATATAAGGCGTAATACTCGTATTGAATTGCCGGCTTAATGATTTGCCCCTCTAAACATAACTCATCCTCCTCATGAATTATTTCATTTGTTAAAACTACTTTTCCATTAACGGTTAATTTACCTGACGAAATCAAATCGCCGGCCGTTTTATTTGTGTAATTTAACGCATGAATTAAATGATGTTTTATTTTTAAACGAAAGCTCATTTTATTCCCGCAAATATAACATGGAAGCCATTATTAAAATAACTGATATCTCGCGATTATATCAAATTGGTGATGAAACTATTTATGCTTTAAAAAAAGTTGATTTAAATATTTTCAAAAACGAATACGTTGCGTTAATGGGACCTTCAGGCAGCGGTAAATCTACCTTAATGAATATCTTAGGCTGTTTAGATACACCAAGTACCGGGGAATATATATTAAATAATAATTCGGTTGCAAAAATGACCGACAATGAATTAGCTGAAATTCGTAACAAGGAAATCGGTTTCGTTTTTCAAACTTTTAATTTATTACCTAGAAGTACCACTTTAGAGAATGTAGCATTGCCTTTGGTTTATGCCGGCATTTCAAAAGCAGAACGTGAAGCTCGCGCGAAAGAAGTGTTGGAACAAGTTGGATTAGGCAATCGCATGAACCACAAACCTAATGAGCTTTCGGGCGGACAGCGACAACGTGTGGCCATTGCCCGCGCTCTGGTTAATAAACCTGCAATTATTTTAGCTGATGAGCCTACAGGTAACCTGGATAGTAAAACATCTGTAGAAATCATGGGCTTATTTGAAGAGATTCACAAAAACGGTAATACTATTATTCTAGTTACTCACGAAGAGGATATTGCATTGCACGCTCACCGAATTGTACGTTTAAAAGACGGCCTAGTAGAATCAGATACTCAAAACAAAAATATTACCACCTATAAAAACCGCATGGAAAGCATGAGTTAATTTTTTTAATTAACTTCGCACTTATGCGTAAACTGCTTTTAATTTTAATTTCCGTACACACTCTAAATTCATGGGCTCAAAGAGTTGCTGATACGTGCATGAATGTGCCTTTAATATCCGCGCATTTTGGCGGACATATGCCTTATGGAGATATGGAAAAACGTTTCGGAAACAACTTGGCTGTTGGAGGAAGTTTCCTTTTTAAATTCAGTAAAGGATGGACCATCGGATTGGATGGAAGTTATTTCTGGAGTAAAAACGTGAAGGAAGATATTACTTTACAGATGCGAAACGAAGATAATTTCATTATTGACAATGAAGGTTTTCCGGCAGATTTACGCATTACAGAACGCGGATTTAACGGTTTTGTTGTTGTTGGAAAAGTATTCCCGAAACTTGGTCATAATCCCAACTCCGGACTTATGATTAATTGCGGATTCGGTTACATGCAACATAAAATAAAATTGTATGACGCCAATCAAAAAATAGCCGCTGTTAAAGGTGATTTAGCTAAGGGATATGATCGATTAAGTGGTGGTTTGGCAATGCAACAATTTATCGGATACCTTTATTTAAGTAATAATCGCTTGGTAAATTTCATTGCAGGAATTGAGATTCATGAGGGCTTTACAAAAAGCTATCGCGGGTATAATTATGATACCGGCATGAAAGATGATAAGACGCGCATGGATATCATGATTGGCGCAAGAATTGGATGGGTACTTCCGTTATATAAACGTACCCTTGATTTCTATTACAATTAACATGTTACTATATAATACAGGCATATTTTTATATACCTGTGCCATTTATATCTCCTCCTTATTTAAGCCAAAAGCTAAACTTTGGGTGAACGGAAGAAAACAATGGCGCGAACGATTAACATCACAATTACAGAAATTACCGAACAAAAAAAGGGTATGGATTCATTGCGCATCCTTAGGAGAATTTGAACAAGGTCGCCCGGTAATAGAAGCTCTGAAAAAACAATCACCGGACACATTAATTATTCTTACTTTTTTTTCACCATCCGGATTTGAAATACGAAAAGATTATGAATATGCCGATTTGGTTTGCTATCTGCCCCCTGATTTCAAAAAAAATGCAGTTGATTTTATTGAAAGCTGCAATCCGCACACCGTTATATTTGTAAAATATGAATTCTGGTTAAATTACTTATTCACCCTGCATCATAAAAAGATTCCTACCTACTTAATTTCAGCGGTTATAAAAACACACCAGCCATTTTTTAAGTGGTATGGTAAAGTATTTTTAAAAGCCTTAAAAACTTACAAGAATATTTTTGTCCAGGATAAAGAATCACTGGATTTATTGGAGAAACTTGGAGTCAACTCGGGTATACTTTGTGGAGATACCAGAGTGGACAGGGTTTTACAAGGAGCAAAACACGCCTCAGAAATTGAAAAATTAAAGTCATTTTGTGGCACAAAATTATGTTTGATTGCAGGCAGCACTTGGGAAAGAGATGACCAAATTCTGATTGATAGTTACTTACAATTACTTACTTCATTTCCAAACTTAAAACTAATTATCGCTCCGCATGAAACGGATGAAACCTCTATAAAATCGCTAATAAACAAACTGGAATTAAAACGCATAAATTATACTTTGTATTTGAATCAAATTGATAATTCAGCGCATGTATTAGTGATCAATACCATCGGGCTTCTTGCTTCTGCCTATAAATACGGACACGTTGCATTCGTTGGTGGCGGTTTTAATAACGGAATACATAATATTCTGGAACCTGCTGCACATAAATTACCTGTGATTTTTGGTCCTAATCATCAAAAATTTAACGAAGCAAAGGAATTCATTAAGAATGGTGCGGGATTTGAGGTGAGTAATACTGAAGAGTTAACATCAGTGGTGAAACAACTTTTCAATAGTTCAGGTAACTTAGAAAGCGCCGCAAATGCGGCCTATAATTACCTTGAAAAAAACAGCGGAGCGACACTAAAAACACTCGATAAAGTTTTAAGCATATAAAACTCTGTATATCAATTGATTAATCAAAATATTAACTAAACTCCTAAATTTGATTAATTCACTAAATTTTGCTTACTTGCATTGATTTTTTAAAAACCAATTAAGTATTTTTTTCGATGAATCTAAGAAAGTATATGTTTAACACTAAACTTTTATCAATTAGTTTAGCGGCTCTTGTTATTTCTACCTCTTGTGGCGGAGACAAACCGAAGGATGATGAACAAAACAATGAGAATGTTGTGGATGTTGACACTGCAAAAACGGCAGTATTAAATGTAGGAGGGCAACTTTTCAGTATCCCTTCTCCAATACAAACCGCCATGTTAATCCAAAAGTCGGGCGTATCATACAATAAAGAGATTTTAAATCCGTCTAATAAGGTTAATACCTATTCAACTGATTACGTTCGTGCCTTAAATTTAGGAATTTACGGTGCTGACTTAGGTTATGTAAGTATGTACAATCAAACACAAGATGCAATTGGTTATTTAGCCGGTGTAAAGCAATTAGCTGATAAATTAGGAGTATCTGCAGCATTTGACGCAAACACAATGAAGCGTATTGAAACTAACATTGCTAACAAAGACAGTATGCTAATGTTAGTTGGCGTAGCTTATCGCGCCAGTGATGCTTATTTGAAATCCAATCAACGTACTGAAATCAGTTCATTAATCTTAACAGGTGGATGGATTGAGAGTATGCATTTTTCTATTACGGCTTTAAAGCAAAAAGCAAACGATGATATTAAATACCGCATTGCTGAACAAAAGCAAGCTTTAGAAAGTATCATCAAATTAATTGGTTCGCACAACTTACCTGATGCAAATACTTTGTCTGCTCAGCTTACTGATTTATTGAAAGTATATGAAGGCATTCAATTCAAATACAATTTTGTTGAACCTGTAACTGATTCATTAAAGAAAATGACTTACATCAATAGTACCAATGAAGTTTCAGTTTCAAATGAGCAAATCGAACAGATTGCTACAAAAATTCAGGAAATCAGAAATAATATCATCAACGTAAAATCTTAAGAGTTTTTAATTATATGAAGAAGTTATCTATCACCATATTAACCTTACTTTTCGCTTTAACTCTAAGCAACAAAGCAAAGGCTCAGTGCGATTCTATCGCGAATTTCTGTGCTAAGCATATTATTTCTACGTTTATTTCAGACGGGCAGCAATACCGTGCTTTATTATTAAACTCAGAAGAAACAGCGGAGTTCCATACAACATTTTTTGGCGAAACAATTTATCGCATCGCTGCGTGCAGTGGTTCTAATGATGGGAATTTGATTTTCAACATCTACGATCAAGATCGTCATTTGTTATTCTCAAACCGTAATTACAAAAATGCGCCATATTGGGATTTTAAAGTTAAAAACACTTTAGAATGTACCATTGAAGCGCAAATTGATGTTACCCGCAACCAAGGTTCGGGATGTGCCGTGATTTTAATCGGATTTAAACAAAAATAAAATTCAAGCATTTAGCTGAAAAAAAAGGATAAAGAACAAAGACTTTATCCTTTTTTTCTTTAAAGTATGAGCCAATTTATTAAAATATTACTTTTTGTTTTTTTGAGTTCTGCATTACTTTCTCAAAACTGTAATGATTTATTGGTTCCTGATAGTATCTACAAACCTAACGAACAAAAAAAAGTTCCGGGAAAAGTGATGACAACAAACCTCAAAAACGGAGGTAAAGTTCAATTGATTTCTATTGGAGGAAAATACATTCTTAAAATTACTCCTAACGAAAAATTAGGCTTCGTGGAATCAGGTCCACTAGAAATAAAATCTGGTAGTAAAAGTTTCTTTGTAAAAAATGCAACACTTTATGATATAAAAGAACAGAATGCGTATTTCATAGTTGATGTAATGATAAATTACATTGGCACTTTAAAAGACGATGGTATTACTTCAATACTTTTCAACACTAAGTTTGAATCAAAAATGCAAAAAGAAGATGTGAGCAACATTAAAAAAATGTCGCGCTGCTTCTACGAACTACATAAAAAATAATTGTACAAAAAATAACCTATGAGCGAACGAATATTACGAGCCTTAATGCAAATGTTTGCCATCATCGCAAAAGTTGATGGCGTTAACAATACCGGAAGGGCCATTGTGCAGTCTTTCTTGAAACAACAATTAAGTCAGGAACAAGTTGAAACTTACTTGCGCATTTTTGATGAGTATTTAGAAGCACATCATCAGGTAAGTAAAAAGAAAGATGGTTCAGCAAAACGTACATCGCTTAACTCTGTAAAAGTTTTGAAAATCTGTACTCAGATTAATCAGGAACTTGAACAGCCTCAAAAAGTCATCGTATTAATTCGTTTATTGGAGTTTATCTATTCATCAAACGAAATTTCAGAACAAGAATATGAATTTGTAATCACCGTAGCGGATACATTTAATATTCCTACAGAAGAATTTACACAACTCAAACATTTCGTTGAAGATAAAATTGAAGTAATTCCTAATTCAGAGGATGTTTTGATTATCAACAATAAACCTGGCGGATACAATAATGCCTCTAAACACATTCTCTGCGAAACTTTAAGTGATGATGTACGTGTATTGCAAATTAATAGCGTTGGTATGTATGCACTTCGCATTTACGGCAACATCGAATTACAGTTAAACGGACAAGGTATTTCAAAAGAGCGCGTTCATATTCTAACGCCGGGGTCTTCTTTAAGAAGTTCTAAAGTAAAACCTATTTACTATAGTGATATCATTGGCCGCTTCTTAGCTGATAGCAGTAAAGCGAAAATTTCATTTGAGGCAAAGAACATTGAATATAAGTTTAAAGGCGGAAAATTAGGTTTACGCGGTATTAACATGAGCGAAGAAAGCGGAAAGCTTATTGGTATCATGGGCGGTTCCGGTGCAGGTAAATCTACTTTATTAAACGTGTTGAACGGAATGGAAGTGCCTAGCGCTGGTGGTGTTTTTATTAATGGTAAAAATGTACACACCGATAAAGCTGCAGTGGATGGTGTAATTGGTCACGTAACGCAGGATGACTTATTAATTGAAGAGCTGACTGTATTTCAAAACTTATTCTACAATGCTAAACTTTGCTTCGGTAATTTAACCGACGAACAAATAACCGAAAAATGCCGCGCTTTATTAGCGGATTTGGGCTTATCTGAAACACGCGATTTAAAAGTTGGGTCGCCTTTAGAAAAAACCATCTCCGGTGGACAACGTAAACGTTTGAATATTGCATTAGAATTAATTCGTGAACCTTCCGTATTATATGTAGATGAGCCCACTTCAGGTTTATCTTCACGCGATTCGGAAAACATCATGGACCTTTTAAAAGAATTAGCATTAAAAGGGAAATTAATTTTCGTTGTAATTCACCAACCTTCATCCGACATCTTTAAAATGTTTGATAAGTTGATGATATTAGATGTAGGCGGTTATCCTATTTATTATGGAAATCCTGTTGATGCCGTGTCGTATTTCAAACGTTTAGTTAACCATGTGAATGCAGATGAAAGCGAGTGCTGGAACTGTGGTAACGTAAACCCTGAACAGATTTTCAACATTATTGAGAGTAAGGTACTAGACGAATACGGAAACTTAACACATAACCGCAAAACAAGCCCGAGTGAGTGGAATGTACATTACAAAGAATTAATTGAAAAACACATTTCGCAAAACGACCATCAAGGTGAAATTCCGGAAGCTATTTTTAAAATTCCAAATAAAATAAAACAGTTTCTTGTTTTCATTAAGCGTGATGTATTAAGTAAATTAACAAATACACAATACTTAATGATTAACTTTTTGGAAGCTCCTTTATTAGCTTTCATTTTGGCGTATTTGGTTCGTTACTTTAATACTGACGTAGATACAACACGTGGTTACATTTATCGTGAAAATGAAAACATGCCGGCTTATATGTTTATGGCGGTTGTTGTAGCTTTATTTATAGGATTAACAGTGAGTGCGGAAGAAATTATACGCGACCGTAAAATCCGTAAACGTGAATCATTCCTCAACTTAAGTAAATCAAGTTACTTATGGAGTAAAATCATCATCATGTTTGTTTTATCTGCCATTCAAACATTAACCTTTGTATTGGTAGGTAATTTTGTGTTGGGTGTACAAGGCATGTATTTAGATTATTGGATGGTTTTATTTACAACTTCATGTTTTGCAAACATGCTTGGATTAAATATTTCATCCGCATTTAACAGTGCAGTTACGATTTACATCTTAATTCCATTCTTAATCATTCCGCAATTATTATTAGCCGGTGTGGTTGTTAAGTTTGATAAATTAAATCCCACTTTAGCAGAGCAAGGTGGTGTACCGGTTGCGGGCGAAGTTATGGCCAGCCGATGGGCTTTTGAAGCATTAGCAGTCAATCAATTTAAAGAAAACAAATACGAAAGATATTTCTATCGCTATGATAAATCCATGAGTGTGGCTCAGTATAAAAAAATATACTGGAAACAAAAAATGGAAGCCAAGCTTACAAAAATTGCCAACGAATTAAGCGCCGGAAAAAGTTTATCGGAACTTAAGTCGCATATTGACCTTATTCGAAATGAAATCGACAAAGAAACCAAATCGAATAAAAAAGTGAAATGTAGTGTAAAGGCTGAAGATATTACTACCACTACATATAATAAAGGTACTGAGGCTGCTTTAAGAGCGTATTTAGAAAAAGTTAACGACTATTATAACAAAGTAGAGATTAAAGCCAGAAGAGATGCTGATTCAATTA
Source organism: Bacteroidota bacterium (assembly GCA_017303905.1). NCBI lineage: Bacteria > Pseudomonadati > Bacteroidota > Bacteroidota bacterium. Next base: position 407,174 of record JAFLBH010000003.1, read on the forward strand.
CAGCTTCATTAATTAAAACGCCTGCTGATAAAGAAAAATTTTTAGCTGTTCAAGACGAATACGAAAACGAAAGCTTGAACCAGTTGCTAAAAAATTCAAACCATATGGGTGAACGTTGCTTGGAGAAAGATGGCCGATTGATTCAACAAATTGATCCAGTGTTTCAAGATCCTACTGAATCAAAATTTGGTCGTGCGCATTTCTTTGCTCCAAGAAAAAATTTCTTAGGAACGCTTTATCCGACATACTGGTTTAATATTTTTGTTATCTGGATTATGAGCATCACATTAATGATCACTCTTTATTTTGATGTATTCAAAAGAGTACTGGATATTTTTGGAAACATTAAACTATCCAGAAAAAAATAAGTTACAACATCTATCACCAAAACCCGATTTAACAATCGGGTTTTTTTATTACAAGTTGTTGAAAACAGTAATTTAAAATATTGATATTCAAATATTTAAATACATATGCTAAAAAAACACAAAAGCCATGAAACTTTATAACTTTTAGTGAGTAAAAGTAAAATGGTAAACCCAAAATTCTGGCCGCATGATAATAAATTACCCTGCAACTATCTATTTTCATGATGCAACAGACATTGTTCGTCTAAATCTTTTGTGTCCCATTATTAATTTCTCTAAATCTGTAATTGTAGAATTACATCAACCTATTTAAACTAGTAATAAACCTATAATTCTCTCCGCATGAAAAAAAATTACTATTACTTCATCCTTCTGTTAAGTTTTTTGATCCCTCTAAGTGCAAGTGCTACGCATATTGTTGGTGGATCCTTAACATATACTTTTAATGGCGGTTCCAATTATACCGTAATGTTGAAGTTGTATCGCGATTGCTCCGGTGCTGCATTCCCTAATAACGTTACAATTGATGTAATGATGGCTAACGGTCAGGCATTTACCCCCAGCCGTAATTTTACAATGCCCGGCGGAAGCATCACTAATATCACTCCACTGCTTCCTCCTTGCGCTACATCGCCAACCCCAATGCCTTGTGTGGAAGAACGTATTTATACAACTACGGTTAACTTAGCAGCGCATCCGGGTGGCATGCATTTAGAATACGGTTTATGCTGTCGTAACAATAGTATTTCAAATATTCTAAATCCCGGTGGAGAAGGCGAAACATTCTATGCCTTCATACCGTGTTATAACAAAGCGTGGTCGGAAGATTTTACATTGGCTAATGGAACAATAGTAGATGCAGGAACAACTGCATGGACACGTACACTTGGTACTACACCACCCACATCCGCACAAGTTAATAACGGTATGTTTGAAGTTGTAGGATCTAATAACGGATCTGTCGAATGGATTTCACAATCCATAAATATTTCTGCATTTACCAACGGTGTAAACCTTAGTGCAAATCTTGAAAGAGCCGGAAACAACTTTGGTAACAACGACTCATTGCGTTTATTTTATTCATTAAATGGTGGACCAAAAGTTGCATGGCCCGTTAACGGTACTAACGTGGGCGCGTGGGCATCTCCAAGATTTGCTACCGCAACTGCCTTAGTAGGTAATACCATTCAGATTTATATTCGCTCGAAATTTAACGCGAACAATAACTCAACCGGTAAAACTTTCCGTGTTGATATGGTAAATGTTTACGACAACACTTTCATCAATAATAGCAGCCCGTACTTTAATGCTTTACCACCGCTATTATTGTGTGCAACAAACCCTTTTAACTTAAATATGTCGGCAACTGATGCGGATGGTGATGTTTTAGTTTACTCTATGTACACACCATACGATGATAATCCTGTACCAACTTATCCAAACAATTTATTTACTCCAAATACAGTTACATGGACTGCAGGTTTCTCTGCTATAAGTCCGTTTAATAATGGAGGTCCTAACGTTACGTTAAATCCTACAACAGGTTTTATGACTGGTGTTGCGAATACATTAGGACAATATGTATTCGGTGTTAAAGTACAAGAATTCCGTGGAGGTGTTTTATTAAGTGAAGTAGTGCGCGATTACCAAGTAAATACAGTAACGTGTCCGCCATTTGTTCCTGCTGCGCCAATAGCCAGCGCCAACTCTCCTATTTGTGCAGGACAAACGTTAAGTTTATCAGCCACTTTTACTGCAGGTGCTACTTATAACTGGACAGGACCTAATGGATTTACATCTACCCTATTAAATCCAACTATTGTTGGAGCATCTACACTTGCCGCAGGGGTGTACTCCGTTACTGCAACGGTGGCGGGCTGTACAAGTCCTCCCGGCACAGTGGCTGTCGTTGTGAATCCTATACCAACTACACCTACTGCGACAGCTAACTCTCCTATTTGTGCGGGACAAACTTTAAGCTTATTTTCAAGTACAGTTACAGGTGCAACCTATAATTGGACAGGTCCGAATGCCTTTACTTCAGCTTTACAAAATCCTACAATTGCCGGTGCAACAACTTTAGCAGCGGGTGTGTATTCGGTCACTTCCACTGTTTCAGGTTGTACCAGCGGTGCAGGAACTGTTAACGTCGTCGTCAATCCATTACCTGCCTCACCAACTGCCGGTGCGAACTCACCGTTATGTGCCGGAAACACACTTAGTTTAACAGCCAGTACAATCGCAGGGGCAACCTACGTCTGGGCGGGGCCGAATTCCTTTACGTCCGCCGTACAAAATCCAACGATACCGGGTGCGACCACATTAGCCGCAGGGGTGTACTCCGTTAGTGCTATTGTTGCAGGTTGTCCTGGGCCTATTGGAACTGTGAGCGTAACTATTAACCCTGCCCCTGCAGCGCCTACCGCAGGAAGTAACTCACCGTTATGTGCTGGAAGTAACATTAACCTTACATCCTCTGCTATTGCAGGCGCTACATATAACTGGACAGGGCCAAACGCATTTACTTCTACTTTACAAAACCCGACAATAGTTGGTGCTTCCACATTAGCAGCCGGTGTTTATTCGGTTCGTGCTACTGTTGCAGGTTGTCAAGGTCCTGCAGGTACCACCACGGTAGTTGTTAACCCAACGCCTGCTGCTCCAACGGCCGGAGGCACTGCTACTTTATGCGCAGGTGGTACAATTAACTTAACCGCTTCTGCCATTGCAGGCGCTACCTACAACTGGACAGGACCTAACTCATTTACGTCAAACGTTCAGAATCCAACCATTCCTGGCGCATCTACATTGGCAACCGGCATGTATTCAGTAACTGCAACAGTTGCAGGCTGTACCGGTCCTGCAGGAACATTCAGCGTTACTGTATTTGGAATACCGGGAGCTCCAACTTTAGGAAGTAATTCTCCTTTATGTACAGGAAACACTTTGAGCTTAACTGCAAGCACAATCGTTGGTGCAAGTTATAGTTGGACAGGTCCAAACTCATTCTCATCAACATTACAAAACCCTACCATTGCGGCAGCAACAACAGCTGCTTCGGGTACATATAGTGTATCAGTTAACGTTTCAGGTTGCGGAAGTGCAGTTTCTACTATTGCTATTGTTGTGAACCCTACTCCTGCCGCTCCTACCGCAGGAAGCAACTCACCATTATGTGCAGGACAAACAATCAACTTAACAGCAAGCAACATTGCAAGTGCAACCTATAGTTGGACAGGCCCTAACTCCTTCTCGTCTACTTTACAAAATCCAAGTATCACCGGGGCAACTACACTTGCCGCAGGTGTATACACCGTTAGAGCAACTGTTGCAGGATGTACAAGTTCAAACGGAACAGTAAACGTTGTAGTAAATCCAATTCCTGCTTCACCTACTCCGGGAAGCAATTCTCCATTATGCGTTGGTCAAACATTAAGTTTAACAGCCAGCACAATAGCGGGTGCAACTTATAACTGGAGTGGGCCATCAGGCTTCAACTCTGCTTTACAAAACCCAACAATTGTAAATGCAGTGGTTGGAAACAGCGGAACATATTCTGTCACTTCAACTGTTGCAGGTTGTACCAGCACTGCTAACGTAATTACGGTTACGGTTAATCCATTACCAGCGGCGCCAAATGCCTCTGCTAACTCACCTTTATGTGCATTATCAACCTTAAGTTTAAGTGCCAGCACAATTGCAGGCGCTACTTACAGTTGGACAGGACCTAACTCATTCACATCAACCACTCAAAATCCAACCATACCTTCTGTTACAACAACCGCGAGCGGTATTTATTCCGTAACAGCTAACGTACTAGGTTGTGCAGGTCCTGCCGGAACTGTTGCTGTAACTGTTAATCCAACACCTGCCGCTCCAACTGCCGGAGGTACTTCAACACTTTGTGCCGGAAGTAACATCAACTTAACTGCAAGCAATATTGCCGGTGCTACTTATAACTGGAATGGACCAAACGGATTTACATCTACTTTACAAAATCCAACTATCACAGGTGCATCAACTCTTGCAACCGGTGTTTATTCGGTAACTGCAACTGTTGGCGGTTGTACAGGACCTGCAGGCACATTTAGTGTTACTGTATTTGGAATCCCTAGTCCTCCAACATTAGCAAGTAACTCTCCAATATGTGCCGGACAAACTTTAAATTTAACAGCCACAACAATTGCAGGTGCAAGTTATAACTGGACAGGACCTAACTCTTTCTCTTCAACCTTACAAAACCCAACCATCAGTGGTGTAACATTAGCTGCTGCGGGTACCTATAGTGTATTGGTAAATGTATCGGGTTGCGGAAGCGCTGTGTCAACAATTACCGTATCAGTGAATCCTACACCTGCCGCTCCTACTGCCGGAAGTAACTCACCGCTATGCGCAGGTAGTACCATTAACTTAACAGCAAGTACTATTGCCGGTGCAACTTATAATTGGAGTGGACCAAACTCATTTACATCAACTACTCAAAATCCTAGTATTCCTGGTGCAAGTACCTTATCTACCGGTGTTTATTCAGTGAATGTAAACGTGGCAGGCTGTACCGGACCAAATGGAACAGTTAACGTTGTAGTGAATCCAATTCCATCAGCTCCAACTGTTGGAAGTAACTCTCCGTTGTGTGTCGGACAAACAATAAGTTTAACAGCAAGTCCGATATCAGGTGCATCTTACAGCTGGAGCGGTCCGAATTCATTTACATCTACTTTGCAAAATCCAACAATTCCGGGAGCTACTACATTAGCAACGGGTATTTATTCAGTAACAGCAACTGTTGCAGGATGTACAGGATCAGCAGGTACAGTAAGTGTTTCAGTAAACATTCCTCCTATTGCTCCTTCAGCTTCTGCTAACTCTCCAATTTGTGCAGGACAAACTTTAAGTTTAACTGCAAGTACAATTGCCGGTGCAACTTATAGCTGGACTGGTCCTGCATCATTTACTTCAACTTCACAAAATCCAACCATACCAACAGCTACCACCAGCTCAGCCGGAACATATTCAGTAATCGCATTAGTTGGCGGTTGTGCAGGTCCTGCCGGTGTAGTAACAGTAACTATCAATCCTGCTCCGGCAGCTCCAACGGCCGGCGGCACTGCTACTTTGTGTGCAGGAAGTAACATTAACTTATCTGCAAGCACAATCGCAGGCGCAACTTATAATTGGACAGGTCCTGATGGATTTACATCTACAGTACAAAACCCAACTATTACAGCCGCTACTACTTCCGCAACCGGTGTTTATTCAGTTACAGCAACCGTTGCGGGTTGTCCCGGACCAGCTGGAACAGTAAGCGTAACTGTATATGGAATTCCTGGTCCTCCAACATTAGGAAGTAACTCTCCTGTGTGTGCCGGTCAAACATTAAGCTTAACTGCTAATAGTATTTTAGGTGCAACTTATATTTGGAGTGGTCCTAATTCGTTTACTGCCACAGTTCAAAACCCAACACTTGCAGCTGTTACAATACCTGCATCAGGAACTTATAGTGTTGCCATTTCAGTAATGGGTTGCGGAAGCGCTTTAGCAACTACAGCAGTAACAGTTAATCCATTACCTGCTGCGCCTGTAGCAAACAGTAATGCACCGCTTTGTACAGGCGCAACATTATCATTAACAGCTAGCAATATTCCGGGTGCTACATCATATAGCTGGACCGGACCTAACTCCTTTACATCAACAACGCAAAATCCTACATTACCAACAACCACAACTCTTTCAGCAGGTGTTTACTCAGTTTCTGCTGTAGCATTAGGTTGTGCAGGCCCTGCAGGAACAGTGAGCGTTGCCGTTAATGACGCACCAAATGTGATTGCAAGCAGCAACTCTACAGTTTGTATTGGTGCCACATTAAATTTATCCGCATCAACTATTGCAGGTGCTACTTATACCTGGACAGGACCAAACTCATTCAGTGCAACCACGCAGAACCCAAGCATACCCGGCGCTACAACTTTAGCAATTGGTGTTTACTCGGTTCAAGCCAATGTTGGAGGATGTGTTGGACCAATCAGTACAACAAGTGTAATGGTAAGTCCTCCACCTGCTCCACCAACTGCCTCAAGTAGCTCGCCGTTATGTGCCGGTGATACTTTATTCTTAACTGCGAGTCCGGTTGCAGGTGCAACTTACACATGGAGTGGACCAAACAGCTTTACAGCTACTACTCAAAACCCGAATGTGCCTAACATTCCAATGGCAGGTGCAGGTGTTTATTCTGTAGCCGTAACCGTTGCAGGTTGTCAAGGACCTTTCGGTACTATAACTGTAACCGTTAATCCTTCACCTGCTCCACCAATTGCAAGTAACAGTTCTCCAATTTGTATAAGCGGTACATTAAACTTAAACGCAAGTAATATTGCAGGCGCAACATACAATTGGGTTGGACCAAATTCATTTACATCAACCACTCAGAATCCAACCATTCCCGGTGCCACCACAATTGCAGCCGGTGCTTATTCAGTTTATGCAACTGTAGCAGGCTGTACAAGTACCGCCGCGATTACAATAGCAACCATTACGATGCCGGCGACTTTAAGTGCCGGTAATAATGCAACTGTTTGTTCTAACAACGTTCCTTTAACAGGAACTTGTAGCACCGGTTCAGGTACATGGACTACCAGCGGTACTGGTGTATTTGTTCCGAATTCGTTAACAGGTAACTATGTTCCAAGTGCTGCAGATATTACAGCCGGTACTGTAACATTAACCTTAACCTCTACTAATAACGGTGCTTGTGCACCGGCAACATCAACAGTTCAGCTTACCATCTTGCCGGGTCCAACAGCGAACGCAGGATCTGATATTACGGTTTGTGCGAACAACGCAACAGTTGCCCTGACAGGAAGTGTAACACTTGCTTCAGGCGGACAGTGGTCAAGCTCAGGAACAGGAACATTCAGTCCGAATAACACGAGCTTAAACACAACTTATATCCCAAGTAGTGCAGATACTACCGCAGGTACAGTAACAATTTTCTTAACCACAACAGGAAACGGAATCTGTTCTGCCACTATTGATACTTTAGTAATTAATTTTAACTCTGCTCCATTAGTTGTTGCAGGCGGAACAATTTCTGTATGTAAAAATAATCCGGTTGCCGTATTAAGCGGATACTCATCTACCGGAAGTGCTACATGGACATCCTTAGGAACAGGAACCTTAAGCAGTACATCTGTATTTAATCCAACTTACACACCAAGTACAGCTGATACCACTGCAGGAAGTGTTCAATTAATTTTAACTTCAGGAAACAATGGAAATTGTAATCCGGTTTCGGATACAGTGACGATTGTATATTCGAGTCCTCCAACAATTACAGCAGGTTTAACACAAACTGTATGTTCGAATAACCCTATAGTTACTTTAAATGGTGTTTCATCTACTTCATCCGGTACATGGACAACCAGCGGTAGCGGATCCTTCTCTCCAAATACAATTAATGGTACATATGTTCCAAGTGCTGCGGATATCACAGCCGGTACAGTAACATTAACAGTCACATCTACTAATAACGGAGGATGTAATCCGGTAACAAGCACAGTGAATGTGTCGATTATTCCTGGACCAACTTCTGATGCAGGTGTTGATCTAACGGTTTGCGCCAATACCACATCCATTGCATTAAATGGTTCAGTTACCGTTGCAACAGGTGGTACATGGACAACCAACGGAACAGGTACGTTTAGTCCGGGTAACTCCTTAACAACAACGTATATTCCTAGTGCTGCTGATACAACTGCAGGAAGTGTAACCATTTACTTAACTACAACAGGTAACGGTATATGTTTACAGGTAGTAGATTCTATGGTAATTACCTTCCAAAGTGCTCCAAGCATCAGTGCAGGTAACAACATCTTTGTTTGTAAAAATCAAACCAGCGTTAACTTAAATGCAAGTTCATCGGTACCTAGTGTAACATGGACTACTTTAGGAAGCGGTTCATTTAATCCAAGCAATACAGGGTTAACCACCAGTTACATTCCGAGTACAGCAGATACCACTGCAGGAAGCGTTACTATCTATGTGACAGGTGCCGGCAACGGATTCTGTGCGGGTGCTGTTGACACAGTAACAATATTCTTCCAAGGCCCTCCATTAGCGAATTTCTTGGCGAATAATAAATGTGTGAATGCAGCAACAACATTTACCGATATGTCGACTGTAGCAACTGGTTCAATTATTTCTTGGAACTGGAACTTTGGTGCGGCAGGAACTTCTACAGTACAAAATCCTTCGGTAACATTTACAGCTACAGGAACACAAACCATTTCGTTAACCGTAAGCACAGGTTGTTTGGATTCTATTACAAAAGTTGTTTACATCAATCCTAATCCGGTTGCCAGCTTCTCGTTCACTGAACTGTGTCATGATTCAGCAGCCTTCTTTGGAATCGGCAGTGTAAATCCGGGTACGATTACAGGATGGAACTGGAACTTCGGTGATACAACAGGTTCTACATTACAAAATCCGATTCACCTATATCCTGATACAGGAAGTTACATTGTGACTTTAACTGTAATGTCTGATTCAGGTTGTGTGGCAGGAGCATCGGATACCATTCACTTGAAGAAATGCGGAACCGATATTACGGTAAGCAACCCTGCTGTTCCGAGTGGATTTACACCTAACGGAGACGGTAAGAACGATATTCTTTATGTGAAAGGCGGACCATTAAGCGAAATGAACTTCCGAATTTATAACGAATGGGGTAACGAAGTGTTTAAATCAACCGAACAAAATTATGGTTGGGACGGAACCTTCCGAAGTGCGCCGCAGCCCGCCGGACGTTATCTCTGGATACTCACAGGGAAAGTGATAGACGGACGAGATGTGAAAATGCAAGGGGAAGTTATATTAACAAGATAATTATTAAGCATTAGATAAAAACATTAAAACGAATTTTATGAAAGCAACAAAAATAAAAGTAGTAATGTTAATGCTTATAGCCTCTGTAAGCATTAAAGCGCAGGATTTTCACTTAGCGCAATACGAAGTAGCCTCATTATACCTTAATCCGGCCCATACAGGAATGTATGGTTTGGATAAAGGAGATTATAAAATTTATGTAGACTCACGTTCGCAGTGGCGTTCATTTGGTGTAAAACCATTTTTCACCACGTATTTAGCTTATGATATGCCTTATAAGATTAAAGACAATCAAATTGGTATTGGAGCTTACTTCATAAATAACCGTACAGGACCGGGCAACTTCAACACCACCGGATTTATGTTATCGGGAGCTTATGATATCTTAAATAAGAAAGCCTACGGTAAACATTATTTAACAACAGGTTTACAAATGGGATTGTTTTACAAATCTTATAATGCTGAGCGATTAAACTATGATGCACAATATTCACCGTCGTTAGATGGAGGTAGTTTCGATCAAAGTATCGAAAGCGGAGAGCCGGAAAACAACCGTTTAAACATCACTAAGTTTGATGCTAACTTTGGATTGTATTATAAATATGTTGACATATTAGCAAAATACCATCCGTATGTTGGTTTAGCATTATCACACTTAACCATGCCAAACGAATCCTTTATTGGTGAAAGAAAACGTTTACCGATTAAGTGGATGTTAAATGGAGGATGTGATTTCACCATCAATGAAGAGATTGAATTAACACCACGCTTTATTTACATGTATCAATCAGAAGCCTATGAAATAAACGCAGGATTTATTGGTACGTATAAATTAACCGAGAACAACACTAAATTATTGTTAGGTTGTGATTACCGTCATAAAGACGCGGTGATCATTCACTTGGGTGTTAAACAGGAAACATACGCATTGCGTTTTAGCTACGACATCAACACATCGTACTTAAAGAATTACACACGCAGTCGTGGTGCCTGGGAAATTTCATTGGTAATTACAGGAGAAAAAGGAAAATCCTTCTTCTCTACTTTACCGAAATTCTAGATTACTCTACCCAAAGAACCATTCCTTTTAAGTATTCACCTTCGGGGAAGAAAGGAATAACAGGATGGTCGGCGGGTTGATAGAGATAATGTAGTAAGCGAACATTGCGACCTGCTTCTATTGCCGCAGCATTAATGCTATTATAAAACAAAAATTTATCAATAACGCCCGAGCAGGAAAACGTAAATAAAATTCCGCCGGGCTTTATTTTTTTTAGAGCTAATGCATTTAATTTGATATAGCCTTTCACAGCATTATGTTTTACATCACGACTTTTTGCAAAAGCCGGAGGATCTAAAACTATCACATCATACACATCATCTTTATCTTTAAGAAAGTCAAAGGTATCAACAGCGAAACCTTCGTGATTATGAATGTTATTTAATTTCGCATTCTCGTTACACAATTCGATTGCAGGCGCTGAAGCATCCACCGAATGAACTAAATCCGCTCCGGCCAAGGCCGCATAAACCGAAAATCCGCCGGTGTATGAAAATGTATTCAGTACTTTTTTACCCTTAGAATATTTTGAAAGCAAAAAACGATTTTCGCGCTGATCCACAAAGAATCCTGTTTTTTGTCCCTTTTCCCAATCAATAATAAACTTGCAATTATTTTCCTTCACCTCTACTCTTCCTCCCGTACCAAAAAGATAACCATTAGTAACACCGGCAGCATATTGCTTTGGAAGTGATTCGGCACTCTTATCGTACACACATTTTAAATGCGCACCAAATGTTTTTTGTAGGGCCTTTACAATTGCCTCGCGGTTTTGATGCATAGCAATGCTGTGTGCCTGAAATACAATATTTCCGTCGTAATAATCGATGATGAGTCCAGGTAAACCATCACCTTCACCAAAAATTAAACGGCACACATTTGTATTTTCATTGAGGATATTTAAATCCTTACGGTACTGATAAGCCTTATTAATTTTCTCGAACCAAAAATCATCATTGAGCTCCGTTTTTTCAAACGAAACCAAACGAACAGAAATACTGCTATTGGTATAATGCCCTACTCCTAAGAATTTATTATCGAAAGAATAAACTTCAACAACCTCCCCTTCATTTAATTCATCTTTAATTTTAATGGCTCCCGAAAAAATCCAGGGATGTTTACGTAAAGGCGATTGCTCTTTACCTTTGTGCAGAATAATTTTTTTCATACAGGTTCGCAGATTAAGAATGCGAAGTTAAGGATTTATTTCTAGCCACGAATGAACACAAATGGACAAGGAAACAGTTAAACATTTTTTATTTCTTGTTATGTGTTATTCATTTCAATACTTAGCAAGAAATGATAAAGTATTTAGCCTTCTAATTATCCCTCCGTGTCCTCCTAAACCCCGTTACTCTGTGTTGAAAAATCACAACTCATATCCTCTAATCCAAAAACGATATAGTAACTTCGCATCTTCACCGGCGTAATCCACTCCTATGCGAGGACCTTTTAATATCTGAGATTTTTTTAATTGAACATTCTCATCCTCTAACCAAATTTTTCCTTGCGTTAAATCAAAAGCATTGTGTTGTGTTGTAATGCCAAGTGCTTTTGTAATTTTTCCCGGTCCAACACATAAATTAACAGAGAGTTTTGTCGCATTTCTTCTTTTTAAAATTTCCTCAATGCCTTTTAAGGGTTGAATGGCACGAATTAAAACAGCTTGAGGAACATCTTTGCTTCCTGTTACTATATTAAACAAATGATGCATGCCGTAACACAAGTACACATAACTGATACCTCCCTGTGCATACATCACTTCAGTGCGAGCAGTACGCTTTCCGCCGTAAGCGTGACAAGCCCGATCATGGATACCATCGTAGGCCTCCGTCTCAGTAATAATACCGGCGGTAAGCTTATTATTGAACTTCGTTACCAGTACTTTTCCGAGCATGTCTTCGGCCAGAGAGACTACATCCTCCTCTAGAAAATATGATTTTTTAACTTTCATCCCACCTAGTTATCAAGGGTTTAAATCTTTGTTTATTGGGTAATATTTTATAATTTGCGTCAAATTTACACACTATGAAATTAAAATTATTAATTGTATTCAGCTTCATGGCACTTAGCCAAATTTTTGCGCAGGTGGTTATGACCAATAACATCCCTACTAAATTACCGGTGGGTTCAGATGTGGTTATTGAAGTAAAAATTAATAAAGGCACCATTGCCAACTTTACCAAATATCATATGGATGTTCCGAATGGTATGGACGTATCTGAAGTAGATTCACGCACCGGAAATTTCACTTTCGAAAATAACCGTGCTAAAATTGTGTGGGTATCTGTACCGGGAGAAATTGAATTTACCATTAAAATGAAAGTGCATGTAAATACTCAAGCACCGGCGGAAGGAACAATTGCACAAAAATTTTATTTCCTTGATGGCGGTGTAAAAAAGGAAGTAGAAGCAGCTCCTATTACCATTCAGTTTGGTGGAGGTACACCCATAACAAGTGCGGGTTCCTCATCAGCTGAAACACCAAAAAGTACCAACAACACTACCACTCAAAATACCACCCCTCCTGCAACTACACAACCTGCTACCACTACAAAAGCGGAAAGCAAACCAACGCCTGTAGCGCAAGTAAGCAGTATTTCGGCACCAGCAGCAACGGGATTAGTTTACCGTGTTCAGTTAGCATCTTCACCTACCGATCCGGGTCGTGCTAAATACGCAGGCTTAGGGAGTAATTTTGACATTGTAAAAGAAGACGGTATGTATAAAGTTCTTTACGGAAGTTATAGCAGTAAAGAAGAAGCTTTAAAAGCAAAAGATGATTTAACTACCAAGGGCTTCAATGGATTTTTAGTAAAATATCAAAATGGCGTTCGCGTTAAATAATTACATGAAACAATTATTTATAGCATCATATCTGATTTTCATTTTTAGCTCATGCGCCAAAAAGTACGATTGGAAATGCACCTGCGAAGTTTACAAAGCGGATACTACCTATACCACCTTTAAAGAACTCACACATTTATCGCAAGCGGATGCTACTGAGCAATGCGCCAAATTCGGCGAATCAGAATCCGGTACGAATGGCGCACACGATTGTAATGCGCAGGTGAAATAGTTAAACTCTTTACGATTTTCAACTCACCCCGACCTCACTTTGTTCGGTCACCCCCTCTCTACGCGTAGAGAGGGGGAAAAGGCAAGCGTAGCGTACCTTGGGTGTTAGTAATATACTTACAAAAACAAAATCATTACAACTATTAAGACTCACCCCCGACCTCACTGCGTTTGGTCACCCCCTCTCTACGCGTAGAGAGGGGAAAAGGCAAGCGTAGCGAGCCTTGGGGGTGAGTCAAAGTTTTCTAATTACCTTAACAACTTCATCTATCTCTTCATTCTTAAAACGAATAACTTTTAATCCCAAGCCTTCAATAATTTCATCGCGATCTTTATCATATTCAGTTCTGAAATTATGTATTTCGCCATCTAACTCAATTACTAATTTTTTCTCGGCACAATAAAAATCAGCTATAAAAAACTTCAGATTAAAATTATCATTTCCATAGACAATAGGATGCTGACGATTAAATTTTAAACCCTCCACTTTTCTATTACGCAATTTTCTCCACAAGTCCTTTTCCGCTAAGGTACTTTTTGCTCTAAGCATCCTACACCTTTCAATTACTTCCCGCATATTCATACTACAAAATTATACTGCTTGAATTATTCCTGTTGCTATGATTTGTAGCTTTTGTAGACTCACCCCCGACCTCACCTTGTTCGGCCACCCCCTCTCTACGCGTAGAGAGGGGGAAAAGTCAAGCGCAGCGCGACTTGGGGGTGAGTATTATTTAAAAACATTATTCTCATTATAACTTGCCCCCGACTAGCCACCCCCTCTCTACGCGTAGAGAGGGGGAAAAGGCAAGCGAAGCGAGCCTTGGGGGTGAGTAAAATGTCACCTTGTCACCCACCCTGCCACCAGTCCTGTTAATAGCTTGTTATTTCCTGAAAAAATGACCAAAAACGCCTGTTTATGGGGGATTGGCACATTTTTAGCATACCTTAGCATGCTTAATTTATTAATTAATAAATAACCAATAAATACCAATTTTTATGGCAAAAGTGAGTGTAAAACCGTTAGCTGACCGAGTTCTGGTAGAACCGGCCGAAGCTGAGACAAAAACTGCTTCAGGAATCATTATTCCTGATACAGCAAAAGAAAAACCAATGAAAGGAAAAGTAATTGCTGTAGGAGCAGGTAAAAAAGACGAACCTGTTACCGTTAAGGTAGGCGACACTGTGTTATACGGAAAATACGCAGGTACCGAATTACAAATCGACGGTAAGGAATATTTAATCATGCGTGAAAGCGATATTTACGCAGTTATATAAATTGTTTGAGGTTTGACTGTTTTAAGTTTATTGAGGGCTACTGCCTAAACAACCAAACATTAAACACAAAACATCAAACATTAAACACAAAACATTGAAACATAAAACAACCAAACATTAAACATTAAAAAAATGGCAAAAGATATCACCTTCAACTTAGATGCACGCGACGCTTTAAAACGTGGTGTTGACGCATTAGCTAATGCAGTAAAAGTTACTTTAGGTCCAAAAGGACGTAACGTAATCATTGATAAAAAATTCGGTTCGCCGGCAATTACTAAAGACGGTGTTACCGTAGCTAAAGAAATTGAATTAAGCCACCCTGTAGAAAATATGGGCGCGCAGTTATTAAAAGAAGTAGCCAGCAAAACTGCTGATGCTGCCGGTGACGGTACAACTACCGCTACTGTATTAGCGCAAGCTATCGTAACTGCAGGTTTAAAAAACGTAGCCGCAGGCGCAAATCCAATGGATTTAAAACGCGGTATCGACAAAGCGGTTGCTGCTGTAGTAGAAAACTTAAAGAAACAATCTACACCAATCGGAAACGATAACAAGAAAATTGAGCAAGTAGCAACCATCTCTGCTAACAACGATAACGCAGTAGGTAAATTAATTGCTGAAGCGATGAAAGCGGCAGGCAAAGAAGGTATCATTACTGTGGAAGAAGCAAAAGGTACTGCTGACGAATTAAAAACCGTAGAAGGTATGCAATTCGATCGCGGATATGTATCTCCATATTTCGTAACCGATGCGGATAAAATGGAAGCTGTGTTAGACAATCCATTAATCTTAATTTACGACAAGAAAATTTCAAGCATGAAGGAAATCCTTCCTATTCTTGAAAAAGCCGTACAGACAGGAAAACCAATTTTAATTATTGCTGAAGATTTAGACGGAGAAGCATTAGCTACATTAGTAGTAAATAAAATCCGTGGTTCATTAAAAATCGCTGCTGTAAAAGCTCCGGGCTTTGGTGACCGTCGTAAAGCGATGTTAGAAGACATTGCGATTTTAACAGGCGGAACATTAATCAGCGAAGAGCGTGGTTACAAATTAGAAGCTGCCGAATTAAACATGTTAGGTAAAGCTGAAAAAGTAACCATTGATAAAGACAATACAACCATCGTTGGTGGTTCAGGCAAGAAAGCAGATATCACTGCGCGTGTGAACCAAATTAAAGCGCAAATTGAAAGCACGACTTCTGATTACGATCGCGAAAAATTAGAAGAGCGTTTAGCAAAATTAGCAGGTGGTGTGGCTGTAATTTATGTAGGTGCTGCTACTGAAGTAGAAATGAAAGAAAAGAAAGACCGTGTTGACGATGCGAAAGCAGCAACACAAGCAGCAGTGGAAGAAGGAATTGTACCGGGTGGTGGTGTAGCGTATATCCGTTCAATTGCAGCTTTAGAAAAAATGAAAGGCATCAACGAAGATGAAACTACCGGTATACAAATTGTAAAACGTGCGATTGAAGAACCATTACGCCAAATTTGCGCGAACAGTGGTTTAGAAGGAAGCATTGTTGTGCAAAAAGTAAAAGAAGGAAAAGACGACTTCGGATTTAATGCACGTACTGAAACATTTGAGAACTTATTGAAGGCGGGTGTAATTGACCCAACTAAAGTAAGCCGTGTTGCATTAGAGAACGCTGCGTCTGTAGCAGGTATGTTATTAACCACAGACTGCGTTTTAGCTGAGAAGAAAGAAGAAAAACCTGCAATGCCGGGCCCTGACATGGGAGGCATGGGCGGAATGATGTAAAATTGCTTCGCAATTTTATCGCGAGTGACCGTAGGGAACCTCGCGATAATGATAAAACAAAAAAAGCCTCGTAGAAATACGGGGCTTTTATATTTCGTCATTGCGAGGAGGAACGACGAAGCAATCTTTAGCTAATAAAAAAACCATATGAATAATTTAACTTTTAAACTTATGTCAGCGTGTCATTATAAATGATTGGCACAACATTTGCTTATTTTCTATTAAACTAATAATTATGGAAACAAAAAATCAAAATCCAAATTATCCAAGCACAACCGGAAATCCTTCAGGTAAAGGAAGAGGTAATGTGAAAAAGTAAAAATGAATTAGGGACTAAAATAACAGGTCCCTAACAACCCATTCTTTAGAGCCCCGCTAGTAATACCGGGGTTTTTTGTTTCTTGTCACGTCGAGTTTACCAACCGCAACGAAGTGTAGGTTGGCGGAGTCGAGACGAAGTAATATCACCAAACTTTAAGGGCTCCGTCATTTCGAGTGAAGCGAGAAATCTCCCCTCCTCTGCCCTGTCAAAAAGTAGTTCAAAAGTAGCGCCAAAATAAAAAGTAAAGTAGAAGACATTTTGTAAATTGTAGAGTAATTGATGTACTAACGAATTGAAACAATTATGTGCATTTGCTTGTTATACTCATAATCTTTTTACTCAAATTATTATTAAACAATTATTAGACAATAAAGAAAAAATATCATGATGAATCTTTTCAAGAAATTTTTTAACTCTAAAGAATTAAAAAACAATTCTGAAAATTCGAATTCAACAGAACTTGTAAAAACAGCAGAGATGCTTGATGAAGATTTGTTCTGGAAAATTATAGAAAAATCTCTAAAAAACACCTCGGACCAAGATAGTCAAGAACAATTTTTGATTAAAGAAATAGGAAGTTTAACACCTAAACAAATTATTGGATTTAGACTTAGAACTGATAAGTTGCTTTATGACACCTATAACTCGGAAATGTGGTGTGCAGGATATATCATGAATTGCGGTTGTTCAGACGATTCGTTTGAATATTTCAGAAACTGGATCATTTCAAGAGGTAAACAAGCATATTACAACGCCAAGCAAGAACCTGACACGTTAATTAATGAAGTAATTGAAGGTGTTGAATTCTATGATTTTGAAAGTTTTTGGTATGTAGCTCTAGAAGCTTTTCAACAGAAAACAGGGAAAGATTTATATGATTTTATAGATTACGATAATTTTAAGCATTGCGAAGGAAACTATCCTCCTATAAATTTTACATGGGAAGAAGAAAATGGCGAAAGCATGAGAAAAATCTGCCCAAGACTTTTTGCAAAATTTGCCGAAAATTTCCATTAAAAATTCGACTTCACAATTTAAATTAAGGAGCAAAAATCCAATAAATATTCTATCTTAGTAAAGATTTAATTTGAATATTTATTAATTCTCAATTTTTTCAAATGTCGAAACAACTCACAGGTCGCCAAAGAAGTGAAGCAAGAAGGCAAATTGTAATTTCCAATCCTTCTGTTTGTTATTATTGTAAGTCAACAGGATTAACTATTACCGATGCATTTTGTCCAAATTGCGGCTTTCCTCAGAGAGGAACTCAAGTGCAAATGAAAAAATTCATTTGGAATATTAATAACAAGCATGTACTTCTTGATAAACAAAAAAAGGCTATTAGTAAAGCGAGAAATATCCTGTTTGGTTTATCCATTCTATTCTTTGTTTTTTCACTTATATTAGGTTTAGGTGTCGAGTTTAATTTGTTTATTCTTATCTCTAACCTAATTGTTTCCGGTATTTATCTTGGTTTAGGATTTTGGAGTATTAAAAATCCATTTCCCGCTATCTTAACAGGCTTTTTCCTTTACATAACTTTAATTGTAATCAATGCTGTTTTTGACCCTGCCACACTTTTACAAGGTGCATTAATGAAAGGATTTGTTATTGCCGGATTTATATATGGTTATAAAGCCGTAAAAGAATCTGCTGCATTGGAAAAGGAACTAGAATCTATTAAAAAAGCAAAAGACTTAAACATCCCTGATGAAGTGTCAGAATTGTCAAACTGAGATAACAAGAGCAATTTCTTATTGTAATAAATGTGGCTCTAAACTAATAACAGAACCAGTTGATGATTACAGTAAATCTATTAATAGAACCAAAGTATTCTTCTTTGTATTATTGGGCTATATTGCCTTATTACACGTATTAAAACTAAACAGCAATTATGTCTATTCAATAATTGCAGATTTAATTTTTGCAATTATTGTAGTTACATTTCTCGTTTTAAATTTCAACTCTATAAAAGGCACTCTAATTCCAAAAATAACTGATTATAGATTATTAACTATATTATGTCTCGGACTTGTATTTTTAGCCTTTATCGTTTCTCATTTTGCAAATTACTTGAACGAAAGTGTATTCAACAACAGTAACAGTACTTATATTGAACACTATAAGGACTCCCCTTTACCACTTTTATTTAGTATAATCTCAGTTGGGGTTTTTCCGGCAATCTTTGAGGAAATAGCATTTAGAGGTATACTTTTTAACGAATTAAAAAACATTGTATCTACTAATTCTACAATCATCATATCAACTGTTTTATTTACCATACTTCATTTCTCGTTGATTTCCTTCCTATGGATTTTCCCTATCGGTCTTTTATTCGGCTATTTAAGATCTAAATATGATAACTTAATTTATGGAATAATTGGTCACTTTGTATATAACTCAAGCATTGTGATGATTGAGTTTATTAATGTCTAATTTGTAAAGAATCGAAATAAAATTACTTGTAAAATACATTCAAGCTTTATGAAAAAACCTCTCACTCTCACCCTACTCATCGCAAGCTCCTTCTTTTTTGGATTTGCGTTTAAGAGTCTGCTCGATAAAAAAAGTGAAGCAACACCTAAAAGAGTCACCGGTATCGGCGGCATCTTTTTTAAATGCAAAGATCCCAAACAAGTGAGAGACTGGTATCAGAAACATTTGGGTTTAAGCACTAATCAGTACGGCTCCGTATTTGAATGGTTTCAGGGTGCCGACAGTACTAAAAAAGGATTTACGCAATGGAGTCCGTTTAATGAAAAAACAAAATACTTTTTGCCCTCTACCAAAGACTTCATGATTAATTACCGCGTAGAAAATTTAAAATGGTTGGTGGATGATTTAAAAAAGAATGGCGTTACGGTTTTAGATACCATTGAAAGTTATGATTACGGAAAGTTTGTACACATCCTGGATATTGAAGGCAATAAAATCGAACTCTGGGAACCCAATGATGTAGAGTATGAAAAAATGGGTAAACAAATGGGAAGTAAAACGACAAAATGATTTTTAAATGATGAATTTTGAATGATGAATGTAGTCATTCTTTTAATTTTTGTTAATTCAATTCCATTTTAACAAAAGGATGATTACCCTTCATTAAAAAGCAAATATCTTTATATGGCATGAGAATCAAATTTTACTTAATCTGTTTTTTGCTGCTATTTGCCCGAGGCTGTGATTTTTATTCAACCGGACTTTGGTTTTTTGATCATCCGGAAGGAGAAACCAACCCTTTAGTAAGCGTTTTTCATTTGGGCTGGAATGGCTTACTGATTAGCAATATTATTTTAATTGGCTTCATTATTTACTGCTTTTACTATTACACCTTTAAATATTCGCGCACTATACCTACCAATAAGCCTACACGAATGAGTGATTATATTTCGGAATTGTACTTTAACGAAAAAGGTAAACTGTATCAGATTTTATTTAAAACACCTAAGAATAAAAAAATCGCTATTGCTCATTTCGGTTACATCGTCATTAGGGTCGCCATCATAGGAAGTTTTTTGGCTACCATTCATAATATCTGTCAGTATTATAATGTTTCATTCTACAATAACTTCAGGGAAATAGTTGGAAGACCCTTATATGTTATTTATGTTCTAATACTCGGCTCCTTTATTTATTACACGTATCGCTTATGGTTAAAGGAATATAGTTTAGCAAAAAACAACACAACTAATTAAATGTATTTTCGAAAAAAAACATATACTCATCTTTTGTTTTTTGCTACATCTATTTTATTAATTAACTGCCGCCAACAAGTAGAATCTCAGGTAAAGAATAGTTCTTCCGGTGTTTCCATTTCAAACACAGGGCGTCATGGTCGCCCTAAATTTGGCAACGATTCGAGTTGGTATGCTTATTTTAATATTACCACTACCATTAGAAATGACACGACTGTTCCTATTCAACTAGATTTACAATTCGAAACAGAATACAAGCATTTGAATAAAACATTTCGCTTGTTTTTACTTCCGCAGAACATGGATGTGGAAGCGCAAAAGAAACAGGAATATTTTTCGGATACTGTTGTGCCATTTATGAAATTACATGAGCACTACCCTACTACTATTAAAAAAGTACTGCAACCCGGAGAAAAATATTTAGTAAATATAAGTTACCACTCACCAAAAAATTCTGATTTTGGTCCGGGCCAATTAGCTGTTATTTCAAATCAGCATCCCTATAATTTTGCCTCCATACCCGACAACATAGTTAAACTACTCATGAAGGATGAAGAGAATTCAAATTTATACCTCGGACTCAATTTCTCGATCCTTACGGATTCTTTGTATGGATTTAAGTTGATACCGATAGGAAAAATTAAATACACAGAGTAATAAATAAAGGTTGATTTTTATTGGAAACAATGAATCAATCCTACCGTCATTAGACACTTTCTCACCACTTCTTTATAAAATACAGCCAGCTGTTAAAACAGAGATAAGACTATAGTTCTGCTTTCTAACTTTGTTGGAGTGAAGCTTATTTTAATATTTGTCGGATTACTTTTATGTGTTTGCGTAAATGCACAAATTGAAACGCCGCAAAAAATAAAAATCAAAAAAGAACCAGAAACGAATACCAATACTTATTCAACTGTCATATTAACAGCCGAAAACTCCTTCACGAATCAGGCTGAGTTTCCCGGTGGTTACTCGGCCTTAAATGAATTTATCAAGAAAAATGCTGTTGTACCAAAGTTTGATGATCTAACTTTAAACACTAAAGTATTTGTGCGTTTTACAATTGATGCCGATGGCACACTCAACAACATTGAGGTTATTAAAGGCTCACCGGATTGCAAGCCTTGTAATGATGAAGCTGTTCGTTTAATTAAACTTATGCCAAAATGGATACCTGCGGTTGCTTACGGACAAGCAATAAGTTCAACCATGGTAATGCCTATTCAGTTTAAATTGCAGTAATTTGGTATATATAACCTGCTAAATAAACGACAAAATTTTATATCTTTAATATAAATATAACCACTATGAAATATTTTTTACTCTCATTACTTATTATTGATTTTTTAGTTGGTAAGAGTCAGGCTCAGACTTTTCAGAAAACTTATGGCAGCACCGGATACGAAATTTCCTGTGATGTCATACAAACCGCCGATAAAGGTTATGCCATTTTGGGGAGTCATAATTACAGTGGTTTGTATATTTTAAAAACCGATTCGCTCGGAAATAAGCAATGGTCGAAAAGTTATGCCATCACACAACCCTACATGATCGGCAGAACATTTTCACAAACAGCAGATGGTGGTTTTATTATTGCCGGAAATCAATATGTTACCAATGGCTTTTACGGTGTTATCATTAAAACGGATGCCGCCGGAAACACAAGCTGGGTAAAACTTCAAACCGGCTTCAGCGATATTACTAGAATTAAACCTGCTCTTGGGGGCGGTTATATTGCAACAGGTAACCGCACACCTTTCGCTAATAGCAGAAGTACGCTTGCTAGATTTGACGGCTCCGGTAACCTAATCTGGTCGCGGAGTCTGCCAACCAGTACCACTTTAAATGACGTGATTCAATTGGCTGCCGACTCAAGTTTCATCACCTACAATACTAATACCACATCGAGTGTTAGTGTAACTTTTTCACGATGGAGTCAAAATGCCAATTTAATGTGGAATAAAACAGTTACAAGCACGTCTTTATCAGGAGGTGGTTTTAGTGGCCGCTTATATGAAAGTGGCAATGAGATTCAGATTTCTTTTAACGCAGCAACTTGTCCGGGCATTCTTAAAATCGATAAGAATGGCTCTAACGCGAAAATGATTGGCATGTCGTGTGCATTATTCAATTATGCTGTGATAGATGCTTACCCAACAGCAAACAAAGGAACAGCGATATTGGGGCAATACAATCCGGGTTCAGCCACCTACGGCACACGAAATTTATTTTTAGCAAGTATTGATTCAACAGGTACCCTACTATGGGCTAAATCTATTGGAGGAGTAAATGACGAAGCACCGGCTTCCATTAAAAAAACTAAAGACAAAGGATTTGTGTTGGTTGGAACTACTAAAAGTTTTTCTGTGTACATGGATGATATTTACCTTATAAAAACCGACAGTTTAGGTGTAAGCGGTTGTAATACTTCTAACATTACTTTCACCACTTCCTCATTAATTCTTAATTTAAATATCAACACACCGGTTATTGATTCTGTGTTCGGATCTCTTTCCAGTTCCTACACACTTAATGAAACAAATCCTACTGAGATTTCGTACAATGCCTGCGGTTGTGTGGCACCCGTTGCCAGTTTTACGCCAAGTACTACGGGCGACATGAATAATAACTCCACATGGGCTTCTAAATATTACTGGACCTGTACCTGTATGCCGGGCATTATTGATTCTACAATTATCAACAAAAGTTATTACGGTGGGCCATTTCCAAATGGAACCTACACCGTGTGTTTAAAAGTTAAGAACAGCTGTGGGATAGACTCTTTATGCCAACCTTTCAACTATACTTATTACCCGATAGGAATTCAGGAAACAGAAGAATCAATTTTTCTAATGGTATACCCCAATCCGGTTCATGATGAATTAATTGTTTCTTACCTTGGGCACACATCCAATGTGGATGCCACCCGCATGAAAATCATTAATTCTCTTGGCGCTTTAGTTTATTCAGGTATTATTAATAACCAAACAACAACCATTTCAGTTAGCGAATGGCCTTCTGGATTATACATTCTAGAACTAGTTCTAGGAAATAAAATTATAACGCGAAAGTTTGTAAAAGATTAACGTATTGAATATTTGTGCGGAGTAATTAAGCCGAACAAAACAAACAATCTTCGTCGTTATTCTGTTTCGCGAGTTCTTGCATTTTAACTTGTAACTCTGCTTCTATTTGCTCGGGAGTCCAATCGGGATGAGCAATTTTAATTGTTGCGCGCACGAATCCAATGCTTGGTCCGTTATTAGTTTGGGTTTGTTGGTTAGCTGCCATGGTAATTGATTTTAAATCTAATTTACAAAGCAGGTTCGCTAACAAAATGTTATTTTTTTCAAATCTCAGGTTTTCAAGACTTAACACAATTAACCGAAGTCGGTTAAAAAGATTATTTCTTTGTCACTTTTTGGGTCGCCAAAAAGTAACCAAAAAACTCTTGATGCCGAAAGGCGCCCCGATAGCAATCGGGGTTGCGCAAGAGGCAGGCGCAAACCGCGGTTAAAATTGCCGTCGGCTTAGGCCTCGGAGAAGGCAATTTTCCCGCTATCGCTGCCCGGCATCAACCCTCCGATTAACATTTTACTCCATTTTAATAGTTCACTCCCAATATTCTAACTTACTCCGTTCGGAGAGTTCCTTCGAAGACGATATTAACGTAATCCACCGCATCAGCCTCCGCAGTTTGGGCCCCATAGCATTTTATCTGCGTAGAAAGCTAAGCTGTCTGAGCGTAGCGAGTTCTTAGCTTTCAGCAGAAAAATGCGCGATGGGTAAACGAGGAGGCGAAGCGGTGACTTTTCTTTTGTTTCTTTTCTTTGCGTGGCAGGCAAAGAAAAGAAAATAAACTAATTCTGCTTCAAGGCAGAAAAGAAAGGAGATAATCCTTTGATGGCAGGAAAAAAGTAAAAGAAAAGACCTCATACGTCTCCTCCATGAGAAGAAATAGATTTCTGTATTTATCGTAACTCATATTCAAGAGCTTAGCGCTAATTTAACAAAACAAATTTGCGCAACCAATTAGTTGCATATATATTTGCAACCAGTTAGTTGCATTTTAAATTTAATCCCCTATGAAAAGAGATGTATTTCAGGCCATCGCCGACCCCACTCGCCGCGCTATTATCAGCTTAATTGCTTTTGGCGCGCTTACCCCTAATGCCATCGCCGAACATTTTGACAGCAGCCGACAAGCGGTTTCGAAACACTTACATGTTTTGGTAGAATGTGACTTAGTGAAAGCGGAACATCAAGGCCGCGAAATTTATTATCACTTAAACCCAAAAAAAATGAAAGAAATAGATAAATGGTTGGAGCAGTTCCGCCAGTTATGGGAAACTCGCTTTAATCAATTGGATAAAGTACTACATGATTTAAAAAATAAACGTAAATAAAACCTATATGAAAAAAGAAACGATTTACTCAAAAGATGTTGCGAAGAAGCAACTCAGTGTAACACGCGAATTTGACGCGCCGGTCGAATTAGTTTGGCGTGCATGGACCGATCCTGAAATTATAGACGAATGGTGGGCACCAAAACCTTGGAAGGCTAATACAATAAAAATGGATTTTCGTGAAGGCGGAACCTGGTTATATTATATGCAAGGTCCGGATGAAAGTCGGCATTACTGTTTAGCGGAATACACTTCGATTACTCCTTATAAAAATTACCAGGGATTCGACGCCTTTTGCGATGATAAAGGAAACGTTAATAAAGAATTCCCCCGAACCAAATGGAATGTTACATTTAAGTCGACCGAAACAGGAACTGCTGTATATGTAGAAAACACATTCGAGAAAATTGAAGACCTTGAGAAAATTATTGAAATGGGCTTCAAAGAAGGATTCGCGATGGCACACGAAAATCTGGATGCGTATCTTAAAGCCAAATTTCAATTACGTAATCAGTTAAGTATTGGCGCTCCACGCGTGTGTACGTATTTAAACTTTCCCGGCAATACTGAGGAAGTAATGAATTTTTATAAAAAAGTATTTAAAAGCGAGTTCAGCGGAAAAGGCATACAACGTTTGGGTGATGTTCCGCAACAAGAAGGTCAGCCACCCATTGCAGATAATGTAAAGAAAATGATCTTGCATGTAGAGCTTCCGATTTTAGGCGGACATATTTTAATGGCAACCGACGCTCCCAAAGAAATGGGCTTTACTGTTACTCCGGGAAATAACATGCACATCAGTTTAGAACCAACAACACGTGCCGAAACCAAAAGATTATTTGAATCTTTATCGGAGGGAGGAATCGTTGAAATTCCATTACAGGATATGTTCTTTGATGCTTATTATGCCGGCTTCCAGGATAAATACGGAATTAATTGGATGCTGAATTGCACAAGCAAGGATTAGCACCTTATATTACAATAGATTTCTTAGAGGTTTTGTGATTGAATTATTTTGATTATTTTAGAATCACAAAACCTCTTTCTTTTTATGAAGCATTTTTTACTCTCGTTCTGCTTTCTTTCTTGCTTCATGGTTTTTTCCCAAAAATCTAAAATTACCAATCATGGTAATGACACAATTGAAGTGATTAATTATCACAAAAACGGAAGAGTGAAAGATTCTGTTTGGAAAACCGTTGAAATTTTAGTTGGAAAACGTGAAAGTGTTGATCCCAAACATCCGGGAGATTCTATTGTAATGAACATTGAAACACCATTCGGTACCCAAAAGAAATATTATAAAAGCGGTAGATTAAAAAGCCTGACTATTTACGGAAAGAATGGTTTACCAAATAAAACCTGGGACTATCGAAAAAAAGGTTCACTGGCTGTATATAAAGAAACGCCGTATGGTTTAAAAAAACTCTACAACAAAAAAGGAAAACAAATTCGTGAGTCGGATTTCAATAAAGGCAAATACGCCAAATTACCTAAGACCAATAAAAAGCATCAGCACCTGGCGCACAGCAAATACGCCGGCAAAACGGAAAAGAAAACACTTATTCTGGAAAATGGCAAAAAGAAATTAAATATAAAACCTTACGCCTTATTCTCCTTACAATTACATTCAGACACAACGCCTCTGCGCCATTGCGTGTATGAAGGTGTGAATGAAGGAAAATTAGTTTTTAGTTCTTACAGTTATGATTTAAGTGAAAGCAAAAACAAATTAAAACTTGACAGTGTTTTCACGCTTGAATCTTCACAAGTCCATACTATTTATTACGCCTGCAGTAATATCCGTAAAAAACATTTTGGGGCAGCATTTTCCGAGCGCGCTGGATTTAGTATGATGCTGGTACCGCCAATCGGTGTTACACTCATTGCAGGTGGTTACTATTTATTACATCCTGTTACGCTTGGTGTAATTGCCGCCGGAGTACCCGTATTTATAATAAGTAAGGCACTGTATAAAAAAACAGTGCCTCATGCTTATCGATTAAACGAATGGAAGATTAAGCTCTAACGCAATTTAGCGTTCAATTTCTCTTTATAAGTGGTAATCAATTTTTGCATAATACCTTCGATTTGCTTATCGGTTAGCGTGCTCTCTTCATTTAACAGGGTAAAGCTTACGGCATAAGATTTTTTATCGGCGCCAATTTTTTCTCCTTCGTAAATATCAAACAAGTTCACTTCCTTTAAGAATTTACGCTCTGCAGTATACGCTAGTTCTTCAATTTGAGTATACTTCACCGATTTATCGAGTAACATCGCTAAATCGCGACGCACAGCCGGGAATTTCGGAATCTCAGCATACTCTGTTTTGTTCTTACGATTTAATTCAAATAAAACATCTAAATTGAAATCAGCATAAAACACCGCCTGATTCAAATCAAATTTCTTTAACTCAGATTTCGCTACAGCACCAATTTCCACTAACACTTTTTTCTTAGCAGTATAAACCATCGAATAAGCCATTGTGCTATTGTCGCCTTCACTCACCGCGTAATTTGTAATACCTAATTTTTTTAAGACATATTCCGCACAGGCTTTGATGTAAGCGAAATCTACATCAGCCGCCTTTTGATATGGATTCTCATTGATTTTTTTACCGCTGACAAACAAACTCAAATGTTTTTGCTCGGCGTATTTAAATTCAGCTTCACCATTGTAAGCATATGTTTTTCCAATCTCATAGAACTTAATATCGCTGCTCTTACGGTTGGTGTTATAAGCAATAGCTTCCAATCCACTATACAACATATTACCGCGCAGAACATTCAAATCCTGACTCAATGGATTCACTACTTTTACCAATGAAGCATTATCTTGATAAAGCGCTTCTTTGGTTAATGACAAAGACATGACTTCATTGAATCCATATCCAATCAATAAATCGGCAATTTTATTTTCTAATTCATTGGCAGAGGTGAACACATTTTGCTGTACACCAAATGAAATTTGATTGCTTATTTCAACATTATTATAACCGTACACGCGCATTACTTCCTCTATCACATCCGCTTCACGTGTTACATCCGTTTTAAATCGAGGCACATTCAACAATAAACCATCAGTTCCTTCGCTGGTAATTTCTATACCTAAGGCTGTAATAATATTCTTGATAACAGATTTGTCGATATTCTTGCCAATTAAATCGTGACAATTTTTATATGAGAAGGCTACTTTATAAGGCTCTAATTTCTCCGGATAAACATCAACAACATCCATACTTAAAGTTCCTCCGCAAATCTCCATGATTAAATTTGCAGCGCGCTTTAAAGCTGTTACGGTCATTTCAGGATCTGTACCTCTTTCGAAACGGAAACTTGCATCTGTTTTCAATCCGTGGTGCTTTCCTGTTTTACGGATATAAGCACTATCGAAATAAGCACTTTCTAAAAACACCGCTTTTGTAGATTCAGTAACACCACTATCGATTCCGCCAAACACACCGGCGATACACATTGGTTCGCTTTCATTGCAAATCATTAAATCATTGGCAGAAAGTTTTCTCTCTACTTCATCCAATGTTTTAAATTTAGTTCCTTCGGCACATGTTTTTACAATAACCTTATTGCCTTTTATTTTTTCCAAATCAAAAGCATGCAAAGGTTGCCCTAATTCATGCAATACAAAATTAGTTATATCCACTACATTATTTATCGGACGCAATCCAATTGCCTTTAATCGGTTTTGCAACCAATCGGGAGATGACGCAACCGTAATTCCACTCACCACCAAGCCGCTGTAACGCTTACAAGCATTGGTGTTCTCAATTTTTATTTCAACTGTATTTAATCCTGTGGCAGGAGGTAACTCACGAATACCAATAATTTTTGCTTCTGCTGAACTATTCGAATCAATGGTTTTTAATACAGCAGCCAAATCACGTGCTACTCC
Source organism: Bacteroidota bacterium (assembly GCA_017303905.1). Lineage (NCBI taxonomy): Bacteria > Pseudomonadati > Bacteroidota > Bacteroidota bacterium. Next base: position 435,934 of record JAFLBH010000003.1, read on the forward strand.
TAAATGAGAAGCTGCATCACTACGATTAGGTGTTAATCCGATTTCAAAAACAACATCGTTCTCCAATTTAAAATAATCAGCAGCCGGCATTCCTACTTTTGTATCCGCAGGTAAAACTAAAATGCCATCATGACTTTTCCCGACACCAATTTCATCCTCAGCGCAAATCATTCCTTCACTTACCGCACCGCGAATTTTTGATTTTTTAATTTCAATTGGGTCGCCTTCACTTGGAAACAAAGTACAACCAACGGTTGCCACTAAAACTTTTTGTCCGGCTGCTACGTTTGGCGCACCGCAAACAATGGAAAGTAAATTCTCTCCGCCTACATTTACCTTCGTTAAACTTAAACGATCAGCATCAGGATGCTTTTCGCGCTCCACTACTTCACCAACAACTACGCCTTTTAATCCGCCTTTTACAGATTCAAAAGCTTCCATGCTTTCTACTTCAAGTCCACAGTCGGTTAGCAAACGTGAAATATCTTCAGGTTTTAATTCGGTATTGATTAAAGTCTTTAACCAATTATAAGAAATCTTCATATGTATTTTAAATCAACAGAAAAAGCAGACTACCTTTAGCAGTCTGCTATAATTTTTATTCAACAATTAATTTACGAGACATTTTTTGTCCGTTTAATTCGAAGTGTACTAAATACACACCCGACTTTAAAGAATTATTTTCGTTTACGGTTAAGGTATGCTCACCAGGATTTGCGTTCATTGATTTTTCAGATTCAACGATACGACCGGTAATATCCGTAACATAATACTTCACGTCCGCGTTATCGCTTAAGTTAAACACAATACTAGCGCTTCCACTGGTTGGATTCGGGAACACATTAAATCCGATTGATTTAGTTAATTCGTTTACACCTAATGGTGAGTTGAAATTAATATCATCTAAGAAAATATTATTTCCAAATCCTCCACCCGGATCTTCCTGGAAGTAGAAACGAATACGAACATTACTTTGCGTTTTGTAAGTATTAAAAGCAGGATGCGATGTTAAAGTATACGTTTTAAATTGAGCAGGCGTTGGGAAAAAAGGAGTTGTTGTAGTTCCACCTGAACCTGAAGCCATAGTTGAATTAGATGGTGTGTAAATATCTTGCCATGTGCCACCACAATTGCTGCTGGCCTGTACTTTAAACACATCAGCATTAGTCGTGCTATAGCGAGCGTAAGCATATTTGAAAGTGAAGATTGCACCACTGTTAGCGGCAAAATCATAAGACGGCGTTTCAATAATATCTACAGCTCCATTTGGATTAATAGAGTTATTCATGTAATACGATTTTGTTCCGCTGGCTGCAGCACCGGTATATTGTTGCCAGGTTGTTCCACCTGTTTGGTTAATGATGGCCCAATTGGTTGGTAAACCTGTTCCTTCAAAACTTTCCTGATAAGAATTAGTGATGAATGCCGCGTTAGGTAAAACGTTCACGGTTTTAGTTTTTGTACTAGAGCCTTGTGCATTGCTTGATACCAAGGTAACGGTTTGCACCCCTGCATTAGGGAAAGTAATGGTAGTTGGTGAACCATTCACGTTTGAAATGGTAGCTCCACCGGTTGATGACCATGTGCGAGACGTTACCGCTGCATTATAAGATGCATCCACAAAACTCAAGCTTTGTCCGGCACAAATAGTATACAAATTATAAGTTACGCCTGAATAAGTATAAAAATCAGCAATTGGCGCGCACGGACCAAAAGTTGGATTCACACCGGTAGCAGTTAAATTTCCGCTTGAGGAAAGATTGTTACGTTGTGCAGTTGCACTCAACAATGCATTGTTCATACGAGTAGCCTGACCGGTAGTAAACATACGTGAGCAATATGAATAATCCATATAGTTCTGGTAATTTTCAACGATACCCGGATTACAAATCATTGCTGCTGTAGTACTGCTTGGACAAGATGAAAAACCTTTGGTGATAGGGGTATCACTTACACCTTCATCACCACAGGCAACACCCGGATTATTGGTACCACCCCAAACGTGAGGTAAGTTTAACCAATGTCCAACTTCATGTGTTAAAGCGCGAGACGTTCCTGCATTACCGGTTCCAATACTTCCAACATAATCATGCAAAATCACAATCGCATCACTGGCTAATGATGGAGAAGTACCCGGTAAATAAGTGTAACCGGCTGCACCACTTGCAATCGCTTTCACCACATAAATATTCATGTACATGTTGCGTGGCCATGAATAAACATAGTGTGATAAAGTGCTGGTCCAATTTGTGTTTGGATCAATATGACGGGTAATACCATTCGTGCAGTTTCCGGAAGGATCTTTAGTTGCTAAACGAAACTCCACTCTTGCATCGCCGATTAAATTTTTAAATTGAGTCACCACTAATGAAGTGTCTGAATTTAATTTTTGGTAATCGCGATTTAAAATATTAACCGCATCCAAAATTTGCGCATCGCTGATGTTTTCAGAACCTCCCATATGAAGTACGTGAAACACAACAGGAATCGTATAAATAGGAGCAGCCGTCATTTTTTGATCCGGATTTTTATATCCGTTTAAAAACGCGATTGAATCTTGTGTTTTTGCTTGTTGCTGCAGCGTTTGATACACTAAACGTGCAGAAGGATTCTTCTCAAACCAATCATTCATGGCCTGATCTGTTCCGCAATATTTATAATCCTGCGCATTTACAGTTAAGGCCGCAAATGCTGAAATAGCGAGTAATAATTTTTTCATGTTATTGACTTAAAATAATTCTCCTAAAATTAGTGAATTATAAGCCAAAATGAAAGGCTTTTAGTCGATAATTAACTTCTTTATGTAGAAATTGTCCACAGTTTTTAACCTTATCAGGTAAAAGCCCTTAGCCAAACCGTGAAGTTGCATGTTAATTCTGTTTTCTCCCGGTTGAATAGGATTGTTTTTAGATTCGAATACTGCTTTTCCGGACACATCCTTTATTTCAATATTAACTGTTTGCGCAACAAGAGAACTCACATGTAAACTCACAAATTCACTTGCCGGGTTTGGATAAATCTCCCAATAATTAATTGCGTTTAATTCGTTTATTCCGCTGGCGGATTCCAAATTAATGTCATCTAAAAAAATATTATTCCCGGGATTTAAACTGTCTTTCTTAAACTCAAACTTCAACAACAAATTTGTAACGGATGAATAGGAAGACAAACTCACAGTTTCCTTTCTCCATTGTGAACTCAAAGGGTTTTTAAAGGCTCCGCTCGCGTAATTTCCTGTACCTAATGTGTGTAAATTGGCGCCCGATTTACTATACACAAGCACCCAGGAATTGGCGCAATTGAACGAAGCGTAAACACGCAAACGATCATCACTTCCTCCCGCGTTTTGCGAATGTGCCACGTTAAAAGTAAGAGCAGGATTTGGCAAAGTACTGATGTCATACACCGGTGTATACAACAAACACGGATCACTCGGAGAATCTAAATAATTATCAATCATAACACACTTACTTCCTGTTGCACCAACGGTATTGGTTTGAATCCATCCCGAACCGATGGGTGGGTAATTCTTAATCCAGTTATTATCCGGAAACGTAATGGTTTCAAATCCTTGCGCAATATTATTGGTTCCACTACCCGGCCCCGGCAAAACAGTAACCAGTTTTTTAATTAATGAATCGGCACCAACACTATTACTCACTTTCAATTGCACCGGCACTAAACCGGATTGGGTAAAATTGGTAAATGCGCTTTGAAGTGTGGATGTAGCCGGACTTCCGCCTGCAAAACTCCAGTTCCAATTCGTTATAGCTCCGTTATAACTCAAATCAGTAAATGTTACTTTATCACCCAAACACGCTTCGGTTTTGTCGGCCATAAAATCAGGTTTAGGCGAGCACGGACTAATTGGATTGATAACACCTGTAGCAATTAAATTTGATGTAGTATGTAAATTATTTCTTCCGCCGGTAGGACTTAACGCAGCATTGTTCATTCGTGTTGCTTGTCCAATTGTAAACATGCGCCCGCAAAATGAATAATCCATGTAATTCTGTACATTTTCTTTAATCGGAGGATTGCAATTCGCTGCACCGGATAAATTACATCCTGTAAATCCTTTCGTTATCGGAGTATCACTCACTCCATCATCACCACAAGCTACTCCAGGATTATTGGTTAATCCCCATACATGTTGCAAATTGAACCAATGTCCTACCTCATGCGTTAATGAACGCTGTCCGAATGGAAAGGCTGTGCCAATACTTCCGGTATAATCGTGACGAATGACAATTGCGTCAGCCGACCATCCCACTGTACCGGGCAAAAAAGTATAACCCGCAGCTCCACTCGTAATGGTTTTTACCACATAAATATTCAAATAGCGCGTATTATCCCAGGTATAAACATAATTCGAAAAATCAGCCACCCAATTCGTACGCGCATCGTAATGACGCGTGATTCCATTGGTGCAATTACCGTTTTCATCCTTAGTGGCTAAACGAAATTCGAAACCAACATCGGCAGCCAATCCTTTAAATTCATTCACAATACTCGAAGTATCCGCATTTAATTTCCTGAAATCACGATTCAGAATATTTAATGCATCCTGTATTTGCGCATCGCTGATGTTCTCCGAACCATTTAAATGTATAACATGAAAAACAACCGGAATAGTGTAAACAGTAGCCGTGTTCATTTTTAACGAAAAACCATTCTTGCTCTGTTCTTCAGCCTCATTTTGAAGGACTAAAAATTGTTTAGCTTTTTCAGGATTAGCCTCCATCCATTGGTTCATGACTTCCGAAGTACCACAAATACGTTGGTTCTGCGAATGAGCCCAATAAACGCCTAAAAAAAGAATGGCTAAAAAATATAGATTTTTCATCGTTAAATAAGAGAGATAAAGTTAAGGAATTAAGTTAATTTCTGTTACTTTGTAGGACAATTTATTCTATGAATTCTTTCGATCCCCAACATAAGATTGGAATTTTAGGCGGCGGACAATTAGGACGCATGCTAATTCAAAATGCCATTAACTACAATTTAAACATTTCTGTACTTGATCCGGATGCGAATGCTCCGTGTAAAGGCATTTCTAATTTCACTAAAGGCAGTATTACGGATTACGATACCGTTTACAAATTTGGTAAAGACAAAGAAGTCATAACCATTGAAATTGAAAATGTAAATACAGAAGCATTAAAAGCGTTGGAAAAAGAAGGAAAGCGTGTGTATCCTCAACCGGAGTTAATTGAATTAATTCAGGATAAAGGTTTACAAAAAATGTTTTACCAACGCAATAACATTCCAACCGCCGATTTCTTTCTTGTTGAAACTAAAGAACAAATTTCTAAATACGCTGATTTCTTTCCCTTTTTTCAAAAACTAAGAAAAGGCGGCTATGATGGAAAAGGTGTTGTGAAGTTGAATAATCCGAATAACTTGGAGAAAGCTTTTACAGAGCCAAGTGTTCTTGAACGTTTGGTAGATTTCGATAAAGAAATTTCGGTGATCGTTGCACGCAATGCAAGTGGAGAAACAAAATGTTTCCCTTGTGTTGAATGTGAGTTTAATCCACAAGCCAACTTGGTAGAGTTTCTTTTCTCTCCGGCAAACGTTAAGAAAAGCATAGAAAAGGAAGCCTACGCCATCGCTACAACAGTGGCAGAAAAATTAGGTATTGTTGGATTATTAGCTGTAGAAATGTTTTTAACGAAAGACGGGAAAGTACTCGTGAATGAAATCGCTCCCCGTCCGCATAACAGCGGCCACCATAGCATCGAAGGAAATGTTGTTTCACAATTTGAACAGCACTGGCGCGCCATTTTAAATTTACCACTCGGTGATACTTCCATTGTAAAACCTGCGGTGATGATAAATTTATTGGGAGAAATGGGTTATGAAGGTCCTGCTAAATACGAAGGGCTTGAAGATGTAATGAAATTTGGCGGTGTATATGTTCACTTATACGGAAAAACAACTACCAAACCTTTTCGTAAGATGGGACACGTTACCGTTACAGATGATGAATTAGTAAAAGCGAAACAAAAAGCGAAAACCGTACAAAAAATATTAAAAGTGAAAGCTTAGCTCTATGAAAAAATTACTTGGGATACTGATTTTACTGAGCTTTGGTTTTTTACTGAGTGCACAGAATATTGATGAAAAATGGCTGAAAGAAAATTATTACAAGCGCGAATATAAAATTAAAATGCGCGATGGCGTTAGTTTGTTCACCGCCGCATACATGCCGAAAAATTCTTCCGAGAAACATCCCATTTTAATGGTACGCACACCCTACTCCTGCGGACCTTATGGCGAAGATAATTTCACATCACGTTTATGGCTCACTTACTGGAAAAATTATGTAAAGGAAAATTACATCATTGTGATTCAGGATGTGCGTGGTAAATGGATGAGCGAAGGTGAATTTGTAGATGTTCGTCCGTTTATTGCCAATAAAAAAACGAAGAAAGATATTGATGAAGCAAGTGACACCTACGATGCAATTGACTGGTTGGTGAAAAACATTCCGTTTAATAATGGTAATGTGGGTGTATTCGGCATTTCTTATCCCGGATTTTATAGCACCATGGCAGCCTTAAGCGGACATCCTGCATTGAAAGCCGTAAGTCCGCAAGCACCGGTTACCGAATGGTTTTTAGGCGACGACTTTCATCATAATGGTGCATTCATGTTGATGGATGCGTTTAGTTTTTATTCTGGATTCGGCAAACCTCGTCCTGCACCAACAACAATCGGATCGCGTGGTTTTGATTTTCCCATCCTTGATAATTATAAATTTTATTTGGAAACAGGTTCTATTAAAAACTTCACCAAACTCATGGGAGACTCCATAAAATTTTGGAATGATTTAATTGCACATCCCAATTATGATGATTGGTGGAAAGCGAGAGATGCCAGACGCGCTTGTTACAATATAAAACCGGCCATGTTGGTTGTTGGCGGAACTTTTGACGCTGAAGATTGCTATGGTGCCTGGAATTTATATAAAGCCATCGAACAACAAAGCAAAAACACGAACAATAAAATTGCGATGGGTCCTTGGTTTCATGGTGGCTGGGGAAGAGGAACCGGGAGTTATTTAGGTAATGTGAGATTTGGATCGCATACTTCAGAATACTATCAACAAAAAATAGAAATTCCGTTTTTTGATTATTACTTAAGAGGAAAAGGCGATGCAACAAAAATTTCGGAAGCCAGTGTATTTTTTACAGGCAGTAATGAATGGAAGTTTTTTGAGCAATGGCCGCCAAAGAATTTAAACAACACCAGCATTTATTTAAGCGAAAAAAACAAACTAAGCTTCAATGCACCAACTACAGAAAATTCCTTTTCCTATTATACGAGCGACCCTAACAAACCTGTTCCGTATACCAGTGAACCACATGCTCATCGGACAAGAGAATACATGACCGACGACCAGCGTTTCGCCGCTCAAAGACCTGATGTTTTAGTGTTTGAAACGGAAACACTGAGTGAAGATTTAACTTTAGGTGGGACGGTTACAGCAGATTTATTTGTTTCGCTAAGTACAACGGATGCAGATTTTGTTGTGAAGGTGATTGATGTATTCCCTGATAAATTTGAATACGACACAGCGTATTGTTGCGATGGCGTAAAAAACAATTATTTAATGGCAGGCTATCAAATGTTGGTAAGAGGCGAAATTATGCGTGGGAAATTCAGAAACAGCTTTGAAAAACCGGAAGCTTTTAAACCCGGTGAAATCACCAAAGTTAAATTTGACCTACCGGATGTTGCTCACACATTTAAAAAAGGACATAAACTGATGATACAAATTCAAAGCAGCTGGTTTCCTTTAGCTGATAGAAACCCTCAACAGTTTGTGGATATTTACCATTGCGAAGAAAAAGATTTCGTGAAGTCAGATATTAAAATTTATCATCAGAAACAGAACCCTTCAAACATATTACTACCGATATTAAAATAATGCAAGAGATAATAGTCTACATATTGGTTGGAGCAGCAGCGTTTTTTCTGGTGTTAAAACTTATTTGGCCAAAAAAGAAAAAGGATTGCGGAACAGATTGTAATTGTCATTAATATGAAAATATTCAGCGCACAACAAATAAAAGCCTGTGACAAATTCACAATAGAAAACGAACCCGTATCATCCATTGATTTAATGGAACGCGCGTCGTTAGCATGCATTAAATACATTGTCAAAAAATCATCGGTAGATGATGAATTTGCCATTTTTTGCGGAAAAGGTAACAATGGTGGCGATGGCTTAGCAATTGCCCGTCATTTAATTGTTCGTGGCTATGTTTGTAACGTATACATTGTAAATCATCAAGAAAAATATAGCGAAGATTGCGCCACTAATTTAGAGCGCTTAACCATTTTAAAACCGGAAGTAATTACCATTATCAATCATGAAGATCAACTTAATACTATTCCATTAAACAAAAATACAGTTGTAATTGATGCTTTGTTTGGTACCGGTTTAAATAAACCTATTACAGGAATTTGCGACAGTGTGGTTAATTTCATCAATGCCATCGGATTAAAAACCATTAGTATTGATATACCAAGCGGACTCTATGCTGATAAGCCAAATGAAAAAGAAGATACCATTGTTCGCTCCTCCATCACTTTAAGTTTTCAATTTCCAAAACTTTCCTTTTTAATGGCGCAAAACAAATATTTTGTTCCCGACTTCGAAATACTGGACATTGAATTAAGCAAAACATTTATTTCGAAAGAGAACACGCCATTCTATTTCATTACCAAATCAGATTTACAGCCTATTTTAAAATACCGCAATAAATTTTCACACAAGGGAAGTTTTGGTCACGCTTTATTATTATGCGGAACTTACGGTAAGATGGGTGCGGCAGTTATAGCAGCCAAAGCCTGCTTAAGAAGCGGTGCCGGCTTATTAACCGTACATGTGCCTTCTAAAGGCGTTAATATTATTCAGAACTCTATTCCGGAGGCAATGGTGAGTGCGGACAGCAATGAAAACTTCATCACCGAATTACCAAACATCGATAAGATAGCGACAGTTGGTGTGGGCCCGGGTTTAGGAACAGAATCAGAAACAGAAGTAGTCATTAAAAAATTACTCAACTACTCCTCTGCTCCTATCGTTTTTGACGCGGATGCCATAAATATTTTAGCTGCCAATAAAACCTGGTTGAGTTTTTTACCTGCTAATTCAATACTGACACCACATGTAAAAGAATTCGATCGACTCACAGAAAATCATCAAGACGATTTTGAAAGATTGAATAGTGCCAAACACTTTTCCTTAAAACACAATTGCATTTTAATTTTAAAGGGCACCTACACCTTAATTGCGATGCCCGACGGAAATTGCTTTTTTAACTCTACCGGTAATGCCGGTTTAGCGAAAGGAGGCAGTGGCGATACACTCACCGGAATAATTACCGGATTAATAGCGCGTGGTTATACGCCGCCTCAAGCTTCATTGTTGGGTGTATTTGTACACGGACTTGCTGCAGATTTGTGTTTAAAGAAAATAAATATCGAGAGTTTATTAGCAACAGATGTCATTGCTAAATTACCAAAGGCATTTGAAAAACTTTACGAATAACAACATTTACGCAGCAGTTTCACACCTAGTACTTAGCACCTTCAACGGCTAAATTAAATCCCGATTTCTTTACTTCATTTTGAAATGGTGCTAAGCGCAGCATTGGATTTGTATGATTAAAATGAATAAAAAACAATTTTGATTTTGTAAGTGAACTTTCGTTGCTGAATAAATTCATTGTTTCACTGACCAACGGATGAGGCACCTCTTCAATTTTCCTTCCCTTTAATTCATCCATTGAATAGAAAGTTGCATCCAAAAATGCATAATCCACTTTTTTAACTTCTTCTACAATATTCCTATTCCATTTTTGCCATTTATCAATATCGGGAATAAATAAATATTTTTTTTGTCCGGCGGAAAAACTGAACCCTGCGGTTTCACTGTATTCATCACGATGCGGAACGGTAAAAGCGCTAAGAGAGATAAAATTACCTATCGTAACAAATGCATCAGGTGTTAATTCCTTAATCAAAATGTTTTTTAAACTGACCAATTGACTCCAGGGCCCGTTTTCCTCCAGGAATTTTTTCATTTTAGGCAAACAGTAAACCGGAATTTCTTTGGTATTAAAAACTTCACGGCCCAAATTCATTAAACCGGTATAATGGCCAATGTGAGCATGTGTAATAAATATTCCCTCAGGTAAATAATTAAATTCAGACTTTGTTAAGTCCTTGAAGAGTTGTAGCTGCTTAGTAATATCCGGTGTAGCCTCGAATAACCACCATTTCTTTTCGTTTGGAGACACTAAAGCTAAAGAGACAATATTTCTCTTTAATGAATCGTTTTTCCATGCACTTTTGCAACATTCCTTTTCGCAACCCAAATGAGGATAACCACCATCCTGTGCAAGCCCTAATACTAACACGTATGGTTCTTGCGCATTCAACCTTACAACAAAAAAGAAAATGGCAATTATATTGAAGATAACTTTCAAGTTTTGTTTTATAAAATTATTTATGTTCGATTACATTACCTTCCGTATCTAAACTCAGAAACGGATTATAAGCAAACTCCCAATAGTTATTCTCAACGTCGGCTACATAACCTCTATAGCCTCCCCAAAACACTCTCTCCGGTGCTTTAACTATTTTGACGCCATTTGATTTGAATTTTTCAAAGAGTTCATCTATCTCACTCTCCGAATTCATATTTATCGCTAAGGTGAATTTTTTAAATCCAACGCCGTCATCCTTCACACCAATATCTTCAGCCAACTCGTGCTTTGGATATAAACCAAATATGAAACCATTTAATTTGAAGAACACTATTCCGTCGCTATCCTTCATCGGTGTCCAACCAAATTTATGGATATAAAAATTCTTCATGGCCGTTAAATCATGTACGCCAATGGTAAAAAAAGAAATTCTCTGTTTCATTTTATTGCTTATTAATCCAACGATCGACTTGCCAGGTGAGCAAACTCGTTCCAACACCTACAATGATACCGGCTAACACATCACTTCCATAATGCGCGCCTAAACGCATGCGTGAGTAACCAACTAATCCCGCATAGGTAAATGCAGGCACCGCTACATACCATTTTTTTGTACTCATGGTTAAAGCCGTTGCTGTAGCAAAAGCACAGGAAGTGTGTCCTGATGGAAATGAGAAACCGGATCTTCTTGTTCTTAATGTGATTTGATCCGGATAATCTGTATACGGACGTGGTCTTTTAATTGTTCTTTTTAAACCTTCTGTTATTGCAATGTTTGCTGCGATGGAAATAGCGGTTTTATACCCGTTGCGCATCATCGCATCATCTTTATCAATATATCCTTTGAGCCAAATTCCTCCGGTGCTCAACACCATAAACGGATAAACTCCGTCGGATGTCCAACGCATGGTTTCATCCCACATAGGATAATCCTTTGCGTTTACACTTTTTAAAATATCAAGATCGGTGTTTTGAGAGCGTAGAGAAAATACAAATCCAATAAAAAAAAGAATGACTATATGTTTTGCCTGAAAGATTGTTTTCACAGAATACCTCTTAATAATTATAAAAATAAGGAATCTGTTTAATACTGCGAAATCCCGAATTAAAATACTCCTACATCGTTGGTTTTTAACCAACCTTCATTACCGTTTTCTAACTTTATGAGTATCCAGTCGGCATTATACTCCATGATTTTTACACGGGTACCTTCATGCAAACTGAATTTTGATACCGATGTTGCGGATGGTTCCGGAAATATTTTAACTACCGGCGTTGTTATCACAGCGAAACTTGTTTGAACTTTCGCATTCACTGCAGACTTACCAAGGAAATAAACAATAAAGAAAGCCACTACCAAAACTATGGAAACAAAGAAAGATGCCCTGCGTATAACAGTGGTTGGTCCGGCGAAAAACAAATACAAAAACACAAACAAGAATGCACTTAAACCCACAGTGAACCAAGCCCAGGTGGTAGTTGAAAAAGAACTTAAGACATTTGTTTTTACGGCATTCACAAAAAAGTTTTCCTTCACTTCAATTTTATCAACGGTTTTAGAATAAGCCAACGTAATGTTGTTGATGACATCTTCGTTTTTAGGATCCAGTTTCTTGGCACGTTCATAATTATATATTGCTTTCCCTAACTGATTGTTCTTATAATAAGCATTTCCCAAATTATAATATAATCTCCACGAGCTATATCCTTTAGATGCCAGCTTTTCATATGCTTCAATTGCCTTCTTGTAATTTTTGGCTTCATAATAAGTTTCAGCCTGCGCTGCAAAATCCAAATCCGCCTTATCCGCTTGAGCCAATGACTTTACGGTTAGAAGAAAGAATACAAACGATATGTAAATAACCTTATGCATTTTTCAATTCACTTTCCATTTCAGAAATTAATTCCACAGTATCATTATATACCTTTTGCAAATCACCACTTACTGCTCCTGGCGCATACTTCGCCATTTCGCACACATTGATAGTATCGAATAATTTATTTTGTAAATCAGGTTTAATCATGCGTTGATTTAATTCCTTACCAATGTTTTCCTTTGATAAATCAGCCACCGCAATATTAAATTTATTTCCTAAGTAATGATTGATAGCATTAATGACTTCTGTATAAAACAATTCCTTGTTATTTTGCTTCATTTGCTTTTCCGCATTCACCAATTGCTTCTTTGCAACAGCAGCAGCTTTTCGTCCCTTTACTGCCACCACATCGCTATTACGCTTGAGGTAATACGAGCGATAACTCATTCCACCGGCAAACAATAACAATGGTAATACCATTAATAAAACATGCGTGGTAGAATTAAAAAACTCAGACTCATTTCGCGCTAAAAGTAAATCTCCCTTCTTAATATAACGGATGTCATTTTCAGTTTCCTTTACTTCATGCTTTAAATGATCAAAGACTTTTGCAGCGGCATCCCCTTTACCATCACCCGGCGTTACGGTAATTTTCATTTCAGCGGAAGGAATTGTAACATACTTCTTTTTTTCCGCATCAAAATAACTGAAATCCAATCCGCCAATTGTAAACTCTCCTGCCTCGCGTGGAATGATTAAATAATTATAGGTTTTAGAACCACTTACACCGCCGGCATTTGAAATATTCTCTGAAATTTTTGGCTCGTAGCTTTCAAAACTCTCCGGTAAATTTAATTTAGGCGGCTCAATTAATTTCACATTCCCCTTTCCGCTAATCGTGATTTTCAAATTAAAAGCGTCATTTGCTTTAACATTACTTTTACTGGCTTCTGCTTTGTAATTAAAACTTCCTACACCACCCAGAAAACCATTTGGTTTATTTTCCTCAGGTAAAGCTTGCACATTAATAACAATCGGCTTGCTCTTCACCTTAACCGCTACATCCTCATATCCTCCGGTTCCAAAAAACTGCTCAAAAATATTACGCGGCTTTTTGCTGCTTTGTTTTCTTACCACACATTCCAATTCGGTTGGATCAATCGTAAGCTGTCCGGTGCGCTGAGGGAAAACATACGTTCTGCTAAATTCACCAACGTAATAATTTACACCGTCTACATTCTCAATTTGTAACTGAATGTTTCCTGTATTCTCCTGTGTTTGTGACCAAAAACCATTGTAAGAAGGAAATTTCACGTTTTGAAACCCGCGTAAGTCTAATCGTGAATACACTTTTTGCGTTACAGTAACCTGTTCTCCTAAATAACACTTTGTTTTACTTACAGTAGTGCGAAGAAAAACATCTTCACCACTCACTTTCGTACTTACACCTCCATCATCACCTCCACCTGTATTACCTTGCTGCGTTTGGCCTGAGCTCGCTCCCTTAGAAGCCTCAATAGTAAGAGGTGCCGACTTTATGTTTTGTCCGCCAACCAACATGGTCATAGGACCTATCGTAATCTTACCTTCCCGTTTGGCAGCGATTAAAAATGAGATGGAGAATGATTGCGACATATTTCCGTTGATGTATTGCATACTCTGACTCTGATTAGGTCCGGAGTAAATATCGAAATCCTTAAAATCGGGAGGTGTGTAAGTAGACGGAGTAGAGTTAACGGTAAAGGCAATTTGAAAAGGAACACCCACTTGTACACGTGAGGAGCTTACTTGTACTTCTATCTTTTGAGCAAAAGAAAAAGCACAGGCAAAAACAAATAACGCAAGGGCTATTGTTTTAATTCTATTGCTTAAACTATTTCTCATTAAACTCATTCTTACTTCTTATACTTTAATTATTCTGTCTCCTACCAATCCTTCTCCGTTTTCACTTTCTGTCCCTCACCTTTCTTCTTCTTGCCCTGCAATTTTTGCTCTGCATTTTTTAGAGCGTTCAACATCTGTTCGGCTTGTTCCTTCGACATTTGAGGTTGTTGTTGCTGCTGTTGTTGCTGCTGTTGCTGTTGTTGATTATCCTTGTTCTGATTCTTTTGTTGCTCTTTCAGTTTTTTTAATGCGTAGGCTAAATTATAACGGGTTTCCTCATCTTTTGAGTTAAGCTTTAATGACTTTTTATAAGCATCCACAGCAGCTTGGTAGTTTTTTTGCTGCAAACGACAATTACCTAAATTATGGAGCGCACGATGCAAAGTGTCTTTATCAGATACTGTTTGTGAAATTAAATCGAACTGACCGGCTGCTTCATCAAACATGATATTAGCCAGGGAATCGGGCTTCATTCCCATGATAGGATTCTGATTCTTGGAGTTTTTCACTCCCATGGCCTCCTTATAAATCGCATCACCCAAATTAAAATTTGCCTTGCGGTTATCCGGCTTAGCCTTTAATGCTTCACGGTAGTTATTAATTGCCTGGATATTTCTTGCACTGTGATAATTATTATTGCCTTCATAGATAAGTTGTTTATCATTTTGAGCTGCCGCATCAATTGTACTTAAGGTTAAAAGCGCAAGTGCAGCTGTAGACTTTTTATCGGCTGTAACTTTATTAAAGAAATTACGGAACCAATTACTTACCCTTTCACTGATGAAAAATTCTAAGATCAAAAACAATAAAGCCAATCCCAAAAACCACTGAAACTGGTCTTCATAATCGGTAAACATTTTTGTATCAATCATTTTTTTATCCATCTGCGCTAACTTATCTAAAATAGCATTTAATCCAATATCCGCATTGGTTGCTTGAACAAAGATACCATCCGTCTTTCCTGCAATTTCCTGCAACACCTCTTTATTTAATTTAGTAACTACAGTATTACCATCTTTATCTTTTCTATAGCCTGCTACTTGTCCGCCCTGCATAATCGGAATAGGCACACCATTCTCGGATCCTACTCCAATGGTATTAATTATGATTCCGGCTTTGGCCGCTTCCTCTGCTGCTTCCACCGCTTCCGGTTCGTGGTTCTCACCATCCGTTATTACTACAATGGTCTTATTCTTTTCTTCATCTTTACTAAAACCCTCTAACGCTTTTCGGATTGCGGCACCGATATTTGTACCTTGAGTAGGCACCATTTCTGTATTAATACTTCCTAAAAACAACTTGGCAGCGCTATAATCTGTTGTGATTGGCAATTGAACATAAGCCTCTCCGGCAAAAACAATAATTCCCAAGCGATCGCCCTGCAATTTATCAATCATCTTCTCTAAAGCATATTTGGCGCGTTCTAAACGGTTCGGACTTAAATCCTGTGCCATCATCGAATTGGAAACATCCAAACACACAATGATATCAGCGCCTTCACGTTTTACTTCCTCGGTTTTACTACCGGTTTGCAAATTGCATAACGCTAAAATCAAACTACTAAAACCAAGCAATAACAAAATAAACTTTGTTACCTTTTTTGATTTTGATACATCGGGCACCAACGATTTTACCAGGTTATACTCGCCTAATTTTTTCAATTGCTTTTTTGTGCTGTATAAATACCAGATAAAAATTATCAGCATCACCGGCAAAATGGCAAAGGCATAAAAAAATATGTGATTCTCGAACCTGAACATTTTATGGCACTGATTTAAAAATGGTACGTTTTAATAGAAACTCAAGCAGTAAACTTATTAATGCTCCAAGAGCAAATGGTAAAAAATGCTCTGCCTTATTGGTGAAACTTTTTTCGCTAATAATGGTTTTTTCCATCTTATCGATTTCCTTATAAATATTAGAAAGACTTTCTTTATCTGTAGCACGGAAATATTTCCCGCCCGTCATTTGTGAAATCTTATTCATCACCGCTTCATCAATTTCAACATCTACATAATCATATTCTAATTGTCCGTTCGGATACATGGCCACCGGCTGTAAAGCTTTTCCTTTACTTCCAACACCAATTGTATAAACACGCAAACCATAAGTTTGCGCAATTTCTCCTGCCGTAAGCGGAGTGATTTCTCCCACATTACTCACACCGTCGGAAATCAAGATAATTACTTTACTCTTTGCCTTGCTGTCTTTTAAGCGGGATACTGCGCTCGCCAATCCTAAACCAATAGCGGTTCCCTGATCCAGCATACCCGCTTTAATTTCAGGGAACATATTCTTTAATACCTTATGATCTACAGTAAGCGGACATTGTGTAAACGCTTCACCACTGAAAATAACCATACCGATTTTATCATTCGGACGAGCATCAATAAAATCTAAAATAACTTCCTTCGCTACTTCCAATCGATTAGGTTTAAAATCCTTTGCAAGCATGGATAAGGAAATATCCATTGATATAACAATATCGATACCTTCTGTTTTAACGTCCTTCCAGCTGCTGCGCGATTGCGGACGAGCCAAAGCGAGAATTAAAAGAGAAATACCGATTAAACGTAACGCAAAGGTAGAATGACGAAGTTTAGCTTTTAATGAAGAACCAATGTTTTTAAAATTGTCGAAAGAAGAAAAATTCAACTCCCCCTCATAATTCTTTAAACGGATGAGATACCAAACCAACATTGCCGGAAGTAACAGAAACAACCAGAACCATTGCTTTTCGGCAAACTGTATGTCTTCCAAAAACGAAATCATGACGGTTGCTGAGTATTATCGTTCGTTTCTACTTTCACTTCTTCTGCCTGATATTCTTCCTCACGTTTTGTGCCATTTACAAAATCAATGGCATTTTGCAATGCTAAAGTATGCTCCTGTTCAATTGGAATTTGTTTAGCGAATTTTACAAGATCCGCGAGTACCAATAACTGTTGTAATTTTTCCTTGCTTAATGAGTCTACCACTTGCGATCTAAATGCTCGCATAATTTCATCAGTGGTTAACTCGAGTGCTTGTATACCAAATCGTCCTTCTATATATAAACGAATAGAATCCGTAATGGCTGAATAATATTCTTTTGTTTTTCCGTCTTTCCAAATTTGCTCCGCTTTAATTTTCTCCAGCTGTTCCAAGGCAAGAATGTGTGGCGGAATATCCGGTTTGCGTTCTACAATAGCCTCCGGTTTTTTGCGGGTTAATCGCATAATAATAAAAATGATAAGCGCCAAAATCAAAATGGCACCGCCGATTGTATACACCGTAGGCAAATACCATTTCCAATCAAAAGGTTCTTCAAAAGGAGGTTTGATATCCTTTACAGTGGCATCGGTAGTGTCAGTTGGAACAGTATTTACTTCTAAAAACAAAGCCTCCGTTAAATAAGGATTTGCTGTATCATCATTCACAATAAACTTAAAAGGAGGGATTGCGAAATAACCCGAATCGTAAGCTGAAACCACGAACTGCTGATGGTATTGAATAACACCCGGATTGCTTTTATCAGGAATAGTTGAATCGATTGGTGTTTTAGAAATAATCTCTACTTTACCTGAGATAGTATCTTCGAATGAGGGCCAATCTATTTTAATATTTTTTTGCGCATTTACATCATAAGTAACATACAAATCCAATTTAGTTTCTTCACCAATCCGGATTTTACTTGAATCAATAACCGCATTTACACGAATGTTTTGAGAATAACCCAAGCAACACAAGAGTGCAAAAAACGTCATAAGGAAAATATGTGTTATTTTAAATCTCATTCAAACTCTTATCGTCTCTTAAATAAATTCATTAATGGTTTAATATACCCTTCGTGTGTATATATATCGCAATAGTCTACACCACTGCGATTAAAATTTTCCTTCACGGCATCCTCACGTTTCAAAAGATTTAATTTAAATTGTTTTTGAAAAGAAGAGCTGCTAGTATCTACCCACATTGTCTTCCCGCTTTCATTATCTTTCAGCTTAATCAAGCCTACTTTCGGAATTTCCATTTCCGCTTTGTCATTCACTTTTAAAGCAATCACATCATGTTTTTTATTGGCAATTTTAAGCGCGTCAGAATAATTGGCCGTTGAATAAAAATCTGAAATCAAAAACACGGTGCTGCGTTTCTTAATCACATTCGTTAAATATTTCAGAGCCAATTCAACATTTGTTCCCTTGCTTTCTGCTTTAAAGTCAATCAGCTCACGAATGATACGAAGTACGTGCGATTTTCCTTTTTTAGGCGGAATAAACTTTTCGATTTTATCGGAAAAGAAAATAATTCCGATTTTATCATTATTGGTGGAAGCTGAAAATGCAACCACTGCACACAATTCGGTAATCAAATCTTTTTTGAATTGCTTTTGTGTTCCGAAAAATCCGCTTGCACTTACATCAACCAATAATACTACGCTGAGCTCACGTTCTTCTTCAAACACCTTCACATAAGGCGTATTGAAACGAGCTGTCACATTCCAGTCGATGGTGCGAACATCATCACCGGGTGTATATTCGCGAACTTCGGAAAACGCCATACCCCTTCCTTTAAACGCGCTATGGTATTCACCGGAAAAAATCTGGCGACTTAACCCGCGGGTTTTGATTTCGATTTTGCGTACTTTTTTTAGCAGCTCAGCTGTTTCCATTTTAGTTCGTAGTTGGTAGTTAGTAGTTCGTAGATGGCATTCGCAATTAAATTCTACGAACTACCAACTACTAGGGTACTTCAACAGTATTTAATATTTCGGTAATGATGTTTTCGGTAGTAATATTTTCTGCTTCCGCTTCGTAAGTTAACCCGATACGATGACGCATCACATCCGTACAAATTGCGCGTACATCTTCAGGAATTACGTAACCGCGGCGTTTAATAAAAGCGTAAGCTTTAGCTGCTAATGCAAGATTTATACTTGCACGAGGTGAACCACCGTAAGAAATAAGTCCGTCGAACTTATCTAATTTATATTCTTTAGGGAAACGTGTTGCAAAAACAATATCTACAATGTAGCGTTCAATTTTTTCATCCATATATACATCTTTAACAGCAGCACGTGCTTTAAGAATATCTTCAGGATTTAAAACTGCATTTGGTTTTGGCATTCCTTGCGGAGAAATGTTAGAAGCGATGATTTTTCTTTCATCTTCCTTGGTTGGATAGCCAATCACTACTTTTAACATAAAACGATCCATTTGCGCTTCAGGTAATGGATAAGTTCCCTCTTGCTCTACCGGATTCTGAGTAGCAAGTACTAAGAAAGGATTTGGTAAAGGAAACGTTTGATCACCGATAGTTACCTGTTTCTCTTGCATGGCCTCTAATAAAGCCGATTGCACTTTTGCCGGAGCACGGTTAATCTCATCAGCCAATACGAAATTGGCAAAAATAGGACCTTTACGAATGGAGAACTGTTCTTGCTTTTGATTGTAAATCATGGTACCGATTAAATCGGCCGGCAATAAATCGGGTGTAAACTGAATACGACTGAAATCAGCCTTCACACACTTAGCTAACGTGTTAATTGCCAAAGTTTTTGCCAAGCCCGGAACCCCTTCCAAAAGGATATGTCCGTTACTGAGTAAACCAATAAGTAATCGCTCCACCATGTGTTTCTGACCCACAATGACCTTATCCATTTCAACGGTTAGGAGGTCGACAAAAGCACTTTCGCGCTGAATTCTTTCGTTAATTTCTCTGATATCTACCATAAGTAAAAAATGTGTTCAAAATTAGCAATGACGCGGGTTTACGAGGGTAAAGGGCCTGTTAAAAGATGTTAACCCTCAGAGGGGATTAACGTTGTTTGGCTAAGGTTAATGAAAGGTTAAAAAAAGGGCTTATTTAGACAGGTTATAAATAACAAAAAAAATACCCTTTAATACGTAGTTTGAGATTCCAAATATTTCTTTATTTTTGGTAAAATTTTTAAAAATTCAACTATGAAAAAAATTACAATTTTAGCTGTTGCAGCATTAGCAATCAGCTTTGCGTCTTGCAAAAAAGACCGCACTTGTACTTGTACTAACACAAGTTCAAGCTCTAGTGGTTCAACAACTACTACTATTACAATCAAGAAAATTAGCAAGAAAGATGCTAAAGATGCTTGTCAAAAAAGAACTTGGACATCAACCACTTCTTCTGGGACAAATGTTAATACTCAAGATTGCAAATTAAGTTAATTATAAACAATTTTAAATATTATAAAATGAAAAAAGTATTTATTCCATTAATGTTGGTAGCTATAGTAAGCTTATCATCATGTCATAAAGCAAGAACTTGTACTTGTACAGTTACATCTACTAGTTCTTTTAGTTCAGCAAGCACAACTTCAACTGAAATTCAAACTTGGGAAAACGCTTCAAAACATGAAGCTAATTCTGCTTGTGCTTCTCGCACAGAAGTTACAACTGTTACAGGTGGTAGTTTTACAGACACTTACGATTGTAAATTAGACTAATTGTTTGACAATTGTTTTATAAATTAGGCGTTCAAAATTGAACGCCTTTTTTTGTTTCAATGAAAGAGAAAATTCTTAAAATAGTTTGGATTGTATTAAGCAGTTTAATGGGCTTACTTTTTATCTATTCAGGCTACACTAAATTATATCCTATTGAGCCTTTCGAATACACTTTTGTGGATTTAGGAATTGGAGGCTGGACATTTGCACCATTTATTGCCCGTTTTATGATTGGGCTTGAATTTTTTATTGGTTTAATGTTATTCTTTAATCTACACCTTAAGAAATTCACCATTAAACTTACTTCCGCTGTTCTTGTTTTCTTCACCGTATACCTGTTAATCATGATTTTGAGAGAGGGCAATAACGGAAATTGCGGATGCTTTGGTAATGCTTTGGCAATGACACCACTTCAGGCAATAATCAAAAACGTTATTATGATGGGGGTTTGTGGATTAATTTACAAAATGCATGAAGGTTTTACATTCGGAAAATTAAGTAAATGGTTAAGTATTACTTTTTTTGTTACTTCCATGGCAATGCCTCATGTTTTAAA
Source organism: Bacteroidota bacterium (assembly GCA_017303905.1). NCBI lineage: Bacteria > Pseudomonadati > Bacteroidota > Bacteroidota bacterium. The sequence continues at coordinate 457,156 of JAFLBH010000003.1, forward strand.
TTATGTTGATTTGGATTATTCTGAATCATACTTGAATAAACCTGAAGAAAATTTCGAGATTCCCTTAGATACTTTATACAACAATGCTAAAGTAAATATACCTCCCAAATCGCTATCTAAAGGTAAACACATTCTAGCGTTCATGAGTTTGTCATGTCCGCATTGTAGAATTGCCGCGAAAAAAATGAGAATTATGTTAGAGAAAAACCCCAACATAAGTATCTATTTTATTTTAAATGGTGAAGAGAAAAAAATGGAAGGATTTTATGAAGACACAAAAACACAAAACATTCCTTATTGCATGTTGCGTGCGAGACCGTTTATTTTTCTGGCAGGAACTAATCTTCCAACAATTTACCTCATTAACAACTCAACCGTTGAGCATTGGGTGAATTACATGGAGCTTGACCAGACGGAAGTGGAAAAATGGTTAGCGGAATAAGCTAAATATGCTTTAATATTTCCTTTTCTACTTCTTCACTATCCCACTTCTTTTCAATATCCGGCATCGCCATAATTTTTTGCATGATGGCTTCTTGTCGCGCACCTTCTTTTAATGCTGTGCTATAACGTATATGCGGACTATACGTCACCATACTGTAAAGCGGAATCCATTTATCAGGATATTTTTCATTGAAGCGTGCTTCAATTTTTTTCTGTAATAAAAATTTAGGATCGGCGGTTTTATCACGCATTTCAATAAAATTCGCAATCGCCAAATCAGCAATGGCATCACCGTCCGGTTTACGTAATGATTGGTACTCCGGTAAAATTTTATTCCAGTCTTCGTTGTATTTGGTTATTAATTCATTTAACACTACACAATCTTCAAATCCACAATTCATACCTTGTCCGAAAAAAGGAACAATCGCATGTGCTGCATCTCCAATTAATGCCACTTTGTTATCGAATACCCACGGAAAACATTTAACAGTAACAAGTGATGAAGTTGGATTATTGAAAAAATCATCAAGCAATGTTGGCATTAGTGGCACTGCATCCGGAAATTCTTCATTAAAAAATTTCGTCACATCCTCACGGGTTTTTAATTTCTCAAATGACTTCTCACCTTCAAATGGTAAAAATAATGTACACGTAAAATTACCATCCGGATTTGGTAAGGCAATCATCATGAAACTTCCGCGCGGCCAAATATGCAATGCGTTTTTCTCCATTAAGAAAGTACCGCCCTCTCCCGGAGGAATAATCAATTCTTTATAGCCCGCAGAAATATAATGTTGATTGTACTCGAAACGATCGTTGTTGAGCTGCATGTTTAAGCGTGAAGCCGCGAAGGCGCCATCTGCTCCAAAAATCAAATCGCTGCTTGAAACCGAAGTGTTTTTATTTTCCTCATTCATAAATGAGGCTTCCATCTTCACCCTGTCAACCGCAGTGCAACGTTCATTAAAATGAATTTTTACACCCGCTTCACGCTCGGCTAAATCCATCAACTTCATGTTTATCTCTGCACGAGAAACAGAGTAGATGGCTTGTTCCTTCTTTCCATAAGGCTGAAAGGCCGTTGATCCGTCGCGATTATGAATAAATCGTCCGTACATAGGTATCGCGATTTTGCGTACCTCATCGGCAATTCCAACACCTTCCAATCCGCGCCAGCCTCTATCACTTAAGGCCAGGTTTATTGATTTTCCGGCTGACATTTTTGTTTTACGCATATCCGGTCGGCGCTCATAAATATTAACCTTATATCCTTTTTTTGCGAGATAAATGGATAATAACGAGCCCACAAGGCCGGCTCCGATGATGTTTACGTTTTTATTCATAGGTTTTAGAATAAGCAAGTTTACATAAAAGCTTTGATTTTACTAAGGAAAAACAAAAAAATAAGCCATTTGTTTCCATCATAATTGAAAGTGAATGACTTTGCTTTTTAGTATATTTGTTTAATGCTCAGTGAATTTAAAGTTAGAGTTGAAAGTGCCGGTTTGTTTTCAAAAAAAGACAAACTACTCGTAGCATTTAGCGGCGGCGTAGATTCGGTTGTGTTAACGCATCTCTTAAAAGAAAATGGTTACAAATTTGAATTAGCGCACTGCAACTTTAATCTGAGAGGGAAAGAATCGGAGGCTGATGAGAAATTTTGCATGGCCTTTGCAAAAAAAATGGGCGTAAAAATTCACATTAAACAATTCGATACCAAATCATATGTGAAAATAAAAAAACTGTCGGTACAAATGGCAGCCCGCGAATTGCGTTATCACTGGTTTAAAGAATTGCGACACCAATGTCATTTTGATTTTATTTTAACTGCCCATCATGCCAATGATAATGTAGAAACCCTGCTTATCAATTTAACACGCGGTACAGGATTAAAAGGCTTGCAAGGAATTCCTGAAAAGCAAGACCATTTAGTGAGGCCGCTTTTATTTGCCTCTAAGAATGAGATTTTGAAATTTGCTGAGACTAAAAAAATTAATTTCAGACATGACAGCAGTAACGATGAAGTAAAGTATGCGCGTAATCTTCTTCGTCATAAAGTGATTCCGGCTTTGAAAAAATTAAATCCGTCCATCGAATCCACTTTTAATAATAACATTGTTTTATTTAAGGAGGTGAGTATAATTATTGATAATTACATTTCTGAAAAAACGAAACTGATAACAGCCAAGGACAAGGATGTATTTTACATTGATATTTCTAAGCTAAAGCTAGAATTATCCGGCGCTTTACTATTACATGAATGGTTGAGTCCGTTAGGTTTTAATTCTTCGCAAACCGAACAATTATTTAAGGGTTTAAAAGAAAATAATACTGGGAAAATTTTTAATTCAGCTACTCACATTTTGCTGATAGACCGTAACAGAATCATTGTAAAACCACAAACAGAAGTATCAGACGAAAACGAGTTTGTTATTCAGAAATTAAGTGATTTTACAAAAGCTTCACCGAAACTTAAAACTGAAACAGGTGAAAAATTCAAAATCACGGGTGACGAAAAAATTGCTTTACTTGATTATAATAAATTAAAATTTCCATTAACCATTAGAAAATGGAAGTATGGCGATAAGTTTATGCCTTTAGGAATGAAAGGATTTAAAAAACTGAGTGATTTTTTCATCAGCAATAAAATTTCTGTTTTTGAAAAGGAAAATACTTTTGTGCTTTGCAATTCGAATGAAGATATTGTTTGGGTTATAGGAAAGCGCATAGATGATAGATACAAAATAACAGAGGTCACTAAAAAAGTTTTAAAATTAAGTTTACTTAAACCGTGAGTAGCGAAATTCTATTTGAAGAAAAACAGTACATGGGGCATAATCGCCTTAGTATTATCTGGCGGATGCTATTGGCTTTATTTTGTTTTTTAGGCTATTACTGGAGCGAGAATCCTAAACCGGTTAAGGTGGCTGTGTTTTACATTGGTTCTTATCCTATACAAAACATACCAAATTCGGGTGAAATTTTCTTTTTATTAGGATTGATTATTTTGATCATTTCAGCGGGATTAACTTATGTATTACACACACATACACGGGTGTATAATGGTTATATGATTATTGATGGATTTTGGACGGCACGTAAAGTAAAAATTGATTTCAGTACAATTACTCATATCCGTAAAGGACGATACAAACGTAATATTTTCAGGCGTGCCGTTTATAATTTACACTCCAAAGGTGTCATCAGGTTTTATACAAGTGGTCATGATTTTATCGAAATGAGGGATACTGCCGGCTTTACTTATCGCATTGGAAGTCAGCACCTCAGTCAGTTTTTTGAAATTCTAAAGAATCAGATAAAAAGTTAATAAGTCACTGTAACCCGGGCCTGTATTTAGCGTATAATTTATACTAACTAACAAAAAATCACCTCCCCATGAATACAGCAACATTTGAAAAAATAGAGAAGGAAATGATTTCCGGCTTAAAATTTCCGGATGCAGAAGTTTTATCGGATAATGATGCTATTAAAGAGCGTTTAAGCGAATTAAACCGTGCCTTAACTTTAGGCAACCTCGAGCAAACTAAAATCAAAATTTTCTTTGAAGATGAAAAAAACTGTTACGTGGTTGAAACAACTGTGTGGGGTGTAACGGATAAGCGTGTGATTTTAAAACAAGGAACTGTGATTCCGATTACACGTATTCACCGCATTAAAATTTAAGCGTAAACCCAGCTTAAATAAAGCAACGCAAAAGGCGCAATAAACATTAAACTGTCAAAACGGTCGAGTATACCTCCATGTCCCGGCATAATACTGCCCGAATCTTTTACGCCGGCTTTTCTTTTTAAAAGAGATTCTGATAAATCGCCTAGTGTACCAATAAAAGATACTATTAAACTGAGCACCATCCAATGAGCTTTCGCTACCTCAGGAAACCAAGTGGCTACCAATAGTGAAGAGGCTAAAGTTAAGATAGCAGCTCCTATGGTGCCTTCCCAGGTTTTACCCGGAGAAACTCTCTCCAGTAATTTTCTTTTACCAATTAAACTTCCCACCAAATAAGCATAAGAATCATTTGCCCATATTAATAAAAGCAAACCAAGAACAATATGATTGTTGTAATTCGAATTAAACTGCAATGTTTCACTATGCTGAATGCTTTTATCAATACAAGGAATATAGAGCAATATCACAAAAGGTAAAACCGAATAAACAATCCCGGATAAAGTGTAAGCGGCATCATTCACCGCATTTTCGTGTTTCGAAAACAAGGCCGAAAAAAAGACCAACGAAAAACAACATAAGCCTGCAAGGTACAACCAAATGAAATTTAATTGGGTGAAACCGGCATTATGAATAAATGAAGCGGATAGTAAAAACAAAGCCGACACATACCCCGCAACTTTGAACGGCTTTGCGCCAAGCTTCTTGGCAATTTGAAAGAACTCGAATAATCCCCAAATCGCAACTATAAAAAACAAAGCTGCAAACGAAAAAAAACTATGATTAACCGCAGATAGTAAAACAGCCACAAAAACAGCGGCGGTAAGAGTGCGGGTAAGAAGAGTTTTGAAATGTAGCGCCATTTTTAAATTAAAAATCCCGATTCGAAAATCGGGATTAGCTTATTATTCGCTGATTTTTACAGCTTCGTAACATTTTATATCGCCCGCGGCTCCTAAATACTCGGCATCAATTCCAACAAGTCCAACTTTTTTAACTTGTTCTTTGCTTAAAGGCTTTGCAGGATACCAACGATCATCAACTAACTTTAACTCTACGTCCTTATTGCTTAAAACCTGATTTAATTGCTTTTGAGTTAAGAATACAACACTTTGATCATCATCCGATTCTTCATCTTCAGCCACGATAATATTTCCTACCAACTTTAATTTTGGTACATCCGGTTTGTACTTAAACTCTAAATCTTCCTGATTGTTAATCTCAATATACTGAATACCGGTTATATGAATCTCTGCCATCTTATTAAAAATTATGTGCAAGTTTACAGATATTAGACCCGTTTAGCAAAATTTTTTTTTAAGAATAACAGAGGAAATGTTAATAAATCATCGCGCTATAACCAACCGCTTTGTAGCTGTATGGTATTCGCTGTATACTTTAACAAAGTACAAACCGTTGCTGAGGCTTTTCACATCTATTTCCGAATACAAATAATTCAGGGCTTCCTTGGTGATGAGCTGACCATTCGCATTGTAAATTTCATAGGAATAACCTGCATGTGATAAATTCTTTAAATTAAGTTTTACCACATCCGATGCCGGATTCGGAAATAATTCAACATGAGCGTTAAAATCATCTATATCATGAATGCCTGCATAAGTATTACATCCTGCTGTACTTGTGGTAATGGCCATTCTATCCGGATTGGTATTTAAAAACGAATACATCCTTGCTTTTTGTCCTTTCGTAAACATCGTCATGCAACTATCACTGCTATAATCCATGTAGTTTTCTACCATATCCGGTGGATCAATTGTGCTCCAATACGAGTCTTCATTTGAGCAAGTATTTGTTGAAGTATTACAAGAACCGGAAGCAGATTGACTCTTACAATTAGGCGTATCTCCTACAAAATCGGTTGAGTCGCAGGTACCTTGCTGTCCGATACCCGGAGCATCATCAGCCCAGATATGACGCATGCCTAACCAATGGCCCACTTCATGAACCGTTGTTCTTCCTAAAAATTTAGGTTTAGAATACTTCCCTAAATAATCGTACTGAATAACAACACCATCGGTTTGGGGATTCATTCCGGGAAACTGAGCATAACCCAATACAAAAGTGAAACTGAATAAACTCATGTCGCAGGTCCAGATATTTAAATACTGATTCGCAGGCCATAAAGTATCCCCGCCTTTTGCAGGAGATTTTACAGCATCAAAGCCATTTAAAGGATCGAATGCTGCCGTAGAGGGTGCAGATTTACGAATAATTCCTGTGGTTGGATTTCCCTGCGGATCTTTGTCGGCCAAACAAAACTCAATTTCACAATCAGCGCCAATGGTATCAAAAATAGGACGTGTATTCGTATAATTCGCGTTTTGCTTACGGAAACACTCGTTTAATACTTGAAGCTGAGAAATAATATTTGAATCGGGAATGTTTTGAGCGGCATTCTTATACACCACATGAAACACCACCGGAATTTTGATGATGGCCTTTGTTTTATTGTGATGAGCGGCGGATTTATTATTTGCCAACCATCTATTTGCCAACTGTTCGGCCGTATAAAAAGAGGCTGCACCCGCGTTTGCTTCTATTCCCTTTTTTAATGCATATGATGTGGCACATTGCTCATGTTGTGCCTTAATCAAGAGGGAAAATACCAGAAAAGAAAAAAGTAGTAATTGTTTTTTCATGTTTATAGGTTTTTTTATTTTAAATTAAAGAGACCTGTTTAAGGTAAAAGTAAAAATTGTTCCCTCCCCTACTTTACTTTTTACACCAATGGTTTTTTGATGCGCTTCAATAATGTGTTTAACTATGGCTAAACCCAAACCCGTTCCGCCTTGCTCGCGACTTCTTCCTTTATCCACCCGATAAAAACGTTCAAATAAGCGTGGCAGATGTTCTTCTGAAATTCCGATGCCGTTATCCTTAATTTCAACAATCACTTCATCATCATACTGAGACAATCCTATTTCCGTTTTTCCGCCGTCTCTGCCATATTTTACACTGTTGGTAATAAGATTAACAAACACCTGACGAATCCTGAATTTATCAGCCAAAACATAAAGTGGTTTGTCCGATTTTTTAGTAAGGGTGACAGAAATGTTTTTCTTACGCGCCACCATATCTAATTGCTCAATGATATCTTTTATCTGAGCAATGATATCATACTTTTCATACTCCGGCTCCAATGAACCCGTTTCCAATTGAGTAATGGTTTCCAGATCATCAATAATGTGAATAATCCGCTCAATGCTCTTATCGGCCCTTTTTAAATAATCGAGATTAATAGTTGGATCGCTTAATCCGCCATCAATTAAAGTGGACACATATCCCTGAATATTAAACACCGGGGTTTTGAGTTCGTGGGAAACATTTCCTAAATATTCTTTACGGTAACTATCGAGATTCTTCAAATGTTCCAACTCCTTCTGACGCTCTTGCGCTATCTTTTTCACTTCATTTTCCAACTGCGTAATAGGGTCAATTTCATCAAGACTGAAATTAGTATCCGGAATTTCCCGTTGAGGAATAACTTTCTTCAATTCTTCATTCACCACTTTGATTTTATCAAATACAAAAGGATTGTAAATGAAGTAAAGAACAAAAAATGTAATAATAAAAAAAGCGAAGAATAATATGAGTACTGCCGCTAAATCAAAGCCTCCGCCCCACGACACTTGATAAACCGTAAGCGCAGCTGCACAAAGCAAAGCACTTAACAGGCTTAACCAAATGAGTAAGGTTGAAACTTTAAAATCTTTCATCTTATAATGCTGAAAGTTGTGCTTCCAGCGCCTTTATTTTTGCTTCCGCGTCGGCTTGCTTTTTCTTTTCCAACTCCACTAATTCCGGTTTTGCATTCGCTACGAATTTTTCGTTGCTTAATTTTATTTGTACCGACTTCAAAAAACCTTGGTTGTATTCAAGCTCCTTTTGCAAGCGTGCTTTTTCTTCGTCTTTATTTACATTAGAAGAAAGCGGAACAAAAAACTCGGTGGATTGAATCATGAATGAAAACGCACCTTCCACCTTATTCTTCGTGTACTCAACTTCACTTAAGTTAGCCAATTTCATCACTAACTTATCAAAATAAGAATGCGTAGCATCCGATTTTTCTATCAACTTCAATTTTTCTTTTGGTGATAATTGTTTTTGCGCGCGGATATTACGGATCATCGCCACAATTTCTTTCACTACTTCAAACTCCATCAACTGACGTGCATCGGTTGATTTTACTTGCGGCCACTTCGCCACAATTACACAATCCATTTCACTGCGTTCCTTTATCAAATGCCAAATTTCTTCGGTAATAAATGGCATCCATGGATGCATAATTTTCAATAAACTTTCTAAATATGAAATCGTAGCATCGTAAGTTGCCTTGTCAATTGGCTGTGCTTTGCCGTCTATAAAATCAGGCTTAATTGCCTCGAGATACCAAGCGCAAAAATCATCCCATACCAATTTGTATGTTGCCATTAAAGCATCGCTCATACGGTATTTCGTATAATGATCATTAATGATTTCCAATTGTTCGCTTAATTTATTCTCAAACCAGGTGATGGCTGTTTTTTGTGCCTCACTTTGTTCTACATTCCCAACTTCAAATCCTTTGATAAGTCGAAAGGCATTCCAAACTTTATTCGCAAAGTTTCTTCCTTGCTCACAATAACTTTCATCAAACATTAAATCATTACCCGCCGGAGAACACAACAACATTCCTACCCTAACACCGTCTGCACCATATTTTGCTATTAAATCCAATGGATCAGGACTATTGCCTAAACTCTTGCTCATTTTTCTTCCCAGCTTATCGCGCACGATGCCGGTTAAATAAACATTGGTAAATGGTTTTTTTCCGGTATATTCTTTACCTGCAATAATCATTCGCGCCACCCAGAAAAATAAAATTTCGGGTGCCGTAACCAAATCGCTGGTTGGATAATAATATTTCAAATCCTCGTTTGCTTTTTCCCAACCATTACGAATTACGCCAGGGTCAAAAACAGTTAAAGGCCATAACCAAGAAGAGAACCAAGTATCAAGAACATCTTCATCTTGCGTAACATCATTTGTTTTTAATAACTGAATGGCTTCTTCTTTTGTTTTACAAACTACCGTGTTTCCTTTATTATCGTACCAAGCCGGGATTCTTTGTCCCCACCACAACTGACGGCTAATACACCAATCGTGTACATTTTCCATCCAATGTTTATAGGTGTTTATGAATTTATCCGGAATTAATTTTACGTCGTTATTAAGCACAGCATCCAATGCAGGTTTGCTAACCTTATCCATTTTCAAGAACCACTGCATGGATAATTTAGGCTCAATAACCGCATCTGTACGTTCGCTGTAACCAACTTTGTTTTTGATATCTTCCACTTTCTCTACCAAACCCATTTCCTGCAAATCTTTTACGATTTGTTTACGACATGCGAAACGATCCATTCCTACATAAGCGCCTGCTGCCTCCGAAATTTTTCCATCCGGTGTAAGTGCATCAATCGTTTGCAATTTATATTTCTGACCTAAATTGAAGTCGTTAATATCATGTGCAGGTGTTACTTTTAAAGCACCTGTTCCAAAAGTTGCATCTACATATTCGTCAAAAATCAAAGGAACCACGCGATTAACTACCGGTACAATCACATTTTTTCCTTTCAAGTGAGCATAACGTTCGTCTGTTGGATTTACACACACAGCAGTATCGCCCATGATTGTCTCGGGACGAGTGGTAGCGATGGTTACAAAATCGTTAGTACCTTCTATTTTATATTTTACGTAAACTAATTTGCTGCTTGATTCTTTATAAATTACCTCTTCATCACTTACGGCGGTTAATCCTTGAGGATCCCAATTCACCATTCGTACACCACGATAGATATGACCCTTATTATATAAATCAATGAATACATCTATTACCGCTTCACTCAAATCATCTTCCATTGTAAAGCGTGTACGATCCCAATCGCAACTGGCGCCCAATTTTTTTAGTTGTTCTAAAATAATTCCGCCATATTTTTCTTTCCATTCCCAGGCATGCTTTAAAAAATCCTCACGTGATAAGTCGGATTTTTTAACACCCTTATCCGCTAATAATTTTACAACTTTAGCTTCAGTAGCAATACTGGCATGATCTGTTCCTGGAACCCAACACGCATTGTAGCCAAGCATACGCGCACGACGAATTAAAACATCCTGAATGGTGTTATTTAACATATGTCCCATATGCAAAACACCCGTAACATTTGGCGGAGGAATAACGATGGTGTAAGGCTTCTTAGATTTGTCAACCACTGATTTAAAGAACTTTTTCTCCAACCAATAAGGGTACCATTTTTGCTCTGCGTCGTTAGGACTGTATGTTTTAGCTATTTCCATTGAGGGGTAATCAAATTTTTGTTAAATTTCGCAAAAATACTCGAATTAGACCAAGGCATTATTATCTTTGGTATGATTTTAGTAACTAAACAAAAACAAAACTCAAAAATATGAAAAAGCTCATTTTAACTTTAGGATTAGTTGCAGGCTTAACTGCATTCACTTTCGCTCAAGAAGTTCATTCTGCTAATGATGGCCATAATCATGGTGCTCAGGATCCTGCCGGAACTCCAGCCAGCTTAGCTGATATTAAATTCGACAAAACCACTCATGATTACGGAAACCTTAAGCAAGGTGATAATGGTGAATGTGAGTTTAAATTTATTAATAATGGTAAAGAACCATTAGTTATTACCAATTGCATGGGAAGCTGCGGATGTACAGTACCTCAATGTCCGAAAGAACCAATTTTACCGGGCAAAAGTGGTGTAATTAAAGTGAAATACGACACTCAACGTGTTGGTCCTATTTACAAAACGGTTACTGTAAACTCAAATGCTAAATCAGGTACTCAAACTATCCAAATTAAAGGAAACATTGAAGCAAAACCTGTTGAAGATGCATTCCCTGAGAACAAACCTTCACAAGGTGCGCCGGTAGAAAAGAAATCATAATACTATAATAGCACTTAACATGAAAAAAATTACAGCCATACTTGCTTTGTTTATGATGTTTGCCATCAGCGGCAATGCTCAGGAATCAGTGGTTCCAAATACTGACCCAAATGCACCTGAAATTAAATTTGAAAATGAAACTATTGATTTCGGTACAGTTGATTACGATGCTAACGGCGTTCGCGAATTCAAATTTAAAAATGTTGGAAAGTCACCATTAACCATTACAAGTGTACAAGGTGAATGCGGATGTACTTCAACAACTATCGACGGTAAACCGGGATGGCCTCAAGAACCAATTTTACCTGGCAAAACCGGTGTAATTAAAGTGAAGTACGATACAAAACGTGCCGGTCGTTTCGAGAAAAACGTAACGGTAACATCAAACGGTAAGTTTGCAACTGTTAAAGTGAAAATTAAAGGTGAAGTTAAACCTGCACCAACACCTGATGCAAAATAATATTGATAATACTTTAAAAAATCCTCCTGCTTTCAGGGGGATTTTTTATTTAAAAACCTTTTTGCTCACACTGCTAATTATTCTTGGCGGAAAAGATTTACAGGCTCAGGCCAAAATCAAATTTGAAGACGCTAAGAAAAACTTTGGGTTTGTGACAAAGGGAGAAATTGTAAGTATTGAATACAATTTTACCAACGAAGGAACAGCCCCTCTCATTATTACTGAAAGCAAAGTAGAATGTTCCTGCACCAGTGTTGAATTTCCAAAACAACCCATTGCTCCCAAACAAACCGGTAAAATCATCGTGAAATTTGATACAAAAACTGTTTACGACCGACAAGACCGTATTGTTGAAATAATTTCCAATGCTTCTAATTCTCCTGCTAAAATCCGCTTTAAGGGAGTTGTACTGAAAAAGTAATCAGAGTTTTATCTGCCGGAAAAATTCGGAACAAATAATGGAGGTAGCCATAGCTGCGTTTAACGACTCTGTTTGATTGGCTGAAGAAGCCGGAATGGTGATGGGGTGCGATATTTTTTTCAAATTTTCATCCGTAATACCGTTTGCTTCGTTACCTATTATGATTAAACCGTTCTGTAATTTTTGTTTATAGATGTTTTCGCCATTCAAAACTGCTCCATATAGCGGCGCATTCGAATCAGCTACTACCCTATCAAGATTCATATAATGAACCTTCACTCTTAAAAACGCACCCATCGCAGACTGGATTGTTTTTGGGTTATATAAATCGGTACTTTGTTCAGATACAAAAATTTCACCAATCCCAAACCAATCGGCAATGCGCAAAATGGTTCCGAGGTTACCGGGGTCACGAATATCATCGAGGTATAACGAAAATTGTCTAGTTATATCAATTGTCGGATTTTGTTTTGGAAACTTCTTGCAAACCGCCAACACTTGATTGGGAGTTTGTAATGTACTGATACGCTCGAGCTCCGCATCATTTACGCTAACTGTTTTTTCGCTTTTTCCAAGTACAGAAGCATTAGCTTTTATGAATTGGTCGGTTGCAAATAAGTGTTCGATCATGCTTGGATGTGAGTGAATAATCTCGCTCACAATTTTCACACCCTCAGCAATAAACAAGCCCTGTTCGTCTCTGAATTTCTTAAGATGCAAAGCCTTTACTTGTTTAATTTGACCTTTACTTATCATAATTTAGTTAAATTCGTAGGATATAAAAATAACCAATATTGGGCACTTTGTTAAATATGAGTTTTAAAAACAAAACGTTTTTTAAACTATTATTGGTTAGTCTTCTTTTATCCCTTTATTCATGTAACACCACCCGCCAGTTAAAAGAAAATGAATATTTAGTAACCGGCATCTCCATAAAGGGTGATTTAAAAAACAAGGTTGATAAACACGATATTGAACCTTACATCCGTCAAAAACCAAATCGGAAAATACTTTCTGTTCTGCCTTTTAATCTTTGGCTTTATACCAAAATAAATAAGGAAAAAATGGTACGGAAAAAAGAAAAGCGCGACGCACGATTTGATCGCAAAAACGAAAAACGTATTGCTAAAAACAAGGTAAAAAACGAAAAACGTACTAAAAAAGGTAAACCAGCCAAAGAACCGCGACTTAAAAACAAAGATAAACCAACCTTCAGAGAAAGTTTATTAGAGATTGCCGAAGAACCGGTTATATACGATTCCGCTATTACCAAACAATCGGCTTCCCAAATAAAACGATACTTATTTTCGAAAGGTTTTTTTTACGCGCAAGTAGATGATAGTGTCACCTTTAGAAAAAGAAAGAAAAAGGCACAAGTTGATTACCATGTAGTACCTGGACCGCGCTATTACATTAACAACATTACTTACACCTTCCCGGAAGAAGAACTTGCGTATTACGTAAATCGAGATACGGTTAACAGTAAACTAAATCACGGTGATCCATACGATGCCGATGTTATGCAATTAGAAAGAGAGCGTATAACTGCTCAATTAATGGATAATGGTTATTACTTCTTTGAGCAAGATTATGTGTTTTTTGAAGTTGATTCCACCATTGGAAATAAAAAACTTAACATCAATGTTTCCTTTAAAAAATTCCCGGCATTTATTGATCAAAATAAAGATTCTGTTTCTTATGTAAAGCACCCGCGCTATTACGTAAACAACATTTACATCATTACTGAAAATTTAAAATCTTCTTACAAAGACGAATACTTTAAAGACACCATTTCATATGAAGACTATAAGTTTCTATTAAAAGGTTCTTTAAAATTCAGGAAGAGTGTTATTGGTCACAGCATCGAATTTTTTAAAGGGCAAGTATTCCAAAAAACATTGGCGGAAAAAACCTACAAACGTTTACTAAATCTTGGTGTTTTCAGAACCGTGGTGATTCAGTATGTGAAAAATCCATACTATAACGATCAACTCGATTGCTACATCATTTGTCAGCCAATCATCAAACAATCTATTACCATCGAAACTGAAGGAACTAACACCTCCGGTAACTTGGGTATTGATGGCAGTTTATTATTTCAAAATAAGAATTTACTCAAAGGAGCGGAATTATTTGAATTGAGTTTAAATGGAGCGATTATCGCACAACGACAATTCAACACAGGACAAAGTGATATTAAAGATGTATCAAGTACATTTAACACCATTCAATTCGGACCATCCATGCGGTTCTCGGTACCACGTGCGGCATTTCCATTCTCGTTATTCCCATTTAAAAAAGATGCTTTTCCGAGAACTTATATTAATACCTCTCTGAATTATCAAAGACGTCCGGAATTTAACCGCATTATCACCAATATCAATTATGGTTTTAGCTTTAAAACACGCAAAACAAAATGGAAACATGACTTAGTTCCTTTTGAAGCGTATATGGTAAAAGCCAATTTACTACAATCGTTCCGCGACGAATTAATTAAGTTGAATGATTTATTTCTCTTAAATTCATTTCAAGATCACATTACAACTCTTTCGCGATATACAGTTGCCTACAACAATCAAATACAAACCGGCATTAACAACACCTCCCGCAAACCTGTAAGTTATGTAAAAATAAATCTGGCGTCTTCAGGAAATGTTTTAAGAGGAGTTTATCAATTAACAGATGTAAAGCAAGATACTTTAGGACGTTATTTAATTACAGGAATTCCGTTTGCGCAATTTGTAAAAATGGATATTGATTATCGTTTATACATTCCGGTTCGCAAAAAGAACAGAGCGGTTTACCGAACTATGATTGGTGTTGGAAAACCTCTACGCAACTTGAATGTTTTACCCTACGAACAAAGTTATTTTAGCGGCGGTCCGAACAGTGTGAGAGCATGGCGTGCACGTACTTTGGGTCCGGGTGGATATGACCCAACAAATACCAATTCTAAATATGATAAGATTGGCGATTTAATTATTGAAGGAAATATTGAATATCGTTTCCATATGTTTCGTTCGTTTTACGGCGCTTGGTTTGTGGATGCAGGAAATATCTGGTTACTGCACAAAGACGCGACAAAACCCGGAGGAGAATTTGAGTTGACCCGTTTCTATAAAGAAATTGCAGTAGGTATGGGTTGGGGCTTGCGTTGGGATTTGAATTTCTTTGTTCTGCGTTTGGATGCGGCGGCACCTATTGTTGACCCAAAATACCCTGAAGGAGATCGTTGGACCTTTGATAAAAAACCATTACGACAAATCACACTTAACTTTGGTATTGGTTATCCGTTTTAAGATATTTGTTTTGTACATATGAAAGTTACAGGCTTTACCATCATAAGAAACGCAATAAAATACGACTATCCGGTTGTAGAAGCGATTACTTCTTTATTGCCTGTATGTGATGAGTTTTTGGTGAGCGTTGGGAATTCGGATGATGGCACCATGGAATTAATTAAAAGCATTCCATCACCAAAAATTAAAATAATAGAAAGTGTGTGGGACGACAATCTGCGCGAAGGCGGTAAATTACTATCAATAGAAACCAACAAAGCGTTTGATGCCATTGACAAAAGCAGCACCTGGTGTTTTTACATTCAGAGTGATGAAGTGATTCATGAAAAATACCATGATTCCATCCGTAAAGGAATGGAACAATATGCCCATGATGAAAATGTAGAAGGATTATTATTCGACTACGTGCATTTTTACGGGAGTTATAATTATGTTGGAAATTCGCGCAAGTGGTATAGAAACGAAATCCGCATCATTCGAAATAATAAAAACATTCGCTCTTATAAAGACGCGCAAGGTTTTAGAAAAACCGATGATAGCAAATTAAACGTCAAAAAAATTGATGCTTCAGTTTTTCATTATGGCTGGGTGAAACCTCCAAAAGCGCAACAGGCCAAGCAAGAAAATTTTCATAAAATGTGGCACGATGATGCCTGGATGAAAAAGAATATTGAAGCAACCGAGGAATTTGATTACAGCAAGATTGATAGTTTAGAGGAATTTAAAGGAACTCATCCTAGTGTTATGCAATCGCGTGTAAAAGCTCAAGACTGGAATTTTAAATTTGACGCGAGCAAAATAAAATTATCGGTGAAAGATAAATTTTTACAAGTGATTGAGAAAAATACCGGATGGCGGCCTGGTGAATACAAAAACTACAAATTACTGTAATGAAAGAGCCGCTAAACGCGGCTCTTAAATTATTTATTCTTCAACTCCAGTAATTTCTCCTGCTCAATTTCCTTGGCTCTGTTTTCCTCTTCCTGTTTATCCCTTTTTCTTCTTTGCTTCAATTGATATTGTTCCTCAAGGGCTGCGTTTCTTACCCGTTTTGCCCGGATGCCACTAAAGTAATCCTTGGTAGTAACAACTACAACGCCACTTGTAAAATCACCATACATCGCGGGTACACCACCACTAATTAAACTCACATTTTCAAGAGCAGTAACCGGTAAACCATTCAGCGAACTAACCTTTACACCATCAATTAAAAATTCGGTAGCGTCTGCTCTTCCTCCATGCAAATGCCACTCGCCTTCACTGTCCTGCACCATTCCGGGAGAATTATTTGCAATCATATCCATAACACCATCATTACGATTAACCGATTGTGCAATTTCTTCGGCACCAATACTTGTTATATCAATAATTGTAGCATCAACCATTGGTTCAACAAAATCTTCAACATAAGCGGTAATATCGACTTGATCGAGTTGATTAATCTTCATTCGGATATCCACATAGGTAGCTTCAGACGGCTTCACCGGGATTTTATTCTTTATTGCGGTGACATGCATAGGACTCGTAACAGTTACTTCGTAATTACCCGGATCGAGTGGTTTGTATACGTATTTTCCGTTTTCATCGGTTGTAGTACCTCCTACTAAATACCCACCCTGTGTTATTTTCACAATCGCTCCAATAACCGGATTGTATTCGTCATCCTTAATCAAGCCCTTAATTTCGCCATGCGAATTTTGCGCCTTTAATGCAGTTAAACAATTCATCAAGAGTGTAACTGCCAAAATTGATAGTGTTTTCATGTTCTTTTTGTTATGGTTAAAAAATATTTTGGGGATCTTATAACTTAAAGACGAGGAATACGTATAATTCCACAAAACACCCCCCACAATTTATTTTTATGGATTAATTCAAGACGTGCGTCTTACCATAAGTATATGTGGTTATTCAATAAACATAGTGAGAAATCGGATGAAGAACTCATAGGTAATTACAGACTGAAAGGTGACAAGAACAGTTTTGCCGCTTTGTTTAAAAACCATGTGGCTACTATTTACGGTACTTGCTTATTTTATTTGCAAGACAAGGATGAAGCAAAAGATGCCGTGATGAATATATTTGAGAAATTATTGATAGAATTAAAAAAAGAAGAAATAAAAAACTTCAAGGGCTGGTTAAGTTTTGTTGTCAGAAATCATTGCATTAGTTTGGTAAGAAAAAAGAAGACCGTTCAAAAAAACGCGGCTTCTTACTTCGATTTTGAGTATAAAACACCTGTTTTAGAAGAAGAAATCAACATTCATTTGGTAGATGACGAAACCATGTTGTTAAACTTAAATGATTGTCTGCCTAAATTAAAAGACAAGCAGCGCATTTGCATCCAACTATTCTATTTAAAGAATTTAAGCTATCAGCAAATCAGCATACACACCGGTTATAGCATCCTTGAAATAAAAAGTTATATCCAAAACGGAAAGCGTAAACTGAAATTATTGTTAGAAGAATTACATACACAACCCCGCCATGAATAAGAAAACAAAAAATAAATATGAGCAATTAGCCGAACCGGATAAACGAAAAATTCAGGCGCGATTTCATGCCGATGAATTAAGTTATTTGGCTTCATACAGCTTTGAATCGGGATTGCTCACCGAAAGAGATTTAAAAACACTTTATCGTAAAATAGATAAAAAAACGAAAAGTAATAATACTTGGTTGAACCCGCTCATCTTACTTATTTGTGGTGCATTTATTGGTTGTAATATCGCGTTTTTCTATTATCAAAATCAGCTTACACATCCCACCATTCAAAGCACATTTGTTACAAAAATCGATTCTGTTTTAAGGGAAACAAATATACAGAGTGAACAAAAAGCTATAGGGATTAGTGCAAAAACATCTGTTGCGGAAGAGCATTTTCAAGTTTCAGAAACATCTAACAATGAGAATAAATATGAAATATTTGAAGATGCTCAGATAAAAGAAATCATGCCACTAGAGGTGAAAACTCCTGAATTTAAACCGGAAGAAAATTTCATCTACATCCCCAACGCTCCATTTATTTACTTACATAATTTAAAAGTGGCCGATTACGCGAAACTTTATTTCAGAAATAAAAAAGGAATCGACACTCGAGAGAACGGGATTTCTGCTGCTTACGCTAGTAAAGAAGAAATTAATGAATCATCTTCATCCATTTTTGCTGAGCAGGATTATTACGCGCATGAAATAATTAAAGACGCCATGTTAGCTTTTAACAAGAAGCAATACAGTCATTGCATTGAACTATTGGATTTGCTTTTAACTATTAATAAGGAAGATGTCAATTGCTTATTTTATAAAGGTATGTGTCACTATTATCTGTATCAAGTTTCTGAAGCAACAGATTATTTTGATCAAGTTTTAAAAAATAAAATAAATGTATTTTTAGAAGAGGCGGAGTTCTTTAGAGCATTGGCACTAAAAAGATTGGGTGCTACCGATGAGGCTAAAGTAGCTCTTCAAAGAATAAAAAATCAAAAATTATTTTACAGTGAAAGAGCTGCAGAGGAATTATTACTAATTCAACAATAAAAATTACTTTCCTGCCGCTTTTTTTCTGGCCTCCTGCTCCGCTATTTTTTTCTTGGCTTCTTCTAATTTTTTGAACTCAGCCAAATGCAACTCATTAATATCCTTCTTATATAAGCTATATGCTTTCCAAATTGGAGGTTTAGTTGCAAAGCAATCTAACAACATATATAATGGAGAAATTTTAAAGGAATAGAATGGCGATAACCAACGGTAACCTACACCAATTGAATCGGTAGCGTTTTTTACGGCATGCCAATAAAAAGGTGGATTCCACAAAATATCTCCGGGCTTAAGATGTACAGAATAACCATCAATATTTTTATATAACTCGAATGGATAATCATAATCCGGTTCGAAAGGATTGAAAGGACCCGTTTCTCGTTTACCGGGAGCGCTGCGGTAAACATTTCGTACCGGATGCGGATCAACTACAGGAGAATAATAATGCGAATACAAGACCCATTTTTTTTCGCCATAAACCTGTACAAACAAATTACTTTGATTAGCATTATGCAATGCAGTATATGACCCTTGACCACCAATAAAAACCTGAAAAGCATCAAACCAACAAAGTGGATTTCTTCTTTCCTTTAACCATTTATAGTCAAAATCATTTAAGTGCTCAGGATGGCGAGCCAATAGTGGATAAAAACGATAGTACTTACTGCCTCCACCTCTGATATTATCAATCACATCCGCTAAAGTTGTAAGTTCATAAGGATAACCCGGAATAGCCTGATCCACCAATACAATTTCGTCTTTTCCGTGAAGCTCCTTAAAATATTCGAGCGACCATTTCTGAACACAAGGCCAATCCTTTGCCGCACCTTCCATTACAACAGGAATACCTTTTTTTACATAATGACTCTTAAATTCCTCCAAACTTAAATCCTTTCGCCTCTCGATGGGCATAATTCTTCCCTCGCCATGCTTCGGCATTGTTTCATTCAGCTCCTTATAATATGGTGCGCGGTTAGAAAATAATTTCTTTCGCCCGATAAAATGGTCGGCTAATTGATAAATTCCATATCTGAATTTTTGACTAAAACTAAGGCTGCGTATAAAATCACGGTATTCGTTTTCGCTCATGTACCTAAAATAAAAAATTAGTTAGAAATATCAAATTATAATCTCGTCAATTGGCCTTTTAATGAGTGAATGACTTACACCACTTAGGTTATGCGTAATGTTAAAATAAACTCTGAGCTTCTTAATCTTACCTAAACTATGTATGCCTTCACCTGAATCTCTGTTATAAAGGTGGTGTGGAGCTCGTATGTATTTTAAAAATGCTAGTTGCTCTCCTCTGCTATTTCGAGTGTCAAAATATTGTTTCATAAAAGCGTCATAGCGAACCTTCCAAGTAGGACTATAACTATTCACTCCTTTTTTGTGAATGTAACTCAAAATACTATCGGGCTGAAGATTCGCTAATTCACGTTGAATGTTATAATCATGTGTGTATCCGAATCCACTCACCGGTAAAGTGTTTTCATTTACCAATCGTAAAAATTTATCGTATTGAATCCACTGATGATAAGGGTCAAAATCATTTTTGTGTATAGCTGCAGTGTGTCCTCTATCATCTATCGCTTCATAAGTAAAAAATTGATTTATGCATGTATCAAACCATCCGATTGGATATGGCCTTAACCAAATGAAAGAACTTACGATAATTATTAATGAAACCTTAAAAGTTTTGACAGAATAAAAACTTGTATCAAAGGTTTTATTTAATAATATATAAATCAGCAAAGCATCAATTGCCATCCATTTCCAAAACAACATACTGCCGGCTAGAAAAATACCTATATGCAATAGAATAAAGGCAATCAAACCAAGTATAGCCCACCGGCGACTAATCAGAATGCAAAACGCGGAAATTTCGATGAAAAGAGTACTCAGTTTAAAAACAAAATCTCCATTATCCAAAACAGAATTGATGCTATGAATTGTATCATCAGAGACATTAAACATCCAGCCGCGTTGATGCGCGTTGAGAAAAAAATCGCTCAATTTATTTTGCAAAAGCCATTCGTAACCTTGTGGCGACATAAATATTTTTGAAACACCGGTGGCAAAATAATTGGAAGCCACAATACATAAAACCAGTTGCACAAAATCGGGAGTCCTCCCTTTAAAATAAATTTTACTGTAAGTTATTGCCGTGAAGAGTATCAAAATATCAAACAACAACCGCTTATCAAACAAATCAAAGCCTTCGATTGGATAATTAAATTGCGAACGATACACTAATGCAATGGTAATGTACACCGGACTCAAAAAAGGCATTCGCCATAGAAGAAACGGAAAAATTGCCAATAAAATTCTATCCAGATAAAATGCATTATCCAAATAATAATTATAATTATAGGTACATAATTCCCATGATAATAATGCAGCGGAAAAAGTGACGAGTAATCGTTCAGATTGAGAAAATGAAAACGCTGCAATTTCTTTTTTATACTTCAGGATGGGTCGTATTATTAACACAAATCCAATTAAAAAAAGGGGATGCAAAAAGGCACTTAAACAAATTGAAAAATGATGATACGGCACATATGATAAAATTGCCTCAATGAATGACGAATTGAAATAAGAATTTATTTTAGAAAAATTAATTGTAAATCCGTTATAAAACACAAAAAGGGAAATTAGTCGGATACAGAGAAAAACTAAAAGAGTAAAAACTAATGGTGCGTATTTATTCTGACGTATTCTATTGTATACAGTCAAGGCGCCCAACATTATCTTGCTTCATTAATGTTTTTTGGAACCCTCATTAATAACACAAAGCCAATTACGAAAAAAGCGATTAAAGCGAGTACAGAATTTCGCATACCTCCGGTTACTTCCGCAATAATTCCGAACGACATAGTACCAAGTATCATTCCCATTTTTTCCATTACATCATAGAAACTGAAATAACTGGCATGGTCTTCAGTTTCGGGTAATAACTTTGAATACGTTGAGCGTGACAAAGCCTGAATTCCGCCCATTACAAAGCCAACCAGTGCTGCAACAATGTAAAAATGTATTGGAAGTGTAACCACAAAATAAGTAAAGGCGCAAATGAAAATCCAAATTAGAATTGCTACACTTAATGCCTTAATACTATCAGTTTTTCGAGCCAGCCATGAAAAAACAAAAGAACCTGCAATACCTAAAAACTGAATTAGAAGTATACTAATAATTAAAGAAGAGGTTTTGGTTTGTTCATCGGGCCATGTAATTTCCTTGCGTGCGAATAACACTGCCATTACCATAACGGTTTGCACACCCATGTTGTAAAAGAAATAAGCATAGAGAAAGCGTTTTAATTTTTTCTGACGGAGAGCCTGAAACACGACTATTTTTAATTCGGAAAAACCCTTTGAAAAAATATTATTTTTTTCACCGTGCTGATGTCCGCCAACAATATTAGGAAGCTTAGAAAAAGTATATTGAGCAAAACCAATCCACCACACTCCTACTAAAAGAAAAGAATATTTCGCCGGCCATTTAAGGACCATAATGGTTATTAAACAAACAATTAATAAGAGCGAACTGCCGAAGTACCCCATAGCAAATCCGCGTGCGCTGACCTTATCTTGATTTTCGGGTGAAGCAATTTCGGGCAAGTAGGAATTGTAATAAACCAAACTGCCCCAAAAGCCAATTGTGGCGAAAATGAAAGGAATAAAACTTAACTCGAGATGCTCACGGTTAAAAAAGAATAAGCCCATGCAGGAAAGAGAACCCAGGTAGCAAAAGAATTGAAGAAAGCGTTTTTTGTTTCCGAGATAATCGGCCACGCCACTAAGAATTGGAACAATTAGCACAACAATAAAAAGTGCAAACGAATACACATAGGAATAAATAGTTGTATTATGAATTTCATAACCAAATACATTTACCACATCGCCAATGAAATTTTTATTACCATCGTGCGACGTGATGTATTCGTAATAATTAGGAAAAATGGCTGATGTTATTACAAGCGGAAAAACTGAATTAGCCCAATCATAAAATGTCCAGGCACGAATAGTTTTTTTGTCGTCCTTTTTTATATCCATATTACTTTTTTACGATTTCGAATTCAACGCGTCGGTTTTTAATTCGTCCTTCTTCCGTATCATTGCTAGCGATTGGTTGATCGGAACCATAACCCTTAAAATACATTTTGTTTTGAACTCCCTTTTTAATCAGGTATTCGAAAACCTCACGCGCACGTTGTTCAGAAAGTTTTTGGTTCTTCTTTGCGCTACCTATATTGTCGCTATGTCCGCCAATTCTGATTTCCATATGGGGATTTCGAAGGAGGTACTGTGCCAATTTATTTAATTCCACATAAGATTCTGAAAGCAAGTAGTACTTACCTTCATCAAAAACAATATTTTTCAAGGTTACTTTTTCACCAACCTGAATATCCTTTTTTACTTTAAGAATTGAATCTTCGTCATTCTTAATACTCGCTACATATTCAATAGCCACTTTTTCACCGGGAGCCTTTGTAAGCTTTACATCGTCAACAAAATAATAAGCCTCTTTGAAACCCCTTTTAAGAATATTTATGCGTGGAAGTTCTTTATTGATATCGTGGAAGAAATTACCAATTGTTAAATATTTCTCTCCTCCATCCGCTTTGTACTTTCCTGAAATTTTAAACCATTGATATCCGTTTACGAATCCACCTTTCTTACAAATGGTATCAATGAGATTTGATTTTACGGCATCTCCTTGACTATGGTATCCACCTTTCGAGAATAAAGCACCAAACGATTTAAGCATGGCATTACTCCAATAAGCCATCCGAACATACATCTCGAACTCATAGACCGTTCCCCGGTGTAATTGCTCGGCTAAACGAACTTGTGCATATTCTTTATATCGTTTTTGAAAGCGCAAGCCGATGTATCCATCCCCGGTTCGGGCACCACGTTGAGCGGTCGTATCCTTTTCGGCAGGAGACTGATAAAAATCTACGGATGCGATTTGAGTCCAAGGTATCGCCTGACGAATACTGGAAGATTTCTTGCGGTAATTTTCAAAGCTTCCGTTTGGCACCAGGTTTTTTTCAGGTGGTGCATCCTGGCCTCGTAAGAAGGTGATTACCAAACATAAAAAAATTAACAATATATTATTTAACCTTCTCACAATAAAACAAATATAACCTATATAAGGGTTTAAACGCTTTCATCAATAATTATTGTTTTTAACACTTGGATATTCAAAAAAATGCTGTACATTTGCAGTCCCAATTTTGGGATTGAATATTTAAAACGTATTATAATGGCAAATCACAAGTCGGCAATTAAGCGTATTCGTGCTAATAACTCTAAGCGTTTACATAATCGTTATTTTGCTAAAACGACCCGTACAGCAGTAAAAAAATTACGTACAGCTACAGCTAAAAAAGAAGCTGAAGCGTTGTTACCAAAGGTTTCTGCTATGTTGGATAAGTTAGCGAAGCGTAATGTTATACATAAGAATAAAGCTTCGAACTTAAAATCGAAGTTAGCGAAGAAAGTTAACGCTATTAAAAAATAGTATTTTACTAGAAATCAAGGATATACAACCCTGACAATTCAAAAGATTGTCAGGGTTTTTATTTTTAACAAAAACCCAATAAAAGCTTGGGCATAATAAAATTATTTCTATTTTTGCTCAGCTGTTTACTATATAAATAAAACAACCCAAACTATGAATTCAAAATTTTTAAGGACACTAGGTGCCGGTTTATCTGTAGCTGTTGTATTAACAGGCTGTAATGGATTAGGCAAAATGATTAAGAAACAAAAAGACATTAGTTATAATGCCACTCCAAACCCGATTGAGATGCATGGTGACAGTATTCAATTTAGCGTAAGCGGTAAGTTTAACCCTAAATTGTTTGCTAAAAAAGTAACCATGACTATCACTCCTGTGTTAAAATATAACGGTGGTGAAAAAGCTTTAAAACAAGTTGTTTTAGTAGGTGATAAAGCTACAGGCAGCGGACAAAAAATCAGCTTCGATAAAGGTGGTTCATTCAGCTATACATCTGAGAAGTTTTTATATGAGCCCGGAATGAAAGTGGGTAAAGTAGAATTACGCGCTCAAGGTCAGGTGAAGAAAAAAGTAAAAGACTTTACACCGATTGAAATCGCTGATGCAACTATCGTTACTCCGTTATTAGTTCGTAATGACGAAAAAGGAATTTACGGTAAAGATGCATTTGTAAAAACAACACCTGTAAATCAAGTAGCTCATATTTATTACGTAATCAACCAGTCAACTGTTCGTCCGGCTGAAATGAAGAGCGAAGAGATGAAAGCTGTTCAAGATTTCTTGAAAGCAAATTTAAACAACTCATGGTATGAGTTTAAAGGTATCAGCGTTTCTGCTTACGCATCTCCGGATGGTGAAACTGAAAAGAACGAAAACTTAGCTAAAGATCGTGCTTCTTCAGGATCTGCCGCTATGATGGGTGAATTCAAAAAAGACAAAAACAAAAATGTAACTTTTGGTAAAACTAAAGAACAATATGTTGTAGGTACTACTAAAGAAGATTGGGAAGGTTTCAAATCTTTAATGGAAGCATCAACAATGGCTGACAAAGATTTAATCTTACGTGTTTTAACTATGTACTCTGATCCTAATCAACGTCGTACTGAAATTAAAAACTTATCTAAGACTTATGTTGAGTTAGCTGAAAAAGTATTACCAAAATTACGTCGTTCTGAAATTACTATCAACGTAGATAAGAAATCTCGTACCGACGAAATGATTTCTGCTTTATGTACTTCTCACCCTGATAGCTTATCAGTTGAAGAGTTATTATATGGCGCTAATTTAACAAACGATATCAATACTAAAGTTCAAATTTACACGGCTGCTGAAAAGCAATACGGTTCTGATTGGAGAACTTCAAACAATTTAGGTGTTGCATTATTAATGCAAAACAAAGTTTCTGAAGCAGGTGAAGCATTCAAACGTGCTTCTGCAAATGCTGCAGGTAACCCAATTGTAATGAATAACCTTGGTATCATTGAAGCTAAAAACGGTAACCGTACAGCTGCTATGGATTTATACAACAAAGCAAGTGGTGCAGGTTCTGAAGTAAACTACAACAAAGGTATCATTCAGATCCGTGATGCTAAATACAGCGATGCAGTATCTAGCTTCGGTTCTTACAATGGATTTAACAAAGCATTAGCTCAATTATTAGCTGGTTCATCAGATGCTGTTAACGCAACAATTGATGGAAGCAACGAAAAAGGAATGGCATTAAGCTATTATTTAAAAGCTGTTGCTGCTGCTCGTCGTAACAATACATCTGAAGTTTTAATGAATTTAAAGACTGCTATTGAAATGGACGGTACATTAAAGCAAGCTGCTAAAGATGATGCTGAATTCGTAAAATTACGCGCTGAAGGTGGTTTCACTTCTTTAGTGAACTAATCTTTTAAATAGATTAAATAAAGCCCTCGTAGAAATGCGGGGGCTTTTTGTTTTATGTATCCTCAAGGGCCGAATCTTCGTATAAGTACGTGAAAACAATGTTTGAATGATTATATAAATTGTACGCGGCATTCAATTTGATTAACTTTATTACACTAAAACATTTATCATGAAAAAACTTATTGGCTTAATGACAGTTGCACTGATTGGTTTATCATCATGCAATAAAAACACGGACTGTGGTGTGAAAATTAAATGCAAAGACCAAAATGGCAACAATGTTGATAACGCTAAAGTGGAATTGTATGCGACAGTGAAAAATGAAAATAGCAGTTCCTTTATTGCTGATATAAAAGCAAGTGGTGTTACTGACGGAAACGGTGAGAGTAATTTTATCTTTAAACTTCCGGCGATTTATGATGTAAAAGTTACTTCGGGAACAAAATCAAGCAAATCGATTGTTAAGTTAGAGGAAGGTAAAACCGTTACCGAGGAGATCATAATTCAATAATTACGCATTAATTAAATTAAAAAGCCTTTCCAAAATTGGAAAGGCTTTTTAATTGGTAGCGGAGACGGGAGTTGAATCTACCTGGCTAACGCCAGTTAGACAGGCCCGTGATTTTTAAGTAATAAATTCAATTTACGTTTACCTGCAGCCGATTTATAATATTTCTCTGCTACTCTAGCTTTATTGCGATCAATAAAACTTTCCTGATATATTAATTGGAATGGTTTATATGGTTTAGTGCTTTTGTTTAATCCGGAATTATGTTCATGTAATCGACGCTCCAAATTATTGGTTTGTCCTATATACAACCAATTCCGAACTTCTGATTTTATAGCATAAACAATTATCATAACAACAAAAAAGCCTCAAATTGAGGCTTTTTAATTGGTAGCGGAGACGGGAGTTGAACCCGTGACCTCAGGGTTATGAATCCTGCGCTCTAACCATCTGAGCTACCCCGCCATGATTTAAAAAAAAGAACTTTATTAGTCGCCGCTCTAATGGCGAGGTTTTCACTCGCCATCGCGAGCATAGCCTCGCGACCATCTGAGCTACCCCGCCATTTAGGGCTGCAAATATAGTATTTTTTATACGTCGCAAAAACTTCAAGAAAAAAACCGTAATTAGATATAATTCATAATTAAGTTAAAATACTGTTTTTCAGTAGTTTAAAAGAGTGCTCATTAGGGGTCGGTAAAATAATTTTTAAGGCTTTCCTTTTATTTAGTAAAAGCAATTGCGGGACAAAAAAAATTTTCTATATTTCAAAAAAAATTGGTGCTATGTCGAAGAAAAAGAAGGTTTCGTCAGGAAAAACTAAGGCAAAGTCGGCTTCAAAACCTGCTAAGAAAAAAGTAGTAAAGTCGGCAAAAGTTGCGCCTAAGAAAAAGGTTGTAAAGAAAACGAAAGTAAAACCTAAAGCTAAGCCGGTTAAGGCTGCAAAAAAAGCAAATAAACCTGCTAAGAAAGTTGCCGTTAAAAAAACTGTCGCGAAAAAAGTTTCAAAGACGACACCAAAAATTTCAGCTAAAGATTTTAAAAACAAAACAATTGTAAAAGGTTCGATTAAAGAATATTCGAAACCAATTGAGGAAATTAAAAATCCTGTTTTGTTAAAAAAAGAAGATAAACCAATTCCTGAATTCCAACCTATTATTAAACCAACAGTTAAAGAAGAGGTTAAACAAAAAGATAATTTTCCTACTGCCTTAAAAAGTACTTCTGCCAATTCATTTTTATCTGCTGCAAAGAAAAACGAGGCTTATTCGGTGAAACCTGAAAAAGAACCTCCGGGAAAATTTGAAATTGAAATGGTTATCCGAGCTTCCGCCGAATTACTCTATGAATTCTTAGTAACACCAAGCGGATTATCGGAATGGTTCTGTGATGATGTAAATATCCGTAATGGTATTTATACCTTTATTTGGGACGGACAAATGCAACAAGCGCGTTTATTAAAAACCATTGAAGAGCAATTAGTACGTTATCAGTGGGTTGAAAAAACGGATGGCAGCTACTTCGAATTCAAGATTCAAAAAGATGAATTAACGAACGATATTTCTTTAATCATTACAGATTTTGCCGTTGATAAAGGCGAACAAGAATCTTCCAAATTATTATGGCATAGCCAAATCGATAAATTACTCCATGTAATGGGGTCCTTTTTCTAAAATTAATTTTTGTAATTTCAACCCTGAAGAAATCCACTTCAGGGTTTTTTATTTTATCATGAAAAGAATTTCCATTTTACTTTTGTTGGCAACTGCCATTTCTAATGCTCAAACCATTTCAGAATCGAACTTAAAAAAACACATCAGCTTTTTAGCTTCCGATAATTTACACGGAAGAGGTACCTCAACCGACGATGAAAAAAAAGCTGCTGACTATATTGCGAAAGAATTTAAAAAGTATGGACTTACTCCCGGAAATTCAAATTCTTATTTCCATGAATTTACCTTCCGCAAAAATTTAAATCCACACGACACGTCCACAATAAATATTCCTGAAAGAAAAGGAACGAATGTTATTGGATTTCTTGACAACAAGGCACCTTACACCATTGTGATTGGCGCACATTACGACCATTTAGGATTAGGTCATGATAAAAACAGTTTGGATGCAAATCCTACAGGTAAAACACATAATGGTGCCGATGATAATGCGAGCGGAACCGCAGGCGTTTTAGAATTAGCAAATTACTTCTCCTCTAATAAAACAACCGAGAAGTTTAATTTTCTTTTCATGTGCTATTCAGGTGAAGAACTTGGATTGATTGGCTCTAAAAAATGGTGCGACAACCCTACCTACCCTCTTGATAAAATTAATTATATGTTAAACATGGATATGATTGGCCGACTGAACGACAGCACTCAAAAATTAATTATTTATGGTGTAGGTACATCTCCGGTTTGGGTGCCAATGATTGATAGTATAAAATCTGGACTTAGTATTAAAAAAGACAGCGCGGGTATTGGTCCGAGTGATCAAACTTCCTTCTATTTGAAAAACATCCCGGTGTTACATTTCTTTACCGGACAACATAGCGATTATCACAAACCAAGTGATGATGCCGATAAAATAAATTATAAAGGTGAAGTGAAAGTTTTGGAATACATGTTGCGCGTTATTAAAAACACCGAGAGCATGGATAAACTGGCATTCCTTAAAACAAGAAATCCTGAAAATGGCAAAGGCGGATTTAAAGTAACTATGGGAATTATGCCCGATTACACCTTTGAAGGAAAGGGTTTGCGTGTGGATGGTGTGAGTGATGGAAAACCCGCCGCGAAAGCAGGCATACAAAAAGGAGATTTAATCATTAAATTAGGAGAATACCCAGTTAATAATGTAAAAGAATACATGAGTGCACTTGGTAATTTTAAGAAAGGCGACACGACAAAAGTAAAAGTGAACCGCGAAGGAAATATTATTGAGTTGGATGTTACGTTTTAACTAAACGCCTACCATCTGCTGTTTTTCAAAATCCCAAACTTTTAATTTAAAGCAAGCGATTATGTCTTTTGGTTTCAAAGATGTTTTCTTTGCATTCTGTAATTCCGGCAAAGCCTTCATTACTTCAGGTAAGCGGTAAAACGGAATACGCGCGTTCATATGATGTACGTGATGATAACCAATATTAGCGGTTACCCAATGCATGAATGGATTCAAATCCATGTAGCTCGAAGACTCTAATGCTGCGCCTTCGTAAGTCCACTCTTCATTTCCTTTAAAGGTAACACCCGGAAAATTATGCTGAGCATAAAACAAGTATGCACCCATAGCTCCCGAAATAAAATGCGGAATAACACAAAGTAAAATCCAGGTTTGCCAACCTAAAAAATAAATCACCGTGAACTGGTAAGCGAAGTGTACAATTAAAGCTACTAACGAATCAATGTGTTTAGAAAAACGATTGAGAATAGATTTGAAACACATGCCCCACATGAAAGCAAAGAAATAGCCGAATAAAATAGTTAAGGGGTGACGAATAAATAAATAATGTATCTTTTCCCAGGTACTGCATTTTTCATATTTCTGCTTAGTATAAATAGGATAAGAGCCAATAGCTGCGCTGTACAACTTTGAATTATTTTTATGGTGGTAATCGTGACTACGGCTCCAAATGCCTGTTGGTGCTAAAACATAAAATCCAAAAAGTGTAAATAAAATATCTGCCGCTGTTGATTTCTGTAAAATAGTTTTATGTTGATGGTCGTGATAAATAACAAATAAGCGCACAATCACCAATCCGGCCATAATGCTGCAAGCTAGTTTTAATATCCAATGAAAATTATATACCGTACCAAATAAAAGTGCAATTAAAATAAATAAAGTACTGAGGGTATGATACCAGCTTTTAAAGCGGTCTTCCTTCATAAAAGGCTTGGTAGCCAAAATCAGTTGTTTACCCTGTAACATAATCGTACAAATATACGAAGCGAATGGGTATAATTAAAGGGTAAAATCAGGCGGTGGGACGCTTATGTTTCCAGCGGCGGTGACTCCACAGCCATATTTCGGGTTGCTTTTTTATGTCTTCTTCCAGCCTACGGGTGTGTAATTCGGAAATTTCTCCCTCTTTGGTGCTTTTAGGCTCATTCACAAGAATTTCCGCATTTACTAAATAATGTCCGCGTTTAGGCCGACTTACCGTAACATATACAATAGGATAATTCAATTTTTGCGCGATTTTCTCTGTTCCCACAAAAACCGGCGTATCCTGATTGAGGAAAGTAGTCCAATAAGCACCCTCAGGTGGTGGTGTTTGATCGGCGATAAAAGCGGTAGCATTAATTTCATTTCTGTTTTTTATCATTTCGCGCATCACCTCGCGCATGGCATATAATTTATTTCCAAAACGAGTACGCATTTTGTACATCAGGTTATTGAATTGCTTATTAGTTAAGGGATGATAAATCACATACAGTTGTTGCTTCAACAATAAACTAAACGTATTACCGGCCCACTCCCAATTGCCATAATGTCCCATAACGATAATGCAACTTTTTTTCTCGTCATTTAATTTATTAAAGAGGTCGGTAGTTTGTTGAGTAAAAGCACAACGATTAATTGCTTCCTTTTTTGAAATGGTAAGTGTTTTAAAAGTTTCCAAAAACAAATCACAGAGGTAACGATAAAATTTTCTTTCGATAGTTTTTAATTCTTCGTGCGTTTTTTCGGGAAAAGAATTTTTAAGGTTTTGGTAAACAACCTTTTTTCTGTACCCAATTACATAATAGAGCAACACATAAAAGAAATCGGAAACCCCATAAAAAAGTGGGAACGGAATAATAGAAATTAAATAAATAAAAGGTAATCCTATGTAAAATCCTATAGCGCCCATTTGTTTTCTAAAATTACGAATTCTTTACAAAAGAAAAAGCCCCACCTTTCGGCAGGGCTTTTTAGATTAGAAATATCGATTATTCCTTCACCAATTTACCTTGTTTAATAGTTCCGTTAGTATTTGTTACTTTAAACAAATATGCACCGGATGCTATTTCTTTAGTAGAAATGGTCGTTTGATTATTTGATAATATCTCTTTCAAGATTAGTTTTCCATTTAAATCATAAAGTTCAAAATACGTATCGCTATATAATTCAGTTAAAACTACGGTTACAAAATGATTCGCAGGATTTGGGAATAATTTGAAATCAAAATCAGAAGCTATTTCATTTAAACCTGTACATGTATTAACTGTTACAGTTGCAGTGGCCATATTTGAACAAGCACCTGTTATACCCGTTACAGTATATGTAGTAGTAACTGACGGTGTAACTGTTATAGCTTGAGTGGTTGCTCCTGTATTCCAAGAATAAGTAGTTGCTCCGGTAGCAGCAACAGAAGTAGTTTGACCTGCACAAATACTAAAGCTTGTAGCCGCAACAGAAGGCGAATTAACTACACCAACAGTTACCGGAATTCTTCCGCTGCTGCAACCCGGTTTTCCATAACGAATCACGCCATTGAACACACGTGGTGTAAACGTTACTGCAAAATAACCTCCGCCATTTCCTTCTTTAAATTGTAAATCTGCATTAGAAGCATACACATTTCCTACAGCTGTACCATTGGTATAAGATACACCCGGACCACCATTAGTTGTTACGTAAAACGCGTATGTTTGTCCTGCAGGCACGTTAACTGTAAATGAACCCGGAATATTAGTAAGCATACCAGGACCGGCACTTGTTACGGTAGTTGTTAAAGCTTGTGTCCAACCAACATTCGAAGATTCGAATCCAACAAAGGTACCCGGACGATACCAAACTTCAATTGTAGAAACACCCGTTGCACTTAAGTGCATATCAAAACCATTTACTTCAATATTGTTAAGAGCAGTAATGTCAAACATATTACCTGATTGTCCGTTACCTGCAATCATAGTGGTTTGTAAAGAACCGGAAAATACTGAATTTGCTTCTGCGTAAAAAACAGTAGTAGTGGTTAATACAGGCGTTGCAAATATACTTCCGCTAGCAAGTGCTGTTGTTGATGTAGGTGTAGCATACCAAGTAATATTAGGCACGCTGGCATTCGCAGTAATTGAAGTTGTTCCAGGATAAGAGCAAACTGTTCCGCCTGATGAAGCAATCGTTGGGTTTGGAACAACTTGAACTGTTACAATAACCGGACTACTGATACAACTGATAGACGATGTACCTGTAACGGTATATGTAGTAGTAACTGAAGGATTGATAGCTATAGAAGAAGAATTAGAGCCTGTATTCCAAGTATAAGTTGCAGCACCACTCGCGCTTAATGTGCCGCCTGAACCTTGGCATAATTGTGTGTTTCCTGTTACAAGAACATTCGTATTATTTACTACCAATGTAGCTTGAGAAGTTACAGTGCCACCAACCGAATTAGTAGCCACACATTGATAAACGTAATTATTGTACGTTCCCGGAACATTCGTTAGCGTTAATGTTGGAGTATTTGCACCTGCGTATACACCACCATTGGTTACATTTACAAACCCGGTTCCGTTATTAACCATCCAAGTATAGGAAGTTGCTCCGGTAGCTGCCATCGCAAATGATGTGCTGCCATTTCCGCAAATAACTGTACTGTTTGGCTGCGACGTAATGGTAGGTGAACCTGCAATACTTCCTGTACAGGTTACAACTGTAGTACGACAGGCACTTTCAACACCGCAAGTTGGAGAATCTGCTACATGCAAACGGTATGCACCTGGTACACTAACTGTAACTGTTAACGGAGAATTACCAAATGCAAGAACTGTATTAGATCCATCTGTAAACGTAATGTAGTTTCCGATTCCGCCTGTTGAACTTAAAACGAACACACCATTAATATTGAATTGAATCGGATTAAATTCTCCGGCAAAAGTACAGGTATTAATAGTTTGAGAACCACACGCAGAGATAGTTCCGCTTCCATAAGTGTTAGGGCTAATGCAACCTTGCGCGCTTATGGTCGACGGCATACTAAATGCCAAGGTTAGCAATGCAAAAAACAAATTGTAGATTTTTTTCATGGTTATATTATTTAAATTTTGTGCAAATGTAGGGCAATTTTAAGAGCCCTTTTTACGATTAATATTAACATTTACAGTATCTAAAACAATAAAGTTAGCTATAAACAAAAAACCCCGAGTGTTACCTCGGGGTTTTTGATTAAAAAGAGTAATACAACTACAAATTACTCCTTAACTAATTTGCCTTGTTTGATGGTTTGGTTACCATTAACAATGCGATACATGTAAACACCGTTTGCTAATTTTTCGGCGTTAACGGTATTGCTCAAGGAATTTAATTTATCAGTTAACACAACACGACCCAGAGCATCTAAAATTACCAAAGTAGCATTAGTGTTTTCTTGATTTACAATTACATTGTATATACCTGTACTTGGATTTGGATAAACAATTACACCTGAATTATCAACTAATAACTGATCGATACCTGTACAAGTTCCTACTACCTGAGTTATGGTTGTATCTTTTGAACATCCACCTGCAGTACCTGTTAAAGTATAAGAAGTAGTAACCGTTGGAGAAACAATAATACCTTGTGTGGTTTGTCCTGTACTCCAGGAATAAGTTGTAGCGCCGTATGCAATTAAAGTTGCTGAGCTTCCTGCACATAAAACTGAATTAGTAGTAGTAACACTTAATGTTGGAGCCGGATTTACAGTAACCGTAACCGGAATACGAGGGCTCGTACAACCTACTTTTGTGTAATAGATATTACCATTAAACATACGTCCTGCATTTACACCACCAAATTGAGAGCATAATCCGGCACCGGTTTGAACTGAAATATCTGTGTTACTATAAAGGTTAGTACCATTAGTATAAGATGAAGGATAGTTAAAGAAAATACCGGTTAACTGACTAGCAGGAATAACCAATGGAGGATTGAAAACAACTCTGGAAGCATTACCACTACCCGCACTTACTGCTGTAACTGTATCCCATGCTGTCCATGCTGCTGCAGAAGTTTCATTTCCTAAATAAGTTCCTACTTTATAGAATAACATTAATTGGAATGTTGAACTCGCCGCAGTGGTTGTATTAACATCAATACTATCAATTTGTATACTTCCATTAGTAGGAGTTAAATCAAACATGGTTCCACCTCCACAACTATTTCCACCTGAGAATAAAGTTTGTAAACTTCCTGTACCTGTTGATTTAGCCTCTGCATACACTGTTGAGTTAGCAACTGCAGTTGTTGTGTACGTATTACCGGATGCAATTGGTGTGGTAGCGCTCGGTGTTGCATACCAATTAACAGGCCCGAATGCAGATGCTGTTAAAGAAACTGTAGTTCCTGAACAGGCCGCAACACCTGTTGCACTAATGGTTGGATTAGTTACCGTTACTGTAGAAATTTTTACAGCAGTACATGTTCCATCACTTGCCGTTAAAGTATAAACAGTGGTTGAAGTTGGATTCACTGCAATTGTATTCGTATTTGCGCCTGTACTCCACGTGTATGAAATTGCACTTCCTCCTGCTGTCAAAACAGTTGAGTCGCCCAAACATAAACTGTTTTTACCAATAATACTTAAGGAAGGGCTAACAGTTCTGTTAATTGTACTTATATCATTAAATGTGTTAACGTCGCCTGCTAAACCTGTTGTAGATGTGATAGTGTAAATTCCACTTACACTCATGTTAATTGTTCCAACGGTAAAGTTCGCGCTTGCACCTGAAGCCAAAGGACCAGGATAAGTATTCGTGATGGTTTGGCTCAATGCTCCACCCACATAAACACTTACAGGGACATTGGAGATTGATGCGGTACCAAAATTCCTAACTGTAACTACCATTGTTTCATTTGCAGAATAACATGCGCCTAAAGATGGTGTAACAATAGCAGTAACACCTGCATCAGTTGCTGATCCGTTATAAAGATTAATATTATCTAAATGAAAATCGTATGATTCTAAATCATCGGTTGGACCATCTTGCGCTAAGAAAGCAACAATAATATCTTGTCCGGCATAAGCACCTAAATTCACAACAAAATTTGTAAATAAAGTGGTTAAGCTGTTTGTAGCGCTTACTGTGAATACAGGAGCGTAGCTTAATCCACAATCTGTAGACACCATCACGCGAACCTTATCATCACTTCCCATGGCGCTATATGTATTCACCGAACCTACAGCTGTGATGGCTGCGTCAAATGAAATTTGAGAGTTTGCCGTTGCAGTAAACTTAGGACCTACTATCCACTCGTTACGACTAACCGCGAGTAAATTGATTCTTGCAGTAACATTACCTGCGCCGTTCAAATTGTTTTGAGAAGTCCATGCAGAAGTTGAACCTGTTGGAGTTGCAGAACCTGTTGCTTCACTCCATAATGGAAAATTAGCGGTTAAATTAGCGCCTGTAAATCCGGTGAAACTAACAGATGTAGGTAAGGCTGAAGGGCCAACAACAGTACGGGTTACAATAGCCATGGTATCGTTTGTTAAATTACCATCGCCACTTAATGCAGTATAAGCCGTAAAATTATAAATACCTGCAGTGGTCATATTAACTGTACCAACTGTAAAGCTTGCAGAAGAAGCAGGAGCAATTGTCCCTGTAAATGTAGCATTCGTAGTTTGTGACGTTGCTCCACTTACTAACACAGTAACCGGAATATTTGTTACAGGTAAAGAACCATAGTTATTAAGTGTAACAACCATATTTTCTGCTGCACCATAACAGCCTGTTAAAGCAGGCTTTGTTAATGTGCTAACACCGGCATCCTGCGGTAAAGCATTGTATAAATTAATATTATCCAAATGAAAATCGTACGTCTCTAAATTATCGATAGGGCCATCCGTTGCTAAAAACGCAACGATAATATTTTGTCCGGCATAAGCGCCTAAAGGAGCTACAAAATTAGTAAAACTTGTAGTTAAACTATTAGTAGCACTTACTGTGAATACCGGTGTGAATGAAATACCACAATCAGTAGAAACCATTACACGAACCATATCATCACTTCCCATCACACTTGGAGTAACAACACTGCCAACTGCAGTAACAGCTGCATCAAATGTAATTTGAGATGTTGAAGTAGCTGTAAACTTCGGACCAACTAACCACTCGTTACGTGTATTAGTTAATAAATTAATACGTGCAGTAATGTTTCCTGCACCATTTAATCCGGTTTGAGAAGTCCATAATGAAGTTGTTCCGGTAGGAACGATTGAACTTGTAGCCTCGCTCCATAATGGGAAGTTAGTCGTTAAGTTCGCGCCTGTAAATCCGGTGAAATCAACCTGTGTTGGAATAGTAGAAATAGGAAACACCGTACGAGTAGCAGTTCCCATTGCATCATTAGGGGCATTCAAATCACCCGCTAAAGATGTGTAGGCATTAAATGAATATGTACCTGCAGTTAACATGTTCAATGTTGCAACGGTGAAGTTAGCAGAAGCACCTGCGGCTAACGGACCGGGATAAGTTGCATTACTTGTTTGAGTAGCAGCACCTGATACAATTACAGTAACAGGGATGTTAGAAATAGAAGCGGTACCGTAGTTTTTAACACTTACCACTAAATTCTCTGCCGCGCCATAACAACCGTTAGTTGCCGGACTCACTAAAAAGGCAACGCCGGCATCAGTAGCCACACCTGCTAAACCGTCAAATTCATAGGCACCCATATCAGGATTTGTGTTCGCGTTCACACCGGTCTTAGGACGAGTAAACGCGTCATGATCGATACCTGTAACGGTAGTAGTAACAGCGCCTGATTCGATTGGTGTAACCGTATTATTAGCAAAATTTAAGTTTGTATTTGAAATGAAAGGAGCACCTGCATTAACAGGAGGAACAGAAGCATTATCGTTGGTAGGGTTATTTACCTGTGAGATAGCTGCCCAATTTGAAACAGTGGAATAGTTAACTGTTCCAACACGACCAACAAAATGCGCGGCATCGTTAGAAACCGTATAAGCATTATTATTAATACTTGCATTTAAAAAATTGTATGATGCAGGGAACCACATAGCCATAAACAATGGCGTTGTAACGGTTGAAGTCTGAATGTTATTGAAAATATTATTCTTCACTTCGATACCTGTAATTGCTGTTGAGGTTACCACAAAGGCAGCACTATAACAATTGGTTGTGCTTCCACCCGCTAAAGCACCGAATAAATTAACACTATTGTAAAAAATCTTATGTCCTGTACCGGAAGCTAAACGAATACCGAAAGCCTGAAAGGTAGTAGAAGTAGAATTGTAATTAGTAGTTATGATGTCGTAGATAACGTTATTTATAACAACGTGATTGTTACCACCTGCTAAATTGACACCGTATGCGCCCCATCCACCTGTGCTTGTAGACCAAATACCATAAATTTTATTACGAGAAATAGTAATTAAGTTAGAAGAACCTCCTAACGTAGAAATTCCGGCATTACTAATTGATGATGTAGCTTTTAATTCGAGTATTTCGTTTTGTGAAATAATTGAGTTAGTAGCATTGTTCAATTCAATTCCGCGATATGATAATTTTTCGGAAGTAATGGCGGAACCAAAAATATTATTGTTAATATTTAAGTTATCTGCAGTAGCTGTTGTTAAACCACCAATATACAAACCAAAGTAAGCACGGGTAAATTCGCAATTACTCACAGTGATATTATCGTAATCATTTCCAGTACCTGATGAAGTTAAATTAGCTGCGTTTGTACCTGCATATAAACCATAACTTGTTGTAACGGTACTACCACTCAAACCATCATTACCCGGAGTGCTACCCGCAATTTTACAATTTGTTATCGTATAATTAGTGGCGCCTAAACCTAAAGTTGCGCGACCGATTAAACGAATAGCTGCGGTAGCAGTAATGTTAGGAGCATTCGTGTTTTCAATGGTTAGATCGCGGTTAACCGGACCACCAATAATATCACCGTCGATGGTAATATTATCAGCACCATCAAACTCTAATACACCACGACCTGATGATGGAGCTCCGCTTATGGAAGCCACTACAGTTGGACGAATGATAATGGAAGTGTAGTTAGCCGCACCTTGTCCGCTTGCCGCCAAAGGTGTTGGTGTTAAAGGCTCAGTGGTGCTGGCCGTTATATCGATAGTGATGGCACCCGTGTGGGTACCTGCGTTAATAGCAGCGAAGGCCGCATTAACGTTGGAATAAGTAGCAGTTGAACCACCGGTTACTGTTACCTGCGAAAACAGTTGTATCGCAAAAAACGATAAAACCGTAAACATAAGTAGTTGTTTTTTCATCTTTCTTTAATTTTTCTATTACAACAAAGTTCTATATTAAATGTTGCAACAAATCATTTATTTGTTTTTTTAATACGTTTTTAAATAGTCATTAAAAGTTTTATTATATTAATTTACAATACTTTACAAAGTATAATTTTACATTTCAAATGTTATTTTCTAATTTAAATCCTTTTAAAACCACGACCAACTCCTTATTTTAACCAATAAACAATTAACAATGAGTAAGCAGATTGTTGATTTCATTCAAACACTCAATAAATCCGAAAAAAGATACATTCATTTGTATCTAAAAACATTTTCAGGTAAAGACACTATTAATCTGCAAGACTTTTTAGAAATCGAAAAAAGCACTGCCAGAAAAAAATACATCCCTAAAATAAAAGGCAACACAACTCGCTTATACTATAAATTGCTCGATATTTTAGCGGAATACC
The DNA here is from genome assembly GCA_017303905.1 of Bacteroidota bacterium. Lineage (NCBI taxonomy): Bacteria > Pseudomonadati > Bacteroidota > Bacteroidota bacterium. The sequence goes on from JAFLBH010000003.1 coordinate 496,568, forward strand.
ATCGTGAAAATTTAAACAACTACAACATTGATTACATTAACTTGAATCGCGCTAAATTGCTTTTTCATAAGGGAAATTCAGAAGAAGCCGAAAAACTCATTGGAAAAATACTGGAAAACCCTTCCGACACCAATCATCTCATTAAAGTAGAGGCTATCGAATTGCGATTGATGAACGCGGTTAATCATGGCGATGTAAACTATCTTGCGCAACAATTCGAATCCGATAAAGCACAACTTAAAGTTTTATCAGATGAGTACACCAACCTTATTAACTACGAATTACTTTGGGCGGCGTCTAAATACGAAAACTCTTCTTCCTATTTTTTTGAGAATCGGAATAATTACACCGATAAACAATATTCTGATTTTCTTACAAACGAGGAACAAGCAATTAGCCCGATGGCGAAAATACTCTACAACAAAATCAAAGGTTATGAATCCATAAAAAAACGTAATGTAGATGAAGCCGTAAAATACTCGAAACGAGCCATTGATATTTTTGATGAAAACAAAGAACTCATTAAAACAAATACCATTGAGTTTCTAAAATCCATTCGGAATTATTGTATAGCATTAAATCATAAAAACCAAATTAAGGAGGCCGAATCTTTACTTGATGTATGGCAACTTAAATTATCTTCCTCTATTCTCAATAAAAACATTGCAACGAAAATCGAAAGCTTTACTTTGTTTTCACTTATACGCATGGATTTAATTATTAACGCAAGGCTTTTACGTCATCGCATCGCGCAAGTAGAAGATGCAGAAAAAAAATTCAACGAGATTCGTGAATACCTTCCAAAAGATCAATTTTTGGCTTCTGCTTATCAATTCGTTCTTTTTAATCTGAGTGGTGATTATCCAAGAAAGGCTATTCGCTATATCAATCTCGTTTTAAAAAACTCCGACAGTACACGGAAAGATATTTATCAATTAACCATGATGGCCGAACTAGTTGTGCACTTTCGCTTGGGTAATGTCGAGTTACTTGAATCTAAGTTAAACACGTTTAAAAAATATCTTCAAAAGGAAGAACTTGTTTTTGGCTTTGCGCATCAGATACCTGTTTACTTTAGTAAATTAATACGCGAACCGGAAGAAAATAAACACTACAAAAATCTCATATCGGAAATTGAAAACAATTTGCTCAAAGAAAAAAAGGAATTCTATTTACACTTCAATCCTTTACTCTATTTAAAGAATTAAAAAAGCCCCGTGAAATCACGGGGCTTTTTAAAACTTAGTTCAATTAGAATTACTCCTTAATCAACTTTCCAACTTTTACGGCTCCGTTTACATTATAAATCTTGTAAACATAAATGCCGCTTTCCAGCTCACTTAATGATAAAGTTGTTCTGTTTTCATTCAATGATTTTATCATTATTCTTTTTCCAACAGCATCATAAACTTCAAGCTTCATTCCTTCTGTTACGTTGCTTACAATGATTGTTACATCACCTTGGGTTGGATTTGGAAATAAATTAATTCCATTGCTGTTAACTAATGTATTCTCTATTCCGGTACATGCCGATACAACCTGATTAATTGTTGTAGTAGCATCACAACCTGTGTTTGATCCGGTAACTGTATACACAGTTGTAGCAGTTGGTGTTACTACAACAGATGAACCTGCACCAACGCCTGTCCAAGAATATGTTGTAGCTCCGGTTACAGTTAAGGTTGCTGTATTACCTAAACATAACACAGTATCACTTGTACTTACAGTTAACGACGGAACCGGACTCACCGTGATGGTTACAGGCGTACGCGGACCAATTCCGCAACCGGTAGAGTCGGCTACATAATAAGTAGTATTTGCTGTTAATGTAGGTGTTGTGTAAACTGTTGATGTTGATACTACAGTTCCTCCTGTAGGAACATTATACCAGTACGGAGTTCCACTAACCGCACCCGAACTGATGGTGGCCGTAGTTCCTGTACAGATTCCTGTCGCCACTGGTGAAGAAGGAGCGGATGGCGTTGTACAGATATTAATGTTATCCAAATGGAAATCGTAATCCTCAATATCATTCACCGGTCCATCCGTTGCATAAAACGCTACAATGATATCTTGTCCCGCATAAGCACCTAAAGACACTGTGAAGTTGGTGAAAGTAGTAGTTAAACTATTAGTAACGCTAAGCGTGTAAATTGGAGCATAAGTAACACCGCAATCAGTTGACACCATTACACGAACCATATCATCACTTCCCATTGTAGCAGCTACAGTTGTACTATTCCAATCTGTTACCGCAGCATCAAAAGTAATTTGTGAAGAAGAGCCGGCAGTAATTTTCGGACCAACAATCCATTCGTTACGTGTTGTTGTGTATAAATTTATTCTTGCTGTAATGTTGCCTACACCATTCAATCCGGTTTGAGTTGTCCATAAGGATGTTGTACCACCCGGAGTTGGCGCACCTGCTGCCTCACCCCAATTTGGGAATACAGTATTTAAATTCGCGCCGGTAAATCCGGTAAAGTCTACCGACTGAGGAACTGAAACAGGAGCAACCTGAGTTCTGGTTACCTGCACCATGTTATCATTCGATGTATTACCATCACCCACTAAACCTGTTGATGCATCGAACGAATACGTTCCGGCTGTTGTCATATTTAAAGTCCCAACCGTAAAGTTAGCAGTCGCACTTGGTGCAATTGTACCTGTATACGTTGCATTAATTGTTTGACTAACCGCACCTGATACAATTACTGTAACAGGAATATTACTGATTGCATTAGATCCGTAGTTATTTAATGTTACCGCTACATTTTCAGACGCACCATAACAACCGATAGTACCCGGTGTAACTAGAGCACTCACGCCTGCGTCATTTGCCACAGGGTTGTAGATATTAATATTATCTAAATGAAAATCATAAGACTCAATGTCATTCACAGGCCCATCAGTTGCAAGGAAACCTACTATAATATCCTGACCCGCATAAGCACTTAAAGAAACAACAAAATTCGTAAATGTTGATGTTAAACTATTAGTAGCGCTAACGGTAAATATTGGGGCGTAAGTTGTGCCACAATCTGTTGACACCATTACACGAACCATATCATCACTTCCCATTGCACTATAAGTTGTTAATGCTCCTACACCTGTTATAGCTGCATCAAAAGTAATTTGAGAAGCTGATGTTGCTGTAAACTTCGGTCCTAAAATCCAGTCTTCTTTGGAAACAGCAAGTAAATTAATTCTTGCAGTAATATTTCCTACCCCGTTTAATCCGGTTTGAGAAGTCCATGTTGAAGTTGTACCACCTGGTACAACCGAACCTGTAGCCTCACTCCATAACGGGAATGGTGTAGCTAAATTAGCGCCTGTATAACCTGTAAAACTTACAGCCTGAGGTAATGAAGATACAGCGATTACTGTACGAGTAGTTTGAGCCATTGCATCATTCATAGTATTTCCATCACCTGCCAATGACGTAAAACCATTAAAAGAATATGTTCCGGCTGTAGTCATATTTAAGGTTCCAACGTTAACAGTAGCACTTGCACCGGCAGCTAAAGGACCAGTAAAGGTTGTATTTAATGTTTGACTAACTGCTCCTGAAACAACAACTGTTACAGGAATATTTGACTGTGCATTAGTACCATTATTCATGATGGTGGCAATTACATTTTCATTGGCACCATAACAACCTGTTGTTAACGGACTAACTAAATTTTGCATTCCTACATCGGTAGGAAGTGGAATATAACTGTAAACAATTCGAATATTTGGACGAGTAGATTGAGTAGTTAAGTTAGATGTTCCGGTTAAACTTGTAGATGCAGAAGTTCCTAATACCCGTCCTGTAACTGCTCCCCCATTCCAACCAAATCCACCTGTAGTTGGATTACCGGTTAGTGCTGAAATATCCCAATCTGTAAGTATTTCCAAAGCACCGCCGGTATATACAAATGGGGAACTGAGGTTAAAACTTAAAAACCCTGTAGTTGCAGGTATATTTTGAGATGTTGTAGCATAAGCAGTTGAAGCTCCTGTTGACAACACACCCCATGAGGTAGTACCTGTATAAGATGTTAGAGCAGAGTTTTTCATTAAGATATTAAATACAACCGCAGCCGAATTAGAGGCTGTAGCACCTGTTGTACTCTTATCCCACTCAACAGCTGTAATTGTTGCATTAGGCGGTAAGCCTGCCAAGCCTAACTCAGTTGCATCATATAAAAAGGCCGCACGGCTAAAGTCAAAAGTGCTTGATGTACTTGAGCGGTAAATTGGATGCCAATTTAGGCCCAAGGATGTGTTCACTCCTGTTCCGATTGATAGAGTTGCTGTTACCTGAGCTTGACTGCTCAAATACAGAAATATCAACAAGAAAAATGAAAAGTTAAAAGTAGATTTTCTCATATTTTATTAGTTATTAAAATGGACAACAAAATTAGGTCATTATTGTTTAGCTACCTCTAACTTTTTCAGTACTGTTAATAATTAAATGTTAAATCATCCTAATTAAAATAAAAAACCACCCCGTTTGCGGGATGGTTCTTTACTCATATTAGAATGGGATTAGATTATTTTAATTTAAATGCCTTTTTAACTTTTGGCACATAATCCAATTTTTCCCAAGTAAACAACTCCACCTTTTTTGTGATTGTTTTTCCACCCGGTACTCTGAATGTTTTATTTACTACCTCGTTCTTACGACCCATATGTCCGTAAGCAGCAGTTTCGCTATACATTGGTGTACGTAATTTCAAACGTTGTTCGATAAAATACGGACGCATATCAAATACCTGCTCAACAATCTTAGCAATTTCACCGTCACTCATTTTTACTTTCGCAGTTCCGTATGTATTTACATAAATACCACAAGGTTTAGCAACACCGATAGCGTAAGAAACTTGTACTAACACCTCATCGCATACACCTGCAGCTACTAAGTTTTTCGCGATATGACGCGTTGCATAGGCTGCAGAACGGTCTACTTTAGAAGGATCTTTTCCGGAGAAAGCTCCACCACCGTGAGCACCTTTTCCACCGTAAGTATCTACGATAATTTTACGACCGGTTAATCCTGTATCACCATGCGGACCACCAATTACGAAGTTACCGGTTGGGTTGATATGATACGTGATTTTATCGTTGAATAATTTATGTAAAGATGTTTTTAAACCTTTTAATACACGTGGAATTAAAATAGTTTTTACATCCTTCGTGATTTGCTCCTGCATCTTCGTTTGATTACCGTTTGTAAAATCATCGTGTTGTGTTGAAATTACAATTGTATCAATACGTACCGGTTGGTTGTTATCGTTATACTCGATAGTTACCTGTGATTTTGCATCCGGACGTAAATATTTCATTTGCTTACCTTCCTTACGGATAGCAGCTAACTCTAATAATAATCGGTGAGCTAAATCCAAAGGTAACGGCATGTAATTATCTGTTTCGTTAGTTGCATAACCAAACATCATACCTTGATCACCTGCACCTTGCTCTTCTTTCTTTTTCTTATCCACACCCTGATTGATATCAGAAGATTGTTCGTGAATAGCAGAAAGGATACCGCAAGATTTTGCTTCAAACATATATTCCGCTTTGGTGTAACCGATTTTTGCGATTACATCACGCGCGATGTCCTGAACATCCAAATAAGCTTTTGATTTTACTTCGCCTGCTAATACAACCTGTCCGGTTGTAACTAAAGTTTCGCAAGCCACTTTACTTTGCGGATCGATAGCTAAAAAGTTATCAATTAACGCGTCTGATATTTGATCGGCCACTTTATCCGGATGACCTTCAGAAACTGATTCGGAGGTGAATAGATATCCCATAATTTGTTTTTAGAATTGAGGTGCTAATATACTATTTAAGGTTTGAAATCAAAAAGGGTTTTTTTAAGAAAATTTAAGCCTTCAAGTCCTATACGGCGAATCCTTTAGTTTTCGCTTTTTTTGCCTACAAGAAGGTTATTGATGACAGACAATAACACATAAAACAAAATCACAAAAGGAATTCCCATGTATTGAAATACCGACAATAACACAAGCGCCAAAATCAGAAACACGAAACGGACTTCATTTCCTTTCCATCCGAAATTTTTAAATTTTAATGCGATGAGTTGAATTGGGGCTACTAATAAGATACTACAAACAATAGTTGTAATTATTAAAAAAGATGTACTATTAAACAAACTTACTATATAATAATAAAAGCTATAAGAGGCCTCTATTGAAGGAGCAATAGATGTTCTAAAATGTATTGGATATAAACTTACTATTAAAGCAACGGAACAAATCAAAATGGCATTAGCAGGTGTAGGAACTCCAATGAAAGAATCACTCTGACGGGTATCGTTATTAAATTTCGCTAAGCGCAATGCAGAAAAAACCGGAATCAAAAACGCAATATAAGACCATGGATTATTTATATATTGATTCTCCAAAAACGCACCAAAATCTCCATGACTCTCAATGGACAAATCCCATAGATTGCTCATGCGAATCATTTGAAACATTACCACACCCGGCACCACTCCAAATGTAACCATGTCCGCGAGGCTATCTAAATCTTTTCCAATCGCCGAACTTACTTTTAATAAACGCGCAGCAAATCCATCGAAAAAATCAAGCACGGCTGCTATACCAACTAAATAAGCTGCCCATACTAAATTACCATTAAAAGCTTGTACAATGGCTAAACAACCGCACACCAAATTACCGCAGGTGATTGCATTGGGAATATGTTGTTTGATTTTCAAAACTGATGTAAAGATACTATTTATCAAATACGTTTCCCTATTAAACCTTGGCTTTTACTATATTTAAACCATGTTTAAAACAAACAAAAACCATGTTATACTATTAAGTTCTGTAACGCTGGTGTTTCTTTTTGTTTGCGCGCGTGCCGTGAATCTGGATTTTACGCATGATGAAGCCTATTCATTTTTAAACATCAAACAATTTTGGTACGCGCAATTCTTATGTAACGCCAATTCGCATTGGCTCAACTCTGCGGCCATGAAAATCGCGTCTTTATTCGGTTTGGAAAGTGCGTGGGGATTACGTTGGTTCAGTATTGTGTGTGCCGGTGGACTATTAACCTTAGCATATGGGTTTATCAGAAAACTCGAAGACTACAGACTGCAATTTTTAGCCTTTACGGTTTTATGTTTAAATCCCTTTGTACTCGACTATTTTGTTTTGGCGCGCGGTTATGTTTCAGGAATGTTCTTCGAGTGCCTGGCATTTTATTTTTTTCTAAAACACAAAAAAGAGAGTTCCAATAAAAACGCATTTATTGCTTTAACTTCAGCAGGACTCGCCGCCATTGCCAATTTCAATTTCTTTTATTTTTTGAGTGCTTTTTCCTTAGTGTTTTTTTATGAGAATTACTTTCAGAAAGGACTCGCTTTCTTTAAAAACAAAAATTTCTATTGGCATCTTTTTATTGCAATGGGCTTTGCTCTTCTGGTTTTACGCGCGCTGTTATTTATCAAACGCTGTTCGAATGATTTATTACTAGGCACAAGCAATTTATTTGAAGGCGTTTTTGCCTCGGCCATCGACAGTTTGTTTTATTTAAATCTGGGAGAGAAGAATTCGCTTTTAATTATTCCTGCCGTCATGATGTTAGTTTGGCTGATTTTTTCGGTGGGAATCGGATTGTTTTTTAGAAAGAAACACCAAAACCAAATCTATTTTTACGCTTCCCTTATTTTGGTTTTATTTTTAGGTCTGCAAATCATTAATCATGTTTTTGCAGGCGTGATGTATCCTTATTACCGTTCAGCGCTTTCTTTATTTCCACTTCTTTGTATCAATCTGATTTGTTTTTGTAATTATGTATCACAACGCAACAAACCGCTTAATTATATTTTCCTTTTAATTGGTATCTTGTTAGCGTCGAACTTTATTAAAAACATACAGTTTACACATACGTTTGATTTTTATCATCAGAGCGAATCCAAACAATGTTTTGATCTAGTAAAAAAATTAGGAGCAAAGAATGTAGGAATGTGTCATGAACATTTTGGCGTTTTCATTAATTACTATCAGCCCAGCGATGATTATAAATATCCGTTCAAAGGATCGCAATTAAACACCTACGATGAAAGTAAAGAATGGATAGAAAAAGATTTATTGGATGATATGGATTATTTGATTTTGTATCCGCCTTACAATTTATCTTACTATAAAAAACGAGCTATTAAATTTACCGCCATAAAAATGTATCCGATAACTAAAACAGTTGTATTAAAAGTAAATTGATTGCTGCTAACCCCTCTGTCATAACCCCTCTGTCACTACGTGACATCTCCTCCCGATGTAAAATCGGGACAAGCTCTTAGCAGGGGAGAATTCAGTCGTGGTACTATTGAGTTTTTTAGAAACGGACAGCCTCTCCCCCTGCTAAGGGGGAGTCCGCGCAGCGGGAAGGGGTTTAATCTCAAACTGTTTTAAATATATAAAACCCCTCTGTCACTACGTGACATCTCCTCCCGATGTAAAATCGGGACAAGCTCTTAGCAGGGGAGAATTCAGTCGTGGTACTATTGAGTTTTTTAGAAACGGACAGCCTCTCCCCCTGCTAAGGCCTGTCCCGTCCCGATAGCTATCGGGATAATCGATGGAGGGGAGTCCGCGCAGCGGGAGGGGGTTAAACTTTATATCAAAAAGATGTCTCGACTCCGCTCGACATGACAATCCATCTTAAACTTCCTTTGCTTATAAGAAATTACTTGAAAATAAAAAAGCTGCTCCAAACAAAGAGCAGCTTTAAACACAAATAAACTAAAACACCAACGGTGTTAACTAGAACAATTACTTTAACAGTTCGCGGGAAATTACCAGTTTTTGAATTTCACTGGTTCCTTCACCGATAGTACACAACTTACTGTCGCGGTAATATTTTTCGGCCGGGAAATCTTTTGTAAATCCGTAACCGCCGAAAATTTGTACGGCTTCTGTACTATTTCTCACGCATACTTCCGAAGCGTAATATTTTGCAATAGCGCCTTCTTTCGTCATTTTCTGACCTTTATTTTTTAAGTCGGCCGCTTTAAACGTTAACAATTCTGCAGCCTCACACTCAGTTGCCATATCCGCTAATTTAAAGCTGATGGCCTGGAATGTAGCAATGGCTTTTCCGAATTGGTGACGTTCCTTACTGTATTTCAAAGCACACTCATAGGCACCACGTGCAATACCACAGCTTAATGCAGCAATACTGATACGTCCGCCATCCAATACTTTCATCGCTTGAATAAATCCTTCACCCTCTTTACCTAACATTTGATCTTTGTGAACGCGGCAATCTTCGAAAATTAATTCAGCTGTTTCGCTGGCACGCATACCCAATTTATTTTCTTTCTTACCTGATTTAAAACCGGGTGTACCTTTCTCAATGATAAACGCGCTCATACCGTGGCTGTCGCCTTTTTCGCCGGTACGAACAATCACCACCGCTACATTTCCGGTGATAGCATGTGTGATAAAGTTTTTGCTGCCATTAATCACATAATAATCGCCATCCTTGCGGGCAACGGTGTTCATCCCTCCGGCATCAGAACCGGTACCGGTTTCAGTTAAACCCCAGGCACCAATCCATTCGGCAGTGGCTAATTTTGGTAAATACTTTTTCTTTTGCTCCTCATTACCGAAAGCTAAAATATGACCGGTACATAAAGAATTATGAGCTGCCATCGATAAAGCGATAGAGCCGCAAATTTTTCCCAATTCAATAATAGCAGTTACGTATTCGGTATACGATAAACCTGAACCGCCATATTCAGTTGGAACTAAAACGCCCATAAGGCCCAGTTCACCTAGTTTTTTAAATACATCAACAGGAAAAGTTTGTGCTTCATCCCACTCCATCATTTGCGGATAGATATGTTCTTTTCCGAATTTACGAATCATATCAGCAATCATTTGCTGATTTTCGTTGGGCATAAAGCTCATGCCAACTTGTTGTTCTAATACTGTACCAGACATGTTATATTATTTGAATGTGATTTTAATTTTTCTTTTCCTTTTAAAAATTCGAGTTCAACAATGAATGAAAAACCGGAAACTTTAGCGCCGGCCATTTTTACCAATTCGGCAGCGGCCGCAGCGGTTCCACCGGTTGCTAAAAGATCATCATGAATTAAAACATTTGCGTTTTTTTTCAAAGCATCTTCGTGCATTTCTATCACCGACGAACCGTATTCCAAATCGTATTTGTAACTAATCGTTTTATAAGGCAATTTTCCCGCTTTACGAACTAAAACAAATGGAACATCTAATTTGTTCGCCATTAAAAAACCAAACAAAAAACCGCGACTTTCAATACCTATGATAGCGTCCGGTTTCAAAGGCGTTTGCGCAATCATTTCTTCCACCATGCGTGTACATAATTTTTGATTCTCGAAAAGCGGTGTAATGTCTTTAAACAAAATGCCCGGTTTAGGAAAATCAGGAATGCTCCGAATGGTTTGATTTATTTCTTCACGCAAATTCATGCTTTACAAAACTATTAAATAAATTTCGAATAATTCTGTTTAGGCATCGTAATTAAATTAATTTTATATTATTGTATTTCAATTATTTAAACAATTTTTAGTGATTTTGGGTACTGTAATAGTCGTTAAAAATAAAATGCTCAATTATAGTGGTCATTTTTTTGTTCAATTCGCTAATTATCACTATTATTGCTACTTGTTAGCGAAATAATGCTGATAATTTTTTTAACGATTATGAAAAATTTAAAAACACTTTTAATTGTTGCCATCATTGGTTTAAGCTTAAACTCTAACGCGCAGTTTTCACGTTGGTGGTATCAGTTTTCTGCGAAAATGCGTCAAACTCCTTGGGTAGTTGGTGGAGGTTGGAATGTAGTTGATGACGATGGTCGTCCTTTTAAAAGTTTATTTGATGTAAATAAATCTTGGAATATTCCTCCATATCCTAGTCGTTTGTTCTGTCAAAAAGTACTTGATAAGGAAAAAGGATGGGGTGTTGAATTGGGTGTTGCTTATAACAGATATGCGGGCGGAAATCGAATTAATAATAATGAGTTAGCAAGCGCAGGACAAATGTACATTGGTGTTGATGCTGCGGCGATTTATGATTTCAATAAATTATACGATTTAAATGCTTTAATGTTTGGTGAACAAGAAATTTTTCAACCATACGCTCATATGGGATTAGGTTACACTTACCGCGCACACGGTCCTTATTTCCATACTGCTTCTCTTAACTTAGGTTTAGGATTTAATGTGTGGGTTTATGAAGGCTGGGGAATTCAAGTTCAAAGCGTTTCAAAAATCGCATTGGCAGGTCCGTTTATTAAAACCGGAGCAAACTACATGCAACACTCTATTGGTGTAGCATACAAATTCCAACCCGCTCCTATTTCATTAGGTAAACGTTACAAATTCAAAAAGCACGAAATTAAAAAGGCACTTTAATACTAAAATGTATGATGAAAAGCCCCGAGTGTAAACCTCGGGGCTTTTTTGTTTGTACTCGCACTTTTTTAACTCACCCCCGGACTCACTTTGTTCGTCCACCCCCTCTCTACTTGGGTAGAGAGGGGGGGAATTCAGTCGTGGTACTATTAAGCTTCTTTAAAAGCGGACAGCCTCTCATCCTGCTAAGGGGGAGGGTCCGAAGTGCGAGAGGGCTATATACATAATATTAAAGATGTCTCGCTTGCCCCTCGACAAGCTCGGGGACCAACCTCGACATGCTCGGGGATCGTGTAGCGGAAGGGACTTTAACTTTATATAAAACTACACTGTCATAAACCCCTCTGTCCCCAGCCTGCTCCGCAACGGCTGGTAAATGCGTAACATCTCCTCCCGATATAAAATCGGGACAAGCTCTTAGCAGGGGCGAATTCAGTCGTGGTACTATGAGGCTTCTATAGCAACGGACAACCTCTCCCCCTGCTAAGGGGGAGTCCGCGTAGCGGGAGGGGGTTTAACTTTAAATTACTTTATATAAAACTACTCCGTGCTCTCTAATCCTCAAAAACTCTGTGTTGAAAAAATGTCTCGACTCCGCCCTACTTCACTGCGCTACGGAGGATAAACTCTAAATGACAGGTGTTCAAAAAACTACCCCGTGCTCTCTAATCCTCAAAACTCTGTGTTGAAATAAATGTCTCGACTCCGCTCGACATGACATTCCATAAAAAACCATGAAAAATCAGTTCTCTAAACTTTTTTAGAAAAAGAAATTTTCTATTTTTACTCTCTTTTTTGAAAATTGAATTTACAAAAGAAAATATTCAACTTTTTAAATTCACTTCTGCTTTGCTTCGTTCTCTTTCTGTTCTCTTCTAACATCAAAGCACAAGTGTATCCTGTGCAGCTTAGCACTCAACTCATCCCGCCTTACAGCGGCTACCTTCCCGATTACGCCGACCCTTCCTCCGAAAAATTAAAAATCATTTTACAATTCAATGATTTTCTCACACCTCAATATAACGTCAAATTAAAACTGGAAATAAAAGGAAATGGTTTTAGCATCGTCACCAAACAACTTTTTAATCCGCCTCCTATTGTCTTGCAACCGGGCATTCCCACCATCATCAGTGGTGTTGATCTGGCGCCTTATCTTAATTCTGCTAATCTCGATTTCATTGGCATTAATCAAGCGCAATACGAAAACAGAATGGCACTTCCGGAAGGATTTTATTCCATTTGTGTTACTGCTTATGATTATTATAATCCGGGAAAAATTCAAGTGAGTAATCAAAGCTGCAGCAATGCCTGGTTCACGCTTAGCAATCCACCTTTTTTAAATCTTCCGCTCTGCTCAAAAAACATTACGCCGCAAGTTCCGCAAAACATCGTGTTTCAATGGACACCCGTAAACATCGGTTCTCCTAATAGTGCCACGAGCACAGAGTACGATTTTGAATTATGGGAAGTGCGTCCCGATTCTTCTGTTAATCCCAATCAAATTGTTTTAAGTACTGCTCCTATTTTCAGTACAACTACCAATCTTCCTCTTCTTAATTATGGAATTGCTGAACCGCCACTTAATTTATACATGAAATATGTGTGGCGTGTACGCGCACGTGATTTAAGCGGAAGAGATTGGTTTAAGAATAACGGTTACAGTCAGATTTGCACCTTCGTATACGGAAATTTAAGTTCTGTATTGGGGAACGCGCTCAGCTTAACACTCAACGCGAATGGCATCACACATCGCATGGGACATTGTACCTGGAATACGCAAAGCATTTACACCAATTATAAACTACAAGTTAGAAAACAAGGCACACAAAATTGGTTTGACTACAATACCTCCGGCAATTTTGAAAAAGTAAATAATCTGGAACCTAACACCGATTATGAAGCACGCGTGCGCGGAGAAGGCAGCGCCTTAACCGGTGACTGGAGTAATGTGGCTACTTTCCGCACATTGAGCGAGCCGGTGTATGGTTGTGGCGATCAAACTTTTGCGCCGGACGTATTTCAGGCCCAACCTTTACCTGTGAGTAAAGCAATTCCCGGTTTAATCATACAAAGCGGACAATTTGAAGTGAAGGCTTCCCAAATTACACCTAACGGTCCGCAGGGCTGGTACAGTGGAAAAGGAACAGCCGAAGTGTATGGATTTCCAATAGCTGTCAAATTCAATAATATTTACATTGATGATAACAACCGACATCAACAAGGTATCATTGAAGCTTTAACCGAAGGCATTACTGCATGGACGCAGCAATGGGATCAGAATTTTGCAGAAGAAAACGCATCATACATTCCCGGGAAAATCGACAGCATTTGGGTGAGCGGTAATCAGATTTGTGTAAAAATACAAGGCGATGATTCTTGTTTTACCATGCCGCCCAACCAAAACATCGTGGTGGTGCGTGACGGAGAAGGCAATCAATATAACGTACAGACCACCCCTCCACCGCCAAAAATTACCGGTCCGTTTAATTATATCACGTATGGAAACGATAACATCGATGCCAAAGACAGTTGCATTGTGCACTTCGAGCAGAGCAACAATCAGCAATTCGGTTTCGATAAAAAACAATACGCGGCCTGGCTCAATAATTATGAAACTATTAAATTAAACAATGGCAAAACTTATTTTGTTCCTTATAAGAGTGTTGGTGAAAATGCCAGTGATAAAGTAAAGGCAGAGATAAAAATCATTCCCTTTGACGCGAATAAATTAAGTTTCAAAACGCGCGGCGGACAAACCTGTGTGCATACCTCAGCAGGAGCGAACAGTTTTGAAGTAACGGTGCCGGCCGATGCAGGTTGTGTGTACGCGTATTATGATTCTAGAAAAATCGGTAAGCTCAATGTCGTCACTTTAAAACAACAAAACCGAAAACTAGTATTAGTTCCGGTTAACAATGCCGCTTTAAGTGTAAGCAATGTACAAAATGAGCTGAATAAATTATTTGGGCAAGCCAATGTGAATTGGTCGGTAACCACTAAGAGCAATTTCAATTTTAATTTAGGAAATGACGGATTAGAAGCGGCCGATGCTAATTTATTAAGCAAGTACAGCACGGAGATGCGTGCTTTACGCGATGCTTACAAAAGCTACGACAGCTTATACGATAAAGAAGCTTATTATATTTTTGTAGTAAATAATTTCAACGACCCTGCCGTAAAAGGCTACATGGTGCGCGGACGTGGATTAGGATTTGTAGCGGCGAATGCTTCTGTTAAACACCTCGCGCACGAATTAGCACACGGCGCATTTGGATTAGAGCACAGCTTCCCTGCCATTGCCAAAAACACCAGCAACAATTTAATGGATTACAAAGAGCAAGGTGTGGAATTGAGCGCGATGCAGTGGGAGGAGATGCATAGCTCGCAGATGGTGTTTAATTGGTTTGATACGGAGGAGGATGCGGCTTTATCCGAGGCTGATTTTGCAAAATGGTTACAAAATATTATTGGACTTAATTGCTATAATACTTACAAAAATTATAATGGCATCATTCCCGAATGCACTTGGAACAACAATGTTTTGAATGCCATGCCGGATGGTGGTTACGGTTGTGCATTTGCATGTGGAATATTGGATGGAGTATTTCTAACTATAAAGGATGCGGTTAATTTAGTAGATCTAATTAATTGTTGGACACCCCTTGGCTACAATTCGACTACTTCCGGTTGTGCATTAACTAGAGAAAAAACAATAGAGACTATAAAACTTGTAAGAGAAATTTGTGGCAGTTCTGAAGGCTATAAAAAAATTTATAATGAATTGGTGAAATCTTTAGGTGGCTGGGCTAACACTACTTTTTGTAGTGATAGAACCTGTGCCTACAATCAAGGCAAATTAGTGTTTGACATTGTTTCTTTGTTTTATGGTGTAGGAGAAGTAAAAGCAGCGCTATCTACCGGGATGGCCGGAGCAAAAATCGCAAAAATCATTGCAGAGGTTGACAAAACAGCTGTAGTCGTTTCGAAAGCTTTTAGTCAAGTTGGTAAGAGTATAGTAAAAACAGCTGCCGGACTTCAATTATGTTTGAAATTAAATGGTAATCCAAACTTTGTTTTAGCTACCATTGATATAACAAAGAAAGCTATCAAATTTAATAATGCTGAATTACCAAGTTCTGTGCAAGGAACCATAATTGGAAAACTTGATAATGTAAATTATGTCGAAGATGTAACTGGCGCAGTTAAAAAAGGAGATATAGAGATTGTTCAATATGACGCCGGAAATAACACTGTTGTTGCAGGGTATAGGAAAGCATCATCTTCGCTTTCTTGGATTGATGAATTAGTGCCTCAATTACCAACCGGTGCAAAACCAAAAATAACCGAATGGATTAACAAAGGTTTAATTGATTCGAAATTGAAAACTGCCTTCTTTAATTCAAATAACAAGACAGAACTTTACAATAAACTTGCGAGCGCAAAAAGCATAAATCATCAACGTTCTATAATTAGTGACTTCGAAAATATACCGGGCGTTACTCCTGGTAACTTCATTTCTAATTCTGTTGATAACATCACCACTACAATTTACAAGAATCATTTCGGCAAACAATTCAACCTTACTTCTGCACAATCCAAAACATTTGTAAAAAATGCCGTTTTGAATCAAAGAAATGAAATAGAAGTGTTAGAAAATTTAAACAATGGGATTTCATTAATAAAAATAAAACCAGGAACCAAATTATATAGAGTATTCGACGGCTATAAAACATGGGATGATATAACAATGTCTGGTAATACTTTACCTAACGGATCGTTTTGGACATTTGAAAAACCAACTCAAATCACCGATATTATTGAAGGGACAGCAGTAATGCCGGAATGGAATGGAATGAGTAAGATTATAGAAATTGAGGTGCCTTCTTCAGGATTAATTGGTTGGTATGGCAAAGCGGCTAAGCAACCAGCATCTAGTAATACTTCAAGTTTCTTTTTAAAAGGAAATTCCGAACAAATAATAATTAATTTTTCACAAAATCAACAACAAGTATCTAATATCGTAACAAGTATTAAATTAGCTCCATGGACAAACTAAGAATAAAAGATTTATTTCGAAATAAGATTGATTTTTATTTAAACGAATTTTCAAATAGAATTACCAAATTACCGAATTGGAAAATCAATCAAACACTTCCATCATCACTGCATGACTCTACACTTAATGAAAAACAAGAATATCTAATTGAACGATTTAAGAAAGAAAATACGCTTTTAATAAAGTTACAAACTGACCTTGACCTAATAAATTCAAACGAACATTTTAATTCTTTAGATCAACTTAAATCAATTAATATAGATCCAAGGGAATTTGAAGGAATGGGATTTAGCGAAAGTCAAATAGAAGAATTTAACAATTTTATTGAGAAAGTACAAAGTGCATTTAATCAATCTTGAATTCTTTTAAATTTTAACCAAATAGCCCGCAAATAAATTAATTTATTGTGACAATTTTTCAACTAATTAAAACATATAAGTCTGAAAACAATTCACACAAGTATCAACTAATTCCTGATGCAGCAAATCTATTCCTAAATGATTTCCAATACGGAGTAAATACTAAAGAAGAACTCGAATTAGGCATTTTGCTATTGAACGAGTTAATTAAACTTAGCTACACAGGCAGCCTACGTGAATACGAAAACAACTTCGATTTACAAAATGAAATTCTCAGCAAAAAAATACGTGTGTTTAAAAAATGTATTCCAGAAAGTCACGCTAAACTAAGAGGCTACACTGAAATGCTTATTGGGATGAAAGAAAATGAATTAGGATGAAACTTTTAATTAATAAGGACTACAATTACAGTTTGTTTCATTTTAATAACAAATTATATCTGACCGTTATCTGCGGAAGTGTTGCCCTTTATGAAGTGACTATTGAATTAAATAA
This sequence comes from Bacteroidota bacterium, assembly GCA_017303905.1. Classification (NCBI taxonomy): domain Bacteria; kingdom Pseudomonadati; phylum Bacteroidota; species Bacteroidota bacterium. The sequence goes on from JAFLBH010000003.1 coordinate 513,897, forward strand.
AGAAGAAAAAGAAAATTACCTAAAAAAAGAAGAAACTTATATAGACAAACTAGCTTTAGAAATACAATCAAATTCCAAAAGATTCGCCGGGAGATTTATTGAAAATTTTCAAAGATGATGAAGGAACTGGTATTAAAGAATATTGACAGTTTAATAATTTTAATTAAAGGACATTGTGGTAACTATCCCGCTCACTTATACAATTGCGACTTCTTAGTAAATGAATTCCTGAAATTAAAAAGTGCTCTTATCAACAATTCAGAAGACTTAAAAAATTTAATTGAATGGAGTGTGTGGTTCGCACCAAGAATAATATATGATGGAATCAACAATAAAGAAGCTCTAAGAAAACTTGAGGAGTTAAATGAACTTCTGAAACAATATGTTTGATAATAAAAATTTTTTAAGTTTTAATACTGCTAAAAAAGTTGTCGAATCTTATTTAAACCAACATTTAAATAATTTTGTGATCAATGAGGCTGAAAATTACGGCATGAGTTTTTCAATCATTTTTTCTTACAATAATAAAATTGTATCACTATTAAGCGATAGAGGTGATTTAACTTACAAGCTAATTATTAATAACATTGAAATTAACCTAGTAGGTTTTGAACCTTTACTAGTAAACATAGAATGGTTTAGTGAAAAAAATATTCTTTTTTTATTAAACACTATTAAAAGATATCTTGAAACTCTTTCGAATTAATATCATATCAAGAGAGCATTGATTCTATTATTTTGCGTTAACATTATAAATACTACCCCTCTGTCCTGCGGACATCTCCCCTTATAAAGGGGAGAACTAACAGCACGTTTTTTAATAAGCTGCATTTTACACCCTAGCATTAGTATTCTAATCTCTTCGCATAAATTAATTTCTTAGATAAGTTCATCCTTCTCCCCCTTGCTAAGGGGGAGTGCCCGAAGGGCGTGGGGGTCCTGACACATTACACAGCTCATGCCGGGAGGGGTATGTTACACCCCAGTCATGGAGTCTTGATACACCAGGACATGGGGTCCTGACACATTACACAGCTCACACCGTAAGTTGGATCACCCCCCTTATCAGAAAAACCGTATCCACTTTTTTCACTTTCTGCTTTTACTACAATTTATAGCAATCAATCTCTCATCTATCACTTTAATTTTGTCCGTATGTCTACTCAACTCTATAACAAAAAAGAAATAGAAGGCTTTCGGAAAAATTTACGAAACAAATCTACTCCCGCTGAATCGGTTTTGTGGCGCTCTCTTAAAAACAGACAACTGGAAAGAAAAAAATTCAGACGACAATACAGCGTTGGAAATTACATTCTGGATTTTTATTGCTTAGAAGAAAAATTAGCCATTGAACTCGACGGTGCACATCACTTTACGGAAGAAGGAATTAAACACGACCAAACACGTGAGGAGTATTTAAAGAGTATAGGTATTCGCATAATTAGATTTGAAAATTCCGCTGTTTTTAAATTCCATGAATCCGTATTAAATGAAATCAAAAATAATTTCAGAATAAATAAAAAATAATATTTTTACACCTCATTTAAGTTTAAGTTTAATTTATTAAAAAACAACTATATGAAACAACTATTAACATCCTGCTTTGTATTAAGTTTTATTTCACTCAGTTCACAAAATATTAAAACAAAAATGTGGACCATGCAATACGAATATCTTCCAACAGTACTGCCTGATTCCAAATACAACACCTATAAAATATTTCCCGAATCGCATGCAACCGATGGTGTTCCGTTAGACGGAAAATACATGTATGTTGCCGAACAATATATAGGTGGATTAAAAAATATAACAAAACCTGAAGTTAAAGGCGGAATATTAATCGGCGGAATGGTAGTTGGTGGTAAAGAAGTAAAAACTACTCCGGGAGAGGAAACCCAAGATCTAACTATTAATGTATCTTTTGGTAATATTGAAATTGTAGACAAAGTAGATTACAATTCTGCAACTACAAATCCACAGACTAATGCCACGGAAAATTTATTCGCTTCTAAAATCAGATTCAAATTTGAATATTCAATTAAAGTAACCGACCAAAAACAAAACAAAGTCATATTCGACACTATAATCAATGAACCAAAATTAACTGTATATCCTCAAGATTTTAAATATAATGCATATGGCGATAAAGCCGGCGCACGCGGATTTGCCAGCAAACCGGAATTAGATTTAGACTATAATCAAAACTCAAAAAACCTTTATGCTTTAGCCAAAAAAACTTTGGTTAAGAATTGCATGGATCAAATGGCAATGATTGTCACATCAAGATATGGTTATAAGTCGGCACCACTATCCATACATTACTATTGGGTGAAATCGAAAAATAAAATTTTTGATGCTTGCGACACAACCGTTGATCTTATGCGTGCTATAGTTGACACCATGGAGACAAATATAAAATACAATCGCCATCTTAATTGGCATTGTACCAGTGCCAAATCCAATGCACTTAAACTTATTCGTATTTGGGAAGCAATGCTTAATGACAGTAAATATCACACTGAATTTAAAGACGAAAAAGATTTAAATGAATTTAAAGCCAAAATGAGAAGGAATTTGGTTCTGGCTTATTTATTTAATGATGATTTTGAAAAAGCCATGAATTACTACAGCATCATCGAGAAAGAAACTAAGTATTTTACCGGAAATAATTATGCTACGGATGAACCAATGAAAATTTTAAAAAAATTAGTTGAAAGAGAAGCCTTGAATTACAATAAACACAAAGTCTTTTTTGGTTTTCAATAAACTCAAAGAATAAAAGTATTTCTTTTGAGTAACTTAAGGTGACACCTTTTTCACAAACCCTTCTGTCACTCCTCTGTCACTGCGTGACATCTCCCCTTAGTACCTTAATTACGCATGTCTTTAACCAAAGACATCTAATATTTAGTCGCATGTCTTTCAGACATTATTCAGATACCTTTTCGTGCCTCAAAGGTATACGCATGTCTTTAACCCTTTAATCTAATATTTAGACGCATGTCTTTTAACCTAATTCCAGATATTTATAAATATGAATCAAAATGCCTTAATAAAAGAATCAAAAGAAAAGCTAGAAATTCTTAAAAGTAATAACGATTTTGTAGGAATCTGTAAGGAGGTGGTTAAATATGTTAAAGAATCAAGGAATATAAAACCCCAATCAAGATTTAAACAATTCTTCTTCAACTTGTTTAAGTAAAGCCTCTTCATAAGACTCCAGAAGTTCTATATGTTTCTTGCCTTTAGCTACATTCTCAGGTATCTGATACATGTTCGAATAAGTTAACTCTATTAAGGTTTTCAATGTGCCTTTAATGATATGTTTATCCATTTCCGTCATAACATTTTTATTTAAAGTTATAAATTCCTTAAATAATAATCCAGAGATTCGTGAATTAAACTTACACGTGTCTTTCAGACATTATTCAGATACCTTTTCGTGCCTCAAAGGTATTCGTATGTCTCTTAATAAAACTTTCAATGCTCTGATAAGTTACACATATCTAAAACGCAAAATTTTTATGCGCTAAAGTTGGATTATTCTTCAGCCGCTTCTTCGTAACCGTCTACTTCATCATCTGGATGTATAAGAATATCACTAATGTCACATGAGGCGTTTTTCCTAAGAGCAAGTCTTAATTGCTCATATTCACCTACGGTTAAACTTCCAGCTTTCTTTACGAGTTCTCCTTTTTGGTATTTTTTCTTCAATACCCTCCCATTAATCTCAAAATTTTGAGTACAATCAAAAAATGTTGTATTTCTTAAACCATGTTCAGGTTTTTCGAAAGCTGGAAACATTGAATGGTCATGTCCATTATGTTTTATTTTTCTTTCAATTGTTTCTTGTTGAGAAGTTCCACCTACAGTATAAAACCAATCATCTTCTATTGCTACTATAATGTGAGGATGGTTTGGATTTTTGCTACTGGCTGTTTCAATATTTTTATACCAAAGAATATCTCCCACCTTAAGGCTGCTTGTGTCAAAATCTTTTCTAGGACGAGCGGTCTTAGCCATAGTGAGAAGTAATAAACGCGGTGGATAATGCTATTTATAAAATGGGTATTGCTACTACCTAAACTTGCTCGAATTTTTTTCTAAGACCTATTGTAGCTTTTGATTCTTCAATCATTTCTTTTGGAATTGAATGAAAAAAACTTGCCATATTTTTCCCAGTTGGTTCAGGTAAATTGAAGAAATCATTTAAATTCATTTTATAACTGTTCGGACGATTAGCATCATTTAATCTATCCTCGAATTTTTTCCATTCTGGATACTCGTGCGTGATTTTCTCTAACTTGAATTGGTCAAATTTTCCGAATTCTTTCCAAACTAAATCTAATACTTCTAAATCTGTTTTCGAGAATAACGATGCGTCAAAGTCTTTTAATGCTTTGATTGCATGCTGACCTGATTTTTCAATGTATTCACATACATATTCTTCTGTACAATGCGAAATGTCTTTTGTATCACTACATACAGGACCATGAGGTAATGCATGATAATTGTCTTTTAAAATTGTTCTACCATACTTCAATAAGTGATATTTATCTGCAATCCATAAAAGCTTTATTGCTTTCATTCTGTTGATAGATTTATCATCAGTCTTATTAGCAAGATAACTTAAAGCTTGTAGTGACTTTTTTCTTCGTCTTTCCATTTATATATTAAAATTAGTCAATTGAAATGTTAAAAATTGGAACCACTTCACCTTTTTTATACAATAAATATAGTAAAAAGGTAGAAAGTTAGATACATTATGTAAGGTTGAATCTGGCAAAATACTTGATAATATTTGACATATCCAATAGGTAAAATTACCCTATTTTCCGCATTTAACGCCAAAAACAGGGTGTTAAATGCAATTTTTTTGTGTTTTTTACCATAACCTCTCAAGTCTTTTTAAACTAATTCCTCAATATCTTATCAGCGTATTCCATGTAATATTTAAAGGAACCCAATAAAGGCTGTTCAACTTCTGGTATTTCTTTTTTGCTGAAGACTGCTAACATTAAACATAGTGCTGCCTCATACGCAATAAACCCTTCAATACAAGCATAAAGGTTCTCCAACCGTTTTGTCAAGGGTTCTCTTGTTAAATGAAAGTAAAGTAAACTAAAATGGTCATACTTGGAATAATATTGGTAACTATCATAAATTTTAGCCACTGGAGCCAAGACTGAATCATTTGCCAATTTCTTAAATAGTGTTTTGTTATCATCAGGTTTTTCTGTTCGAACATTCAATTTTGCACCATTACCTGAATATTCTTCAAAGTAATAACCATATTTTCTCACAAGTTCATTGTACAAGGATTTTTTTTCTTCAAACGTAATGAACCCAAAAGTTTGAGCTTGTTCTACATAAACAATAGTGCTGTGAAATCCATCAGCTAAATGCTTCTCACAAAAGTCTTCAGTATTCTGTTCCATTTCTGCTTCCAATTGACCTTTAACCCTAGCGATTTCAGTTAACCTATACAAATTTAATCCAATTAATTGGTCTAGGAGAAGTGCCCTTGCAGTTAGTCCAGCCGAAAACTCTAACGAGTTTATACTTTCTGAGGATAACACTGATTTTAAATGTAGACTTCCATATTTCAGCCTTTCTAATAAGCCTAATACTAGCGTTTGATTTTGCTTTAAATCTTTCCCATTAAAAAATGGTTCAATCTTGGAGATTTCTGAAATGAAAAAATCCAAATGTTTTAAGGAGTTTAATATTTGACTATCATTATTTTCTTTTTCTTCCACTTTCTTTCTTGTTAATCAATTTTTCAATTTTTTTTCTTGTATCGCCTTGTAAAATGTGTATGGTATTAGCTCTATTGTTATAAATATCCATTTTATCAAAATGAATAGTTTGTCCGCTAATGTTTCTGTACCAACCCCTAGACCAAATAACTATAAATTTATATGTTGTATCTCTTTCAATTATTCCAGATATAATCCCATCCTTTGGTATTGTCTCTCCATCAATCCAATTCATGAGATACATATATTCAAAATCTGTATAATTATTAGACCCAACAAGACTTGCATAAATAAAAACATCTTTTGAAGTTGCATCTTTGCTTTGGAAGGAATATTGAAAGTGTTTCTTATCCTTTGTTAATATGAACCCTTGAGTTTTTGCCTCACCAATATTTTCATTAGGATTTTCCATTATCAGTGTTGGCTGTTCCCTCTGAATTACGGTTGTCTTTATGGAATCTCTTATAGTCTGAATTATTCTTTTTTGCGCAGAATCATATTTTAAATGATATTCTCCCAATGCCCTTGTTACTATTATAATATTGGAGTCAAGCTTTACTTGTAATTTTGTATTTGCATTCATTAACTTGTTCTCTGATTCTTTAGAGTCCATAACCTGTAAAACAGAAGTTATTGATGCTATAACAATTCCAATAACCACTAAAAACAAATATATTTTGCTGGAAACATTACTATTCTTTTCTTTTATCCATTGTAAAAAAGAAGCTGTAACAGCCATTAAACAACCAAATATCATTAATCCGATAAGCATACATAAAATTAGGGAATAACAAATGATTATATTGCTATAATTCATAGCATTTTCAGAAATAAAATACCGTAAAAACACCTAGAAAATGGGGTAAAAATACCCCTTTTGCATACTAAGCTTTACTATTAACTATAAATGAGTATAATTAGTAATTAATGAATTGTCCAAAATGTATAGCGATTGAAAAACGAAAGGAATTATATTATAACTTCTTTCATAAAATATACAAGGTCATGCAGAATTTTGACAGTTCGAACGAAGATAAATTAAAGTGCATTATGAATCATATAAAGGATACAATGATTCTACATGGAGAAATCAATGTGCTTTATGATAATACTAATGCTCTGTTTCATAAACACACAAATACTGACCAGTAATTGATGGGTCATACTCTAAACCATAATCATTATGTAATTTCAAAAAAATATCCCTTGCAGTATTTGTACTATTGATATACCAAACATAAAGTTTATCTTTTTGCGGAGGCAATTTAGAAAGCTGTCCTACCAACCCAATTTTGATAGAATCTGTACCACTTTCTTGCGTGATTTGCTGTAATACTATATTTATATCTGAGAGTATTTCTTGTGGTGTCATAAAATAAAATTACTTATATATTTGATTAAACCAGATAATGATATATCAAGAATTATGGCTCAATTTAATACAATATCCATTATAGATTATCTTTGAATTGGCTAATTATCTTTTTATTTGGGCTGCTGAACAAAGCGAAAAGATTATCCACGTTAGCATTCGAGAATGCGCTTATTTTAGTTTTATTTCCTTCGTCATGTAATGTTATAGTAATGTCACCCCAAACTGTTAGCTTTTTATAATTTGCCGTAATTTGACTAAGTGTTCTGTTAACGTTGACAGCAGTGAATCCACCTTTTTTGAGTGCATTTTCACATTTACTTATCCATTGTTCTGTCGAACCATTTACTGTGAATGATTCATCTTTACCTTTTCTAAGAGCCATATTGATATGTTTTAATTGTTTTGCTAATTATTTCCATAGAGTCGCTCATTTCTACCTTCGATACTATTTACTTTGATTTTTTATATAATTAATTTAAATTAATCTGTTTGATATTCTTTTAATTGATTATCTATATTATCATAGTATAAATAATTTGATGTATAATGATAAACATAGTTTATCCTTAAGACATTTTTTCCCTTCAATGTGTCTTTTATATAAACTGGTCTAAGTTCATCACTAAGCAAAAGTTGCTTTGAGAAGAATTCATAATATGTTATACCATTATTGATAAATAATTTAAAATATAAAAAATCATTTATAATAAAATAACCAGCAATATCTTCTTGTTTATCATTATTAATATCAATTTTGAAAACACTACCGTTTTTTGAGAAGTCCTTTAGAAAAAGAGTTTTATCTCCCATGTTTTCGCTATGCAAATCAAAATATTTAAATAATATTTCCCTCCTAGCTACTTCATAAAATTTCGCTGTTTCTAACTCGACTGTAATGAAATTATTATCAGTGGTATTAAAATGCATTAAACTTGTATATGGATTGAAAAACCAAAAACCGTCAGAATCTTCATTCTTTTTAATGTTGATTTGGTTTGCAGTTTTAAAAGTTTCTAACCCAATCATTTTATTTGTATAACTATAAATTAGATTATTCACTTTTTCTACATCAAATAGAATTTGTAATTGTGTAGAATCAACCTTGATTAATTTCAAGTTAGGATAACTATCTAGCTTCTTTGGGTCTTGAGACAACAGATTTAATTCACAACCCGAGCAATTACCCCCATTCCAAGCAGTAATGTTTGTTGGCTTAAATTTTAATGTATCTAGTGAAAATAAGTTGTCAAATCGATTTTTACACTCATACGAAATACGTAAATCATCATCATTAAATAAACTCATGATAATCGCTTCCCCATCAAATGTTAGATTAACAAATAATGTGTCCTTTTCATTATAAAGTGAATATCCTTGCCATGAGCCAGCTACTTCATTAAATGAAACGAATGGTTCGAGTTTCTTTGTAGAGCAAGATGTTAGCACATAAAGCAAAGCTAATACTGCTGATAATTTAGTATATGCTTTACTAATTGGAAATTGATGTCTTTTGTTTTTAATCATTGGTTTGAGAAAGTGTTTGTGGGTCATTAATTCAAAGATATTAAAAACCTGGCAAATTCGTCATATATGACGAGATTATTTTTTGACTTAGCCTGACATTTGACCCATGGCTAAGGAAAAAGACATACTTGTGCGGATTGGGGATATTCTTCAAAAGAAAGCTCGCCAGAAGTATAAATCGAATGTTGAGTTAGCTAATATTGCCAATGTAAGTGAGGGAACAATCCGAAGAATATTTAACGGAAATCAGAACACCTCCGTAAAATTACTTAAAAGTGTTTGTTCCGCTTTGGATATAAAACTTTCCGATTTGTTTAAAGAGGTTGGAGCCTAATCCAAATCGACTAGCTCACTAACTTTTACCTTTAATATACCAGCAATTTTTCTTAGCATATTAATTGTACTATTTACCTCGCCACGCTGAATACGTCTCACTTGAGTGTTCTTGGTGTTTAATAAATCTGCCATTTCTAGTTGAGTAATACCACGCTCCTTCATAAGAGACGTAATTCTCTCTCCTAAAGCAACCAAATACGGGTCTAATTTCTTTTTTGCTGGTTTTCGCATTTCGAGTACAAATCTACCAATTATTTTTAATAAATGCAACATATCTGTTGCATTTATTCTAATTGATAATCAGATGCTTGCGGGAAATATTAAAAAATAATGAAACATATATGTGTCATGATGCGTAAAAGCTTAATGAAACATATATGGTTTATATAAATTAAGTCTAACAATTAAAAAAAGAAAACATGGAAACGAAAAACACAATTAAATGCCCGTACTGCAATAAAAACTTAGAAACATCAATTGTTTCTGAATTTGAAACATCTATTAGAAAAGATTTAGATGCAGAGTACAACGAACGCCTTACTGATTTACGAATTTCAATTCGAAATGAAATATATCGTGAGGCTTTTATGAAAACAAAAGAAAGAGAAGGTGTAATAATTGACCTTAAACAGAAGATTGAAGAGATGAAGCGTAAACTGGAACAAGGTTCAATGCAAGCACAAGGCGAAGCGCAAGAACAAGCACTAGAAGCCTTGTTAAAAGAACTTCATCCTACAGATGAAATCCTTGAAGTCAAAAAGGGACAATGTGGAGCAGATTTAATTCATGTTGTCAAAACACAAAGTGGACATGAAATCGGCAAAATTTTGTACGAGTCAAAAAACACACAAGCCTTTTCTGAGGGATGGATTTCAAAGATGAAATCTGACAACTTGAATTCTAAATGCGACATCCTAATCATTGTAACCAAAACAATGCCTAAAGACATCAAAGGGAATTTTGGTGTAAAAGATGGGGTATGGATTTGCACTTATAATGCGGTTAAGGATTTAACGCTTGTATTAAGATTTGGTTTATTAAAAATGCAATCAGTTTTGATTAAGCAAGAAGGTAAACAAGTAAAGAGCGAATTACTTTATGAGTACTTGACTTCAGAGCAATTCAAAAACTTATACGAGTCAATTCTTACAAGCTTTAACAAGCTAGAAGATACTTACAGTTCAGAACAAACAAAACTAAAGAAGCTTTGGGCAGAACGAGCAAAAATTCTACAATTATCGAAAGCTAATGCAATTGAAATGTATGGTACAATCAAAGGAATTGCTGGGTCGGCTATCCCAGAAATTGAAATGCTTGAATTAAAGCAAGCGAGTTAAACTTTTGCAATGAAGCGTGTGGAAGAAAAATGTCTTCCACACTTAAATCAGTATTAATAACTAAAATTTGAAATCATGAAAAACAATAGAAAAGATGATATGCCATTAGATGGTGAGTTATACAAAATGTTCAAAGATGTTTGTTCATCGGATGAAGAGATACGACATGCAATTATTGATGCAAAGAAAGCGTACTCATATATTAACAAACACAGAGAATTTAGAAAATGAAGCCTATAAGAAGAATAACTTTTGATGGATATATACTAGCGTGTATGTTAAGATATCAAAAGAAACACGGAAACAACAAGGGATTCAAACTACTAAAGGTTCCAAATAGAAATCCGAAATATGTTTGTGATGAATTATGGGTAAAAATTCTTTATCAACACTTGAAACACTTTAATCAAAATTAAAATGAAAAAATGGAAGGACATATATAATGAAAGGTTGCTGTTATTTGCTACACATTTAAACAAACTTGAAGTCAAAAGAAAACCTATTCTTATTCAAGGGTTTGTTGAATGGGTAAGTAAATACAGCAGAACCTTTAGCGTTATAGATTACAATCCTATATTCTTCAATATCCTTCCAGAAATATTTACTGAATGGAGGTATTATAAAGATGAGGAATGGATTGAACCTGAATACAAATTAATAGACCATTTAGAAAGTTTAGGTGCATTACGAGGTTGTATTAATTTCTTTGGATTAGAGCCAGAGGAATTGGTACACCTCTTTGACTTAGGAGGATTTCAAAACACTGAACGGTTCGGTGGTACGCAATTAGATAAAAATTCTACACCACAAGAGGTGGCAAATAATATATTCGAATTTGTGAATAGAAGAGAAAATTTTGCAACATATATGATTGATTGAAAAATATTTTGAAATGATTATTATTAAAACACAAGTAACATATAAAAATGAAAACCCATGGGAAACATATAACACCCTTTGGTGGTATTGTGCCAATCCTAAAGCAAATCAACGGATTTGGGATTCCACAAACCATCCGAAAGTCCCTTGGGATAAGAAGAAAGCAATGCGCCTACGATTACAAAGACATTATTTTGTCGTGGGTACTAACTAATTTCTGTGGTGGATTACGTCTTGACCATATTTCAGAAATAGGCAGAAACATTTCTATTGTCAATAAACTCGGATTAAAAATTCCTAGCCATGACACATTAGGAAGGAGTTTTAAAAGTTTGGCAACAAAGACTGTAACTAAAGCTGGTAAAGGACATCATGAAAAAGTATCTATTGGAAAATACAATGATAATTTACCATTAAACCACTTGTTAGTATCAGCTACTAAGAAAACCAAATTATTAAAAGAAGGATTAAGTTATACATTGGATATGGATTCAACCATTATTCCAACTGAGTGTTACGAATCAAACAAATCATATATATATGAAAACGGAATTCATCCAATGGTTTGTTCAATTGGAAAACTACCTGTATTTATAACGATGCGTAGTGGAAATGTTTCTCCCCAAGCTGAAATAAAGGAAACTTTGATGAAGTCAATTGATATCTTATCAAAACATAAAATAAAAGTTGGTAAGGTAAGGATGGATTCTGCTGGATACAGCGTAAATGCCTTACGTTATTTGGATGAACAGAATATTAAGTTTTATGTGTGCGGAAGACAAACTCAATCCGTAATGCATACTATTAAATACAAAAAGAAATGGCAGCCTGCTACATTCAAATCAGCTAATAGAACAATCAAATGTGAAAGCACATCAGTATATCATGAATTAAGGAATGAGAAGAGAGAATACAGAATAGCTGTAATTAGAACAAAGAAAAATTCAAAGAAAAAGCAAGAATGGATTACTGAAGGGAAGTATAGCTATAAATTAATTATAACAAACGATTTTGAGTCTTCAGAAGAGGATATTATGCACTTTTATAATCAAAGAGGTAGTGCGGAGAGAAATTTTGATGTATTAAAGAATCATCATGGCTGGAAGTATCCACCATTTTCGTTTTTGAATCAGAATTTGGTGTTCTTAATAATTGGAGCATTATCAAACAATATTTATCAAGCTATTATAGCTCAATTGAACGAGTTGAAACCTAGTTTAAAATTGGGCAATATGAGATTAGAAAAATTTAAGAGAAAATTTATAAATGCAATTTGTCAGTACGTAAATGGCAATTTTGATTTAAGAAGTATAAAAATCGCTTTCGAAAAAATTGCTTAAAGTGATTTTATGGGAAACCTCAGTCTCAAAAGGGCTGGGGCAAGAGGCATTGGAGTTAAGTGAATTACTCTTCTCCCCATTGTCTTCCTACTAAAATACTTATTGCCTTTTCAGCATCATCTTGAGTCAAGCCAATTAATGGGTCAATAAGAACCAAATGTTTCTTTATGTTTTTTGGGAGTCCATTAAGTCTTTTATCATCATCAATAATTACATATTTATCTGTGTTATTTGTGCGAACCCATTCCATTATTTCAGAAAGCCTATCTGAACCTGAAGCATTGTAATATTCTGGTTCCTGAATCTTATCAATTGACTTTAATCGGATTTTTCTTGAGAGAAAAATCTCTTTCCATTTTCTTTGATTAAATCTACCCTTATGTGTTGTTGTTAGCACAATTTTGGCATTAGTTTCTTCCAAAATCAAATTCAATGATATAATTGCATTAAACTTAAAATTAGGAAATCCATCAGGCATGTCTTCAGTTGGTTTCCAGCTAGGTGTGGTAACCATTACACCATCTATGTCTAAAAGGATAATCATTTTCTATAAATATACCACTTTATGTATTAATAAACTGAAACCATGAATTCATTAAAATTTCTATCATAATCCTCTTCTGTAAAATTAACTTCTTCCCACCTGATAATTTGAGTTGCTCTTGCAATTACATAACCATCTATATCTGGTGGGATATCACTTAACATATAACAAATATACCTATGATGCCCATCCCCGATTGCATTTCTTTCTGAATCAACCTTTATAGCTCCTAAATCTCTCCCTATTTGCCTGCTAGCATAGACTTTGAACTTTCAGAGGAATCTAAAAGGGTTGTTAATGAGTTAAAATTAAATATCCCTTACAATATTGGAATTTTTGATTTTGAAGGGATACGAACCGAATAAAAAAGACCAGATTCATTATCATACTTGTGAAGGATTATATCTAAGATGCAACTCGTAATATCCATTGCAATATAGTACTTTTGAAATTGCTACAAAACATAGCAACGTCTTGCTTCATTTTTGAGTAAATTCATAGTATGAAAGCACCAAAAATATTTCCTGACAAATGGGAGTTCTATAAGTACCAAATACCAAATAGGATTAATTGCTATTAACTAATTTAACAAATCATTTATGGATGACAAGAATCAACATCCTTCAACCTATCCAAAATTAAAGATAATAATACCTCTCTTTTTAGGTGTTGTTTTAATTCTTTTTATTTCAGTATATCTTTTTACTTCGGATTCATTTATTTCAGGTTATAATCTAGCGAACAAAGGGGCTATTGGCGATGCCATAAATGGGATAACAGCTCCAATAATTAGCTTAATAGCAGCTGCATTAATATTTTATTCGTTTTTATCACAAATCGAAGCTAATAAAATTCAAATGAAGGCTAATCAAATGCTACAATCTCAATGGCAATTTGATACGTATTATCGATTATATAACGAAATCGAAAATAGTTATAAAGCATTATCAATTACTATAACCACAAAAAGTGTGAACAAAGAAACATCAGTTACAGCGTATGAGGGGCATGATTATATTAGATATCTTATTGATAAAATAGATTTACCAGAACCATATGTTGCAGCTGGTTGGCTCTCTAGTATTGATTTCATGTTAGAAGATATGATAGCTTTAATTAATTACGTTAACACTTCAAATGTTGCGCAAAAGGAGTTTTTTCTAAAAAGAATTGAAAGATTTTACTCCTTTTATCTGGAAGAATCTTTAATGGAATTGACCAATTGTTTAGATAAAAACGAGAAATACTTTAGCCGTTACTTAAATATTTATTCTAATACGGAAGAAGCGATTTCTAAAATAAGATTAGAGTTATCCAAAACTTAGTATTTACAATCTAAGTAAATATCATTAAAATTGATTTTAAATATTAATCACATGAGTTTAGATATAGAAACAGCAAAGTACTTGGCTGAAAAGTCAAATCAGATGATAGAAAGGCAAATTAGTTCCTATAGGGACAAACGCTCTGTTGCATCAACAATTATGGGTTTATGCACACTTTTTATACCATTTTATTTATCTGGCTTATTTGATTCATTATTCTGGATTCAAATTGTAGCCATTTTTCCTTTAATATTAGTTGTATTAGCAATATTTTTTTTATTGAAGATATATTACATGAATTCATTGGAACAAGGACTTGCCCTTTCTAAATACGATGAAGCTATAAATAAAAAACATGATGAAGCTATCTTATTCGAAATTGCAGTAAACAGAGATTGTTATAACGCAAATAGACCAATATTAGATGGAGCAACAAAAAACTATGAAAAAGGATTAAGTTTAACAAAATGGGGGATTGGTTTATCAATTATTGTTTTATCTTTAAATTTATATTTTAGACCTTCAAATAATCCAGAAAAAATTGAACTTGTAAATCCAATCATTATGACTATGGGAAATAATAACAATAACTCAGGAAACAATCAAGGTAATAACAATGAACCCAGTATTAAAACTGACCCCATAGTAATTCCTTCAACTAATCCATCTGACAGAGAGAGATTAAGCGAGGGTATTGACCCCAAAAAAGGTAATGATAGTACTATAAAGAAATAAGCCTATGACGAAGAGGTATAAATCACTTAAACGGTGATTAGACATACGTCTAAATATTAAATTATTGGGTTAAAGACATGCGTATACCTTTGAGGCACGAAAAGGTATCTGAATAATGTCTGAAAGACATGCGTAATTAAGATGATAAGGGGGAGTGCCCGAAGGGCGTGGGGGTCCTGACACATTACACAGCTCATGCCGGGAGGGGGTCACATACATTATTTTAAAGATGTTTCGCTCGCCCCTCGACATGGTTCGATAAACTCACCACAGGCGCTCGGTGACCAACCTCGACATTACTTTGAATCCATTTGTCATTCCGACGGCAGGAGGAATCTATTAAACAAAAGATGTCTCGACTCCGTCCTCCTTCACCGCTTTGCGGAGGATAAACTCGACATGACAATTTACAATCCACTTTCTACTTTTCACTTTCCACCTTTAACCCTAAACAATCAAACTTCCCCAAATGAAAAAATCCCCGCCACTTTCATAACAGGGATCTTAATTTTAAATCTATAATTACCTTTATTATTCAAACTTAAATTTCCCTTTCAACTTTACACTTTTAAGCTTCCACTTTATACCTTTCACCATTAACCCCTACCAAAAAAAATCCCGGCTATTAACCGGGACTCCTTAATTCTTATGCTTCCTCCTTATACTTTACACTTTCTCCTCTCTACGAACTACCAACTAAACATCAATCGACCTTCATCAATTTCTGTTGAGACAGTATACCTCTGTTTGGTGAACTGATTTCTAACATATAAGTACCGGATGCTACATCAACTAAATTAAAATCGAGTTTTTGCATTCCAACGCTTAATGGTTTATTAAATTGCTTTACAACTTTACCAAACATATCATATACTTTTACTTCTACAGTTTCCATAACACGTGAATTTAAGCTTACGCTGAAATCACCTTTTACAGGATTAGGAAAAACTCCCGACACTGCCACATCAGCTTCTAAATCACCAAGCGGTAAAATGAATGTACTTTTACGATCACCGTTATGTTCTACAGAAGTGATGCGGTAATAATTGATAGTACCCGGCTTTGCATTTTTATCATCAAATTTATACTCGGCTGCCTCGTTTTTTGGTTGCACTTTACCAATAGTAATAAACTTATCAGCATCATAAGATTGCTCCACTAAAAACTCCTTTACATTCTCTTCCAGGGCTGTTTCCCAGGTTAGCTTATTAATGCCATCTACTCGCTCTCCATAAAAATTTTTAAAATTAATCGGTAAAACAGCACATGGACCTGTACCGTTTGCACAAGGCGAAGTAAATCGATAAGCAGTATTGGTCATCGTCCATTGAGTTGGTCGGTTATGTGCCGTTGCATTTACAGGTGGAATGTAAGTTAGTCCATCGTAACTATGTAAACCCATTACCGCATAACCACCATTCCATCCCGGACATACCCCTTTATTACCAATGTGGATTTCAATAATATTAGTCGTCTCAAATAACTTTATCTGTCCTGTAAAATAAATGCTCGGACTTGAAGTGCCACAGGAGTACATTGGAACATTTTCAAACTTCGCCACAAAACGACGATTAGGAGCTGTACCTAAAGTAGCGTAAGCAATAGTTCCTCCCAAACTCGGATTGGCATCGTGCCAAGGACCAAGAACAGCATTTCTTGGAATAGATGTATTATTAACCGGAGCAGCTGTTGGAATGGTATAACCTGTTCCTATTCCCGGTGCTGCATAAGTGGTTGTAAGTATGTTTGGAAAACAAGGAATGCCATCAAACACAAATGAAGTATTAGATGCAATATACCCACCCCAATAAGAAGCTCCGCCATAACAAAAATTAAAACCAAACATAGCAATGTTATTGTACAAAACATCATCCGTACTTGGAGTTGGTGTTCCTGCAAAAGCATCCGGCGAATACGCAATTGATGATGCCACATAAGTAGATAGTGAACATGAAGGTGTATAAGTTGCAGGGGTAACCATCAAAGTATTAGTAAAAACAGTATTTGCACTATTACACTGAACACGCATTCTGTAATAAGTAGTGGTAGTAAAAGTTACGGACGCATTCACATTGATAGCGCCAGGAATATTCGACCATGGACCAGTAGGAGATGAGGAAGTTTGCCAATCATAACTAATTCCACAACCGGTTGTTGCACCAACAGAAGAAAGATTTACTGTTCCGGTTGTTCCACAAAAATTACTGGTTGAGGAAGCAACACCAGGACTAGGAACTCCCGAACATGCTGTTAAACAATTTATCGTTGCAACCCATCCCGAGCTAACTATAGAACCATCTGATGTCCAACTGAAAGTTAAGGAAGTTCCACTGGAAACAATGGTTGGTGGCAAAGTTGTGCCCACAAACGTACCAATCAATGGACTAGCTCCATTTGGTCCGTCATAAATCCTTAATCGATCACAACAGGATTCTGTACCAAATGAACTAAACTGGATTTGCAAACATGATCCTGCGGGCGCATTAAATGTTTTTACGTAGGTCTCACTGTTACTATAGTTACCTCCGGCTCCACCACTGTCGTAAAACAATGAAGTGGATGGACAGGTAAGATTAACAGCAGTATTATTATTCATTAAGTAGGTTGTTTGAGAATAACCTAAGTAACTAATGATTATTAGTATTACAGTAAAAAAAAACTTCTTCATACTATTTTAAAATAAATTTTGTTGTGTCTAATTCCTGATTACTTAATATTTCATCATAAGCAGCGGGAGTTTTAATCCAAACTTCTTCAGATGGAATACCATGAGCAATTAGTTTAATTATATCGGAATAAGTAAAAAACATTGGATTCACAACATCTGCAAACTCAATCAAAAGAGCGTTATGGTTGTGATAAAAATAAACTGCGCTTTGTATTTGAGGATACTTTGCAAATTCATTTTTTATAAGTGCAAGCTTGTCGTTATCGGCTGTTGGAATGTACAAAACAGCGCGGCTTTCGAGCTTATCAGTTTCTTTAAAATCTTGATTTGATTGTGAAATTCCGGTGAAGGTCAACAAACAAACAACAACGAGATAAAAATAACGCATACTTTTAAAATTATTCACTTAAAAGTAATAAATCTAAAGCGTTTTAACAAGAGTGCTGCCAAAACGAATGAGTGAACTGCAGCGGTAAGGTTTTGTATAAGAATCTTATAATTTTGAAAAGGTCCTTTAACAAAAGGACAATAGTTTAATCTGATTAAAACAGAGTTTCGTCGGCATAAAAATGGAATATACCGAAATAGACTCCCATTGCTATCCTTTCTGACTTCTGATTGCTTTTTTGGGATTGAGTGAACCTCAACTTTTTTTTAGGGAACATATTTTATTCCGGAACCGTGATTTCAGCGGATATAAGCTTAAAAAATAAGGTACCGCATCAGATAATAACAAGTAAAAAACTTTAACGTTTGACTTTCTCGCAAGTAAAATCTCTGTTTATTCTTCCTCTTCGCTTTTTGATAATAATTTTTTAAGAAAGCTCTTTTTTTCCACTTTATTACCGTAACCATATTGCCCATAGCCGTAACCATAACCGTAGCCATAACCATAGCCATAGCCATAACCGTAGCCTTTCTTATGTCCGGTTCCATTAAGCAATACTGCCATATTCGGTAAGCGTTTATCCTTATAAACACTTTCCGCTACACTTAATAAACGCTTGTCTAATACATTGGCCCGAACAACAAACACAAAAGCATCAGCGAATTTACTTATCAATAGAGTATCAGTAACCATTCCTACCGGTGCTGTATCCACTACCACGTAGTCATAATTTGATTTCACATAATCGAACATGTCAATCACGCGCTGATGCATTAATAACTCTGCGGGGTTTGGCGGAATAGCTCCGGAAGGTAAAATATCCAAGTGTTCCGTAAATGGAGACGGAAAAATAACAGATTTAATATCAATACTAGTGTCCGAAATATAATTTGTTAATCCCTCTTTATCGTTTAGTTCCAAATATTTTAGAATTTTTGGCGCACGTAAATCCATTCCTACTAAAATTACTTTTTTACCCGATAAAGCAATCGCTGATGCTAAATTTAATGCGATAAAAGATTTTCCTTCTTTTCCCATAGTGGAAGTGACGAAAATTGTTTTACTGGCTGCATTATTACTACCTAATACAAAATCAAGATTCGTACGCAATAATCGAAACGCTTCTGCAATGCTGGAATTGCTACCACGCGATACCACCACTTTCTTTACATCGTCGGCAAGCGGAATATCTCCAATAAATGGAACCTGAATAGCATCAATATCTTTCTTGCTATGTACTTTAGTGTCCATCATTTCTAAAATATACATGAGTATAACCGGGAATATCAATCCAATTAAAAACGAAGACAAGTAGATAATTTGTTTTTTAGGAGCAACTACTGCCCCGTTACTATAGGCATAATCAATTATTTTAGCATTCGCCACCGTTACCGCCAATGCAATGTTTGTTTCCTCTCTCTTTTGCAATAAATATAAATACAATGCTTCCTTAATTTGTTGCTGACGTTGAATATTTCTATACTCTCTTTCAAATTTCGGAACCGTACTTATTTTTGAGTTAATTTCATTTTCTTTTTTACCCAATTCACGTACACGAATTTCCAAAGAGCTTTTATAATTATTCAAACTTGCTCCAATTGCCATACGTAATCCAATAATCTGCGATTCCAAATTACTTACAACAGGATTTTTCTCTCCTGAATATTTCATTAATCTACTGCGTTCAAGAACCAATTTATTGAACTCAATTATCTGATTAGATAAAGGAATGTCGGTAATTCCCATATTGGATGGGATTAAATCTGTTAAATCCTGATGTTTTGCAAGATAATCTACCATAAATGCAGCGATTTGCATTTGTGTATTTGCCTCCAATAAATTCTTTTCACTTTCACTTCCTGTTTCCAAAAACAACTCACCATCCGTTTTTACATCAACTAACTTATGTTTGCTTTTAAATTCTTCAGCCGATCCCTCCACTTCATTCAACTCCTGAGCTATAAATTTAATTCGCTCAGAAATAAAATTGTAAGTATTTAAACTAACTTGATTTTTATCTGCAATCGCATCCAAATTGTGTTGCTTTATTAAATTATCAACTATTGCTGCCGCTTTATCCGGTAAAGCATCTCGTAACGAGATTGTGATTGCATTTGATGTTTTATTAACCGGACTAACCTTTATGGAGGCTATATAACGATCCACAACAGCATTGATCGGATTAATAACTATTCGGAAATCCTTTTGTAAATAAGACGGCGAAATGAATTTAGTTGTAGTGATGATCAATTTTCCGAATGGCATATCAATAGCATCACCGAACTTATAATTTCCTATTACGACCTCAGTTTTACCATCCTTAAATACAAATTCCTTTTCATTTTCCGCATAAACAATCCAGTTTCCGGTAACGTTACGTGTTGAATCGTTTAGAATATAATTAGCGATAAATGGGGAATCAAAATAGCGTTCATGTTCGATAGGACGGCCATAAGAAAAATACTGTACATTAAGCTTAAGTTCCTTCACAACAAGAGACATTAAGGAACGTGATTTTAAAATTTCAATCTCATTATCGATATTCTTACTATTCTTCAAAATACCCAAATCTTCGAAGGCACTTAATTCATCCGATATGCTACCGCCCTTTTTATCATCCTTAATTAAAATACTTGCGTTTACCTCATACATTGGCGTTTGATAGCGCAGATAAACAAAGCCTAATGCAAGGCATACAATTACGCTAACAACGAACCATGGCCAGCGAAACAAATACTTTAATAAAACATCTTTAAGACTGCTTTCCTGAGCCTCATTGCCCGTATAATTTTGTTGCTCTGCTTCCATTCTTATTTACTGATTAATACAAGTACACTGATAACTAAAGAAACCGCAGAAATTACAATTCCTGCGTTAGAAGGATTTATCACCGATGAATTGATTTTTGCACGATTAGGCTCTACATAAACTACATCATTTTGATTTAAATAATAAACAGGAGAAGAAAATAATTCCTTGGAAGTTAAATCTACTCTATACTCTGTTTTTTTTCCATCCACGTCCCGCACTACTAAAACATTTTTCCGCTTACCGGTTATTAATAAGTCGCCTGCAATACCTAATGCTTCCGGAAGCGTTACCCTTTCATTTGGTATTGTAAACGTACCGGGATTACGAACCTCACCTAAAACTGTTACCTTATAATTTAACACTCTGATTAAGATAGTTGGATTACTGACATATTGTTTCAATCTATTCTTTAAAGAATCAATAATAACGGAACGAGTTAAACCGGCTACTTTTAATTTTCCAATTACCGGAAATTCTATATTACCTTCCGAATCTACTAAATAACCGGGAGGTGGCGGCGTACCTTGCGTATAACCTCCTAAATTGCTGTTTAAGTTTTGTTGCGGAAGATTAAAAGGCCTCACCACTTCAGCATCCATACCCATTACGGTAACCGACAATAAATCGTCGGTATGAATTACAGGGTTATAATTCTTGTTGCTTTCACTTGAACCCAAATTACCTTGAAAGTAAATAAGTTTTTTTCCTGATGTACATGAACTAAACAAATACAAAACAGTTACAACAATGACGTGAAGAAAATGCTTCATTGGAAAGCGGGTTTTAAAGGTTAAAGATAGTTTAAAAATTTATAAGAGTATAAATGTGACTCTGTATTGGCGCTAGGCGCTGCGTTTTCTTTTAAAAATAATGTTAAATATGGCTTTAAAGAAAAAACGAATATCGGTGGTATAGGGTCTATTTGATTTTTCCGTCAGATATTCCCGCTCGGCTTGCAATACTGCTTCCACGGAACTTTTCCTGTCTAATGCCACATAAGGAGGTATACAGCCCGGTTTATGTTTTAACCTAAGCTGTTGCAAGTCCTCCGGTATGTCTTGAAAATAACGTTGAGATATGGGGCGAACGCCTACCAATTTCATTTCGCCTTTAATAACATTAATCAATTGAGGTAGTTCATCCAACCAATAACGCCTTAAGAATTTTCCCCATGGAGTTAACCTAAAATCTTCAGCCGGCTTACCTGATTCGGCATAACCATTTAACCTCAACACATAATCCTGCAAATACTCTGCATATGGATGCATGGTTCTGAATTTATAAACTCCGATAATCTTCCCGCCTTTACCCATTCTCTTCATTTTAAACAATGGACCATAGCTGGCATGAAAGTTATACTCAGGAGCCTTTACCTTTTTAACCACCGCATAGGTTAAACCTCTAAAGCTGTCATGTGAAACAATTTCAAATCCACAACTCACTAAACGACCTAAAACCTCAGCCTTGCTTAATAATCGATTTCTACCTCTGGTTAATAGAAAGTAAATTTTTTTTAAGCCCCATATCTTAGGAAACATACGCAATACCACAAACTCCATGACAAACCAAATATTCCTTAAGTACGGAATTCTACCCAATCGGTGCCTTACTTTTCGCGCTTGATAAGTTTCCCAACAACAAATAAATATCTGATCATCTTGTAAACGCTCATTCACTTTTTCGAAAAATTTATTGATATAGCGAATATTATTCACTTTACTTAAGTTAATAATAGTTTTAAGTGAACTGGTATTATTAATAATGTTAAACTCATTTGTGGTTGAAATAATAAATGTAGAATCAGACTCCATTTCAACATACTTTCCAAAAAAGGAATATGCCTCTTCGCCTACTTTATTAATTACTAACTGTCTCAAGAAAATTATCTATTTATTTTAAAACGAAAGAACTTTCTATAAACTGTATCAGGCACTACGCCAATACGAACACCCCATCTAATTAGTTTTTCCCATCGTAAAACCAATTTATAATAAGACGGGTAATCTAAGAAAGATTTTTTTGGAAGATTCATTATCCTCTCAAACTCATCATGAGTTAGTTCTAATTTCTTCAAACAATAATCCAGTGTTTCATAACCTCCTGAATATGGATCTGATTTAACTTTTTGCAAAGCTTCGTCTCGGGTTATCTGACCTGATCTCAGCAAAGCCGAATAATGCAGCTTACGCTTATCTATTCCAAACTTACGAATCAGTATATACGATTGAAAAAAGCCGGTATACATGGATTCATGATGCTTACCACCATAATCGCGCCAACCCAACTCATCAGTAAGCATTTTTAATATTAATTTTTCATCATAAGGAATATAATAAAGCACCCTTACTTGTTTAATGCCAACAAAGAATGTGTAATACAAATAATTCCATAATGTCATCACCGGAAAACTTTTCAGTTTAACTTTACCAAAACGCTGATGAATCCCATTTACATATTTTCCATCCATATAGGTCCATGTTAATGGCGTTGTACCTTCTGTTCTAAAGGAGTGGCCATGTATTATATATTTTACACCATGTTTTCTGGCTTGCTCAAACAACACAGAAAATATTACCCAATCTGTTGGTACTTCAGCATCCGGTACAGATGCGTACAAAAATGATTTCTGTAAATCTTTGAACTCTTCCCAATTTGCTACGTGCGTATATAAATCTACATTAAGCTTCTTGCAAATATTCTCGATATTACTCACCGCGTTCTCCGAGTTCCAACCATTGTCAAAATGAACAGCCAGAGGCCTCAATCCGAGTCTAACAGCATTATACAATGTATAAGAACTATCCCTTCCTCCACTTACACCTACAATACAATCATACTTTTTGTTTCTTCCCTTTTCTTTAACCAGTTTGGCAATTTTAGCGAGCTCATTGGTTGAAGATTCTCCTAAAGGATACTTTGCTTCCAACTCATCATGTATTTTACAAAATGTACATTCACCCTTCTCATCAAATTCAATACCCTGCACCGTATCATCCATTATACAGCGTGAACATAACTTGCTGCCCGTGTATTTAAACTCCTTTAGTTCCATTGCCATTTAAATTAATTATTTTTTGATTTATCTTGAGTATAGTCGGACATCAATTTTATTAGCAGTGCAGTTACGTCCACTTTTTCATTCAGCATCTTATCTCGCTTCACTTGCAATTGTTTTCTATAATTCACATCGCTTAATATTTCTTTTACTTTCTCTTTTAGCAACTCCGGCTCTTTAATATGAATGCCATTTGTTAAACCATAGGTATTTTCGAGCTCATTCATCACGGATATTTTTCCTACAAAACTATTAAAACGTATGGAGGGAACTCCTAATATGGACGCTTCTACTATCATGCTCTGACTATCTGCAATGAATAAACCGGAGTAATGCATTATATGATGAATATCTGTAGCCTTTATTTTAAGTGCATACTTTTTTAAATCATCAGACAGTTCTTTCTCTCCTGATATATAAACTGTATAACCGTATGAATTTATAATTGCAATTACGTCTTTAATCAGTTCTTGCGAAATACCGGAATTCACAGACTCAATATCGTGCCCGGCATTAAAATTAACCACCCTGATGAGCACATACTTTTCATTTTCAGAAAAATATTTATTTCTAACTGAAATATCAGGCGTGAAATAGTTAGGGTGTAAATAGGCTAATTTCTGATAGCCATCATATCCAATCTTTTTATAACCGTATTTGCCAACATCACACACCTTGGGCGAAATAATTTTAGTTGCAAAAGGATATGCCAGTTTACAAAAATATTTATTCACGCTAAAATCATCCTCATTTAAAACAAATGAAGGAATTCCCAAAACAAATCCAACGTGCGCGATAGAATAGTCAGTTCCAACCATTAGCTTAGGGCGATTAAACAAACAAAATTTAAACAATCTTATATCTTGCAATATGATGTCAAAAAAGCCAAATAATAATACCGACCATTTCCCTTTGCGGTTTCCCTTCGTGTTTATTTTATAGTATTGCTGATTATCCTCAATCAATAACTTCTCTAAAATATCCTTATCCCTAATCACAAAACGAACCTGCTTCCCAATTGATTTAAAATAATTATAGCTGTTTTTAAGCATATAATACTGTGCCGGATGCCCTGCAGAAAAAATATAATCAATTTTTGGCATTCGCTTTCCCGTCTATTACTTCTGAACTCTCAATGGCCATTGGCTTAAAGTCGTAAATTCTTTTAATTAGCCATTTAAAATGCTTCACGTTCTTAAAAATGAAATCATAATCCGAAGGATAACTCTTATACGTTTTTGGAGGCAACGCCATAATATTTGTAAAATCATTATCCGTCAAATCCAGCTTTTTTAAAACATAATCTTTCAAGTTCTGCAAATTATCCTCCGCGTCAAAAGGCTGATTTATTTTTTCCATAGCTTCTTCGCGCGTCATCGCCCCGCTTAAAATCTGAGCCGATAAATTAATTATTCGCTTATCTATTTTAAATTTTTTAGGTAACCAATAAGACATGGCGAATTTGGTAAATAAATTCTCATGGTGATGTCCTCCGTAATCCTGCCAATTGTATTTTTCTATTAATAATTTTTTCGCGTCCTGCTTATTATAATTTATGTAATAATAAGGTCTTACATCTCTAATGCCCTTAATATATCCCGCATAAACTTCCTTAAAAATCGATAATTGCGGAAAGGTCTTTAATTTTATTCCGCTTCCAAATTGTTTGTGCAAATACAATAACTGCTTATTATCAGAATATGTCCACTCAGCAGGCTGCTTACCTTCACTTCGAAAATCATTTCCTCGGATTATGTATTTGATACCATACTTTAAAGCCACGTTATACATTGTACCTTTAATAGCTAGGTCGGTTGGAAAATCTATCCAAGGCATACTTGCTTTCATATAAGAACGCAACAAATCCTTGATCTCTTCATAGTCGATTACGTGGGTTACCAAATCAATATCCAAAGCTCTGGTAACGTTTTCAATATTTCGAACAGCAATCTCCGAATTAAAAC
This sequence comes from Bacteroidota bacterium, assembly GCA_017303905.1. Classification (NCBI taxonomy): domain Bacteria; kingdom Pseudomonadati; phylum Bacteroidota; species Bacteroidota bacterium. Next base: position 539,937 of record JAFLBH010000003.1, read on the forward strand.
CATTATCCAAATGTACAGCCAACGGTTTTAATCCATACTCTTTAGCAATATGTAGCAAATAACTACTATCTACACCACCGCTCACGCCAATTACACAATTGTACTTATTGCCACCCTTTGCTTTAACAGACTCTACAATTCCTTCCCATTTCTTAATGGCCATATCATTTTTAGGATAATCGGCCATCATTTTTTCTTGTAGTAAACAATAATTAGAAACTCCTTGCTCGTTAAATGTTATATCCGGAATACTTTCATCCCACAATCCTTTTACACACACTTTACCTTTTAATGCCATAATTTCTACTGTTTGCTATTTAAGACCCCCTTGTAAACGTTAACTATTTTTTCCGACACACTATCACTGTCTAATCCTAATTTCATTAAGCGTAATCTTCCACCTGTTTCACCCTTAAAATCAAGAGCTTTTCTCAAATCCCGTGCTACTGTTTCATCATTGAATTGAGTGAGGTAACAACCCTTTAAATCTTTAAGCAACTCAGCAACATCTCCCACATCCGTACATACAATTTTACAGTTGCATGCCATAGCTTCTTTAATAACATTTGGCGATCCCTCATACAGCGAAGTCATTAACACTACTTCAGCCGCATAATAGTAATACTTTGTTTTATTATGTTCAATATTATGTACTGCCAGCAATTCACAGTTTTTGTCATTTAATTTCCGAAAGGCGGCTTCAGCTAAACTATAATTCTTTTCCGGTCGTGCCGGATCCGCAAGAAATAAAATGTATTTTTTATTTACATCCAATGCTAACACTTGTTTTGCATCCTCTTTGCTCAGTACAGGGTATTTACTTAAATCAACACCATTAGGTATTACTTGATCTACTTTAACGACACATTTCCTTTTCATATCCTCTGACTTCACAATTACTCGCTTCCAAAAAAAAGAAAATACCTTCATAATAAAAGCCCATAAACGGCTTAAATGCACGTCGCTTCCCATTAATGAAACCACTAATGGTCTTTTTGAGAAAGTAAGAACGGAAACGTATGCACATAAAGAATAATGAGCGTGGATCAGATCCGGTGAAAGTTCCTTTATTTTTTGCCGCAAGGGGTATACGTTTTTTAAATAGCCTAAAACTCCTTTGCCTTTTATTTTATAAAACTCAATATTTACAGCTTTATTCTGCTTAATAATCGATTCCGCCTGATTATTCACAATTACATCACTTCCGGTAAGATTTCCGCTAATAACAAATAAAACTTTCATTATAATAGGAAATTAAATCGTCTGAGGTTTTATTCGCTTTTTAAACGAGTTTAATAACCGTGCCATTTTCTCAGTGAAATTAATATCACCTCTATTCATAAAATTCATAAGAGGAAGGATTTTCTTTTTGTGAAAAAAGTACATTTTCCAGAAAACTAATTTCCTAAAGAAAACTTTGAACAACCAATTTCTGCGTTTTAATACTGAGTCGTAATTTATTTTTACAAATTCTGTTTTTCGATTCTCAAAAAACTCCAAATCTACCTGATAACTTTCCTTTTCAAAAATTACAGAAACTAATGTAGTTATATATTGTCTTGGTGGTAGCGGATTAAATGTATTCTCAAAAACATAATCCGAAAAACAAAAATTACCCAAACTATAGAAAATATATTTACCCTTATAAATTTCAAAGGGCTGAATGGTGTGAGAATGTGAACCGATTATTAAATCGGCACCTGCATCAATCAATGCTCGCGCTACTTCAGGTTGATCATAGTCCGGATAATATCCACCTTCTACCCGTCCGCCCCAGTGCAACAGCGCAACTACATGATCTGTTTTTTGTTTCAAGTCGATGATATCTTTGCGCGCCTTTTCCACTTCAAAAACATTAAGGTAAACTCCTGCATTATCAGGCATATTGGGATTGGTATCAAGCGTAACGTAATTCAGCAAGCCTATGCTGACTCCCCTTTCGTTCAAAATAACAGGCTTATCAAACTGAAACCGATCCTGAGAAGCTCCTAGATAACGAATACCATTTTTATCCAATGACTCTGTAGTATTTTTAAATCCATCTTCCAAATGATCAAAAACGTGATTATGAGCCAAAGAAACCAGCTTCACATTCAAACCCGAAAGATAATTTAATGTTTCAGCGGTCGTGGAAATTCTAGGTCTGCGCAGCAAGTTTTCACCGTTCTCTCCTTTTGCCATACACTCTAAATTTCCAATCACAAAATCCTTTGATTGCAAAGAGGGTTGAATAGATTTAAATGGATTTACACCAGCTTTGTAATATTTAATATAGTCGTCGTTAAAGCTAATGTCGCCAACAAAAGTAACCGCTATATGATTTCTTTCTGAATTCACTAAATACCAAACTCAATCATTGAGCGCACATATTCTTCTTCGAGCACACTCTTTCCGTTTGCTAGCTTAAATATATTATTCCCTTCACAGTGCCAATAAAAACCGGAATACGTTAAAGTATAACTTCCAAAATATAAACATTGAAACTCTATCAAATAAAAATTCTTACCGTCAAACGCGATATCTAAACTTGCACACGGAACAGCCAGAGTTTCAAAACACATTTTGGCATAAGCCAGCATACCTTCCGGAATTTCCTTTACATAATTTCTTATACCACTTCCACTGGCTCTGAAATCATCCTTTTTTGTATCTCTTTTTAAAACATAATATTTACTGCCAAAAACCAATACTTTAAAATCGCCATTTAAACCGGGCACAAAACTTTGCAGAATAAATTTATTCCGAAACTTACTTTCTTGAATATATCCTTTGTACTTAAAGCCTCTACCTCTTTCCCACAGTTCACGAAACAGATTTTTAGTACGTGCAATTTTTTTTATTCCGCTCTTTAATTCGTTTTCAGTTTTAGCAAGCCCAACTCCCTCACTCATTGCACCGGCCGCTTGCTTATAAACCAATGGATACGACAGCTCGGACATCGTCTTCTCCACTTCCTCTAAGCTGCCAAATACCTTAGCCGACATGTTTTTTATCGCATTATTATCAAAAGATTTTCGTAACAACTCCATAAATACTTTGTTATTGTTTGCTCTTAAGTATTTGTGAGCCGGAATTACTCTTGCTCCTGATAATTCCAGATAATAAATGATATCTTCTATAAAACTCTTGTAATAATAATCTGTGTCTTCCGACGAGGTATAGATAACAGTTTTGCTTTTCCAAAAACTAAAATCGTGATTAGCTACCTCAGCGAAGTTCATAAACACTAAAGAAATTCCTGAAGCGGAAAAATATTTTTCAAGCAGCTTCCTGTCCATTCCCGAATTATAAGGAACAGCATTGTATTTTGATTCGAAATAACCTTTATAATCCGTAAGAGCAATTACTTCTTTCATGTTTTATTGTTTATTGACTCTGTTGACTTAGCTAAATTAGGTAAGTCCGTTTTTGTTGCGATTGAACTATAAAGTTCAATAAAGTTGTGAGTTAGTTTATCCAAACTAAACTCCGTTTGAATTCGCAATCGACCTGCCTCACCTTGCGATTTTCTCAAACTGTGATCATTTAACAGCAACGTGAGCCGCTCGGTTAGTTGATGAATATTAAAAGGCTCCACAATAAACCCTGTTTTTCCATCCACAACTATTTCCTTATTACCACCACTATCGGTTGCAACTACAGGTTTTCCCATTGCCATACCTTCCATGATTGCATTAGAAATTCCCTCGGCATGACCAATAGTATTACAAATCAAACAATGAATATCAAATATGTTAATGTAATCCTCAACAGCCGTTATGTTATTCAAAAAACGATAATGTCCACTATTTTGATTTGCAATTAATGCTTTAGCTTCGTTTAACTTTGAACCATTACCAATAAAAACAACGGTGATATCTTTCCTGCTCTTCAATAACTCCTGCGTTGCCATGATAATTGTTTTGTGATCTTTCGCGTCCAAAAAATTACCTACCATACCTATAACAAATCCATCTTCAATATTCAATTCGCGTTTTATAGCCTCAGCTTCCTTATTAAGTTTAGCTCGCTTGAAATCATATCCATTGTAAATAGCTCTGTTTTTCTGAGAAACCTTCAAACCATGCGCTTCTAATCCTGTCAGCGAATTGGCAAGAACATAATCTGAAAATAAAAAAGTAATTTGTGCTAATAGTCCGGTTTTACTAAGAGCATTAATTTTCTTGCCGTACCTTATCGAGTAATTCACAAAAGGAATCTTATTTAACCAAGTATAGAAACAAACAAAAAGTGAACTTTGAAAATCCCATGACTGCACTATATCCGGCTTTACTTGCTTTATAACCCTTCCAACCTCCTTAAATAATTTAAATTTAGAGATGCTTTGCTTATCCAATACATGCAGTTGGCAACCAATCTCCTTTATTTCAGGATAAAGAATTGCGTTTTTTAGCAGAAGCAATTCGCAATCAAAACCATTCGCTACTAAACCCTTTATGAGTTCAATAGATTGTCTCTCCTTCCCTCCTAATTCCAGACTACCAATAACAAATAGTATTTTCAACATCAATAATTCTTTTATACTTCTTTCTTAATCTCACCACCGAGCTCTTTTAACTTTGAAATTATCTCTTCCTTTCTTTTTATTGGATCTTTCGATATAATAATCACTCCCTTTTTAATTGAGTCCTTCTTATATTCCTCTAAAGTCTTAATAACCCTTGCAGGAACACCTGCAACAACTGTATTTGCAGGAACGCTTTTTGTAACAACACTTCTTGCGCCTATAACTACATTATCACCAATAGTTACTCCATACATAATCATCGCATCCTCCCCTATAAAAACATTATTGCCAATTTTTATGTTTCCGAAAACATTGAGTCCTTGTATTTCATTTCGAAACAAAGCAACACCTCCATCATGAGTTTGAAATTTAACACCAGAGGTAATTGTAACATTATCTCCAATTTCAATCAAGTATGGTTCACTCCCGAAATAAATCCTTTTTCCGGTAAAACGTGAGTTACTTCCAATTCTAACACCATAATATTTTCTATAAACTTCACATACAGAATACGCATCACTCCTATAAATAAGAAACTTTAAATAAAGAGATTTTAATATATTTATTATTGTAGACATAGTTTACTAAAAAAAACACTCATTTCCTTACCTAAAAAGTAATAATCAAAATTATTAAGTGCCACAAAAGTTTCTCGTTCACCAATTTCTTTTGCCTCATTCTTATTTTTCAAAACCCATTCCATGTTCCTTGAAAACGATTCTTTATCACCGACCTCTGAATATAAAACAGTTTCTTTATCCTTAAGATAATTTACTATATCTCCAATTGGGTTTGCGAGAATAACTGTGCCTGATGATAAATATTCTGCCAGTTTGTGTGGGAATCTAGCTTTATCTTGCAATGAGTCAAACAAAGGAAGTAATAATCCTACTGATGACTTATACAAAACATGAAGTTCCTGATCCGATATATTGCTTAATACTGTAACCCTGTCCTCACAAGAATTTATTTTAATTTTTTGATAAATATTATCCATTTCTTGACGAGAACCATTGGTTATAATAATCAACTTACAATCCATATCTTTTAACAAACTAAAAGCTTCGATTATAAAATTGAGTGATTTATAATAAGCAGCGGCTCCACAAAACAAAAAAAAAGGTTGCCCGTGAGTTTGTTGCTTAACACCGTTAATAGCGGTTACATCAGCTATTACAGGTATTTTATGATACTTTTTCTTAGAAAACGCAAAGTAATCAGATATATAATCACTAATTGGCAAAAAGGCATCATAAAAGAACAATCCAAATTTATTAAACAAATAATCATTGATTCTATTCTTGAGTGAAGTGTTTGCTCTTCCTTTGTAAATCTCAACTAAATTAATCGTTAAACGAAATTTGATTAATCGTGAAACCATGAAATACTTCAAACTCTCGAAAAATGAATTTCTATTAGAGACAATCGCTACTTTAATTTTGTTACGCCTATTTAACTTAAATAGAATTATAAATTCAAGAATTGGTGCAAATAATTTTTGTGCATTTCGAATTATAAACGAATCGTTTCGAAGTGGTGAATACAAATAAATATAAAGCACTCCCATATAACTTCCAACCCGCCTTATTTTTGTTCCTACAGGATGCGTTGAACGTGTACAAATAACGGTAACTTTCCAATTCTGACTAGTTAACGCTCTACCCAATAATTTCTGCCGCTGAATAGCTGCCATTCCAAATGGGAAGCCTGACAGCCCAATAAACACAACATGCTTTGGGTTCCTATTACGCATTCAGTGGCTTAATTACTTTACAGGGATTTCCGGCCGCTACAACATTAGCGGGTATATCTTTTGTTACCACACTTCCGGCTCCAATAACGGTGTTGTCACCAATACTTACACCTTTCATCACTATCACACCATAACCTAGCCAAACATTATTCCCTATAATAACCGGCTTTGGTTTACCCGAACGAGGGTCGTTTAAATGCCAGTCGGAATCGGTGATTAAAGTATTGGCGCCACAGTTAACATTGTTTCCAATAACAATTTTATTAAAAGAACCTATCACCGTTCCGCTAAAACCGCAGTTATCACCAATAATAATTTCACTATTCTTACCATGTGTGGAGATGATGCAAGCATGATTAATGCCAATCAAATTGGTTGTAGAACCTGAACGAAAACGCGCCTTCTTTCCGATCTGAATAACGGAACCACTACTTCGCACAAATGTTGCTATACCATAAAAACGTGAACCGCTCCCCATTTGTATACCACAAAAAAAACAATACAGCCGGCAATAAACGGTTGAGTAAAACACTTGCACCGAAAGAAGTATATTTCTCACTTTATTAATAATCTTGTTACACAAATTAAGCATGGGCTAATTTCGATTTTGCCTTCATTAAAACTACGTCCTTGCTATAAACTCCTGCAATAAAAATGACAACAAGTATGGTTGATGTAATAAATACCTGAGTCAATAATGCAAGGTTGATGGCAATAAATACACTTACTATAAAAATTAAAGGCTGTTTAGAAAGAAAACAAAAATATTTAAACCCCTTGTATAAGCTAAACAAATAGAACAGCCCAAAAAACAAACCGTAGGTAGATAAGATACCGGTAAAGCCATAGGAGTAACTTCCCTCTTCATGCATTTCACCGCTTGCTTTTTCGCTAGAGGCGTATAAAATTCCTCTGCCGAAAAAGGGATGTTCTAAAAACAGTTTAGTTGACACGAAGAAAGCGTAAAACCGTCCGGACTCAGCACCATACTTTCCTAAATTCTGTTGTGCCGCGTAACTTTGATCTTCAAACTGCGTATTTATTTTCTCTTGCAAAAACTCGCCACTGGTATAAATTACAGTAGATATACTCAAAAAAATCATCACCGCGGCAATCTTAATACCAATGTTTACTTTCATTTTTAATAAATAACCTATTAACACTACAAACAAGGTAATAAAGCCGGTTGTTGAGAGGGTGGACAAGAGGCAAATAATAAAAAATACAGACTTCCTTTCAAAAACCTTACCTGTAACGCAAATATTAAGAATAACACCCAGTAAAAGAAATACGGCATACGCTCCGGGTTCATGAAACAAACCGGAGTTTCGGTAAATTCCTAAATCCGTATTAAATAAATCATCGCGCCAGGCCGCGGTGTAAATCAACAAAGAACGTGGTACAGAGCCCCATCCGTAAGGAAACACTGCTTCAATGGCTCCTCTCAAAAATTGATCAAATGGTGGATATAGTGATTGCAGAAGCCAAATAGGAAATGTAAAAACAGCAATAGCGTATAATACTTTGATGTAGTATTTTGCAAATGAAACGCCTAAAATTCTATACACCAAATACGGTAAATAAAAATAAATAAGAGGCGTATAAACACCTGCAAATGAGAATCCGTTGTAAATAAAACCTTGAATGAGTATTAAAGCGTAAAGCGCCAGTAACACTTTTATTATTTTATCGTCAAAAAACTTCACCTTCCGTTGCTTTGCCACAAAGAGCAAATAGACCAAAAAAATAAGCAGATACACATTGGTAATTGTATTAAAAAAAGGACTAACAGCGAATACACAAAAAACTACAATTAAGTAATTTTTCCATTGGCTTATTTTGCGCTTGTACAAATTCAACTCAATTTGTATTGATTAATTTATTAGTCTTCTCAATATTTAGAACCAACAAATAATTCATTAGAACACTTATCGCTAAAACAAGAACTGAGGAAACAACCTGCGAATAAATAACTATATCGAGAATATCACGAAAATAAAAAGACAAGACGTAGAGTGAAACTGCCTGGATTATACCGTACAATACAACAAACGTATACATATATGTATATTTTTTCATCACCACATTAAACATGTTACCCAATTTAAAAAACACAAAAGGACAAATTAAAAGTGCCATTTTTAAATAAGGAAGAGACTCTTTGTACTTAGGAAATAATTGAATGAAATAGTCAAATAGAAAATAACCTGCTACGCATAAAAAAGAAATAATTACAAAAGAGTAAAAATATACTTTCATTAACTTTTGAAAAATATCTTTTGGATTATTATGCTTCCCGAGGTTAAAGGAAAATTTAGGATAGAGATAAGTTGACAGAGTATTGGGAAGTATTGCCACTGTGCTTAGCAACATAATTATTGGAGAATATATACCTAACGTATGCGCGTTGCTGTTCTTTAAAATATAAAGTCGCGGAAGTGTATCAATAAAACTAATTAAGTAAGAGGATAAAAAAATCGGGAAGCCCACTTTGAGCAATTTCCAAAGTGAGTCAGTATGCAACACCGGTTTTAATTTAAAAGGGCGGTAAATATGCAGTAATAAAACATTTGCTAATACCAAAACAAGTTCATAAATAAGAAAACCGTAAAAGCCAAGTAACACGATTGGACAGGCCAAAAGCTTTAAGCCAAGGATAGCAAACTGTATGTTACTTAATTTATTAAAATTATCATCCGATCGAAAAGTAGCGGAGAGATAAGTAATGTAAAAATTGAGGATAACCCTAAGTATCGAAACTGCAATGGCTACAATGTGAATTTCTTTAAAACCTGAAATAATAAAAATTAAAGGAAAAAGAAGAATTAAAAGTACAATATCAATCAACGTAAATGCCAGCGTGGTTTGTGCATACCTCACAGCTGTCTCAGCCTCTCCTTTGCCAAGAGAAAAAGGCAGCTCCCGATTCATGCCATTCACGACGCCTAGTCGTAAAAAAACAGCATAGGTTTCAAAAATGGTTAATGCGCTCCAAATCCCCATATAATAGGGATCAATATTTCTGAACGCAATAAACCCAGTAACTAATGAAACCGGAATAGACAGATAAGAGGCCGATACATATTTAAGAAGCGTTCTGTTTCTTCCTATGTTTTTTAAATTAATAAATGTTTTAACTGTCAATTAATAAAAGGACGTAAACTATTTGGTTTCGTAGTACAAATCCGGTGCCGGAATTTGCTTTAATAAAATCTGAAAGTATTTATCGTGCTCTTCTTGTGAAGGCATTTTACCTAACTTACAAGTATCCGCACGAAAGCTTCTTCCTTGTGCTTCAAATGAAAATCCTTTAAACACCATGTATAAATACTCCTTCGCCTTTTGAATTTGTTCAGGCGAGGGCTTATGTTCTATTTCTTTATACTTGTTAAGGAGAGTAAAATATTCGTCAATTGTTTTTGGTTCATCACCAATGCCCAAACCATAATATTTTGTAGCTGCAGCGAGAATAACCGGCACACCTCGCGCAACCAAATCGGCACCCACTGATGAAACCCAAACCAAGCCAACATGAATAAAAGGAATCAAAGAAAACGTATTTAGCTTAACGTTTGAATTTACGACTAACACATTATTAAGACCTTCAGACATTTTATTCGCATAATGCCCTAACCTTATTTTCACTTTACTTTTTACCCATTCCTCAGCGGGGTGTATGCGTATTACAAGTTTAATATCCTTATTCTGCCGGAAGTATTCAATGGTTTGTTGTATGAAATCCTTATGACTTTTAAAAATTGTTTCGCGGTTTAACAAAGAGCTGTCGCCTATAACATTGCACGCTAACAAAAATACTTTTTGATCGCCCTTCAGAAAATCAGTAATATCCTTAGGAATTTCATCCGTAACCTTAGCTCGTTGCACCTTATGAAAGGTTTTCAGCCAACCGTCGTTTTGTTTTTTTCCATCCAAAAAACCAAAATACGAATTCATTTCACCTTCCTTCTTTTTATCCCATGCTCCAAAGTGTTTCATCCATCCTTTCACATTGTACTCTAGAGCAGGCGCATTGAAATTATAAATCATATGTCCCGCTCTCCATGCCCAACCTTCAACACAAACTGTTTCCTGATTTGAATCGAGCGCTGCCTTTAAAATCAATGGTGTATCCCAAATAATACCACTGTAGCATATAAATTGATGATACTTTTTATTACTTAATAAATTTTTAACACGAGCGGCATTTGCTGAAGCTTCCGTCATTAAAGCCTCCAACTCTTCTCGATACAAATTAATATTATCGGTTATATCCTGCGATTCTATATGATAATTGTAAGCTAAGGCAGCAATTTCATCCTTCTCACAATTTTTATAGTAATAATTAAAATCGCTTTTGTCAAACGCCAAGGTTTCTAAATCAATAAATTCGATATCCGAAATGTTCTTAGCTTTACTCCAAAACTGTTTTAAGTATGTATTATTATATAGGGTTTTGATTTCTGAACCTTTATACAATATGGTTGATGAAAACCCCTTTTTCCTTAAAACACAAGCGGAATAAAGTGCCCATTCAATCCAAGTATAATTTCTAAACGCTGTTATTAAAACACGATGGGAAACAGGTGGAATCTCTTTCATTTCATCCAACCATTGGCTCATTGAGCTTAAACAAGCTTTATCCTGCGAAACGAATTTACTTAAAAACCTTTTTACCACTTAAAAGTTAAAAATGTTCTAATATGGTTTTTCTTTGCATAGGATCCATTTCATTAATTTTTGGATCGGTATAGAATGAATCATTTCTATAATGCGTTGTAGATACTTCTTCCAATATAGCACCCTTATCGCTCCAAAATGCATGTTTCACGCCACGCTCTACAGTTAAAATATCTCCCTTTTTCAATACTGATTTTATGCTATTCATGCTCACACCTAACTCGCCACTTAATACATGGAAAGTTTCTTCTTTCTTTATATGATGTTGTTCAGGATGATGTTGTCCGGGGAATACAACGATTATTTTTTTACAGTATTCGCGGTTTATCAGATTCACGATTAAAATTCCGAATTCATGAAATTTATCTAAGCCATAATGATGCGACAATTCAATTTCCGCTTTTTCATTTAACACCACACCTGCTTCCGATAATAAACCTTTTGCTTCATGGATAATCTTTCTGATTTTATAATAATTATCTATTTCGGAAGTTTCAAAAATTGATTCGTTTGCTTTGTAATCTTTACTAGCCGTAAAGTTTGCTCTCACACGTCCAAACTGACTGCTATTTAATTGTCCCTCCTTACAAGGCATCGCAAAGAATACATCTTCTGCTTTTATTTTACTTCCTTTCTTAATGTCCTTTTTTGCAAACACACCGCGTTTTAATGACAATAAAGAATCAGCTTCATCCTTTGTGATAGCCTTATCATTATTACCACAGATTTCCATCGCCACTTTTGCCTCAGCAATCCACTTATCTGTTTCTTGCGGATTCATTGAGTAATTATTGAGCGTAATGGTATCCGTTGGTAAACCCACGTGTCTCTCAAATATTTTTGCTCCTTTTGCCACTGCTACTTTAATCACATCGTAATTATCAGGTGCCTCATGTCCGGAATAACCAATACATACATCCGGATAACGGTGTTTTAATTTTGAAATGAAATTTAAATTGAGTACATTGTTAGGGCTAGGATAAATACCTACACAATGAAGCACTGCAAAATTTGAATCTCGGTGGCCTAAGTAAGTTACTAAATTATCGATTTCAAATAAACTTAATCCACCGGTTGATGCAATGATAGGCTTATTTGTTTTTACAATCTTCTCTAACAAAGGCCAATCATCTGCGCTGCAACTGGCAATTTTAATCACTTCAATATTGTGTTTTAGAATGACATCTACAGAAGCTTCATCAAATGGTGTACACATCGAAATCATTCCTTCTGCTTTAATTGCATTTACCAATTGTAGGAACTGATCTTGTTTTAATTCTGTAGATAAAAAACGACTGATATGTTTCGCTTTTGTATCGTTACGAAAATCAGGATGAATGAATGAATCGAGCTGACGATATTGTAATTTAACTGCTGCTTTAATGTTGTGCTTTTTGGCTATTTTGCCCATTTCCTTGATGATATTAATCCCATGATTAACATCCCCTTGATGGTTGTTTGCCATTTCGAAAATAAATAGATTGTCAAACAATCCGTTGTTCTGTTTCATATTTTATAGTTGATTTATGCTTATTAATCTGTCGTCAATATAGTAATCTGCCGCGGGTTTACCAAACCTCAATTCATGGTATTTTACACCCCAGTTCTTCATTTGCGTGGCAGTGACTTCCGACCAGTCGATTCCTGTTTTTGAGCCTCTTGCCGTAAAAAGTACTATGTAATTTTTAGCGTCGTAAAGGCGATTTATTTTTTCGATGACCGGTGTATTTGGGGAAGAAAGATTATAATCATTGTTGGGTGATAGATTTGCTACAACACCATCTATATCAAAACAAAATGTCTTTCCTGAAAACTCTTCCTTTGAAGCTGATTTCAATTTTTCTAAATCTGAATAATGATCGATGTCATAATTTTCTTTCATGATATAAGCACCAATCACATCTCCTGTCATAGATTTTTTATCAAGTATAGTTGTGCCACGCGTAACATCAATCGAAGCGTTTTGTAAATACACCTTTGGCAATTTCTGACGAGGTTGATTGTAAGCCTCATCAATATGTTTGTCTGTTACAACAGGAATCAAAACTCCATTCTCTTCAAACCACATTTTAAATGGTGTTTCAGGCGCAGGCGCTACGGACCTAACCGAATCCCAATTTTTATTATTGATGAGCAATTGAATCATCGCATCAATATCCTCAACGTTGCGAATTGGCGTGGTTGGACGCAGATGAACAACAATATCAGCTTCATAGCCCTCAGTGCCTTTCAAAAATTGCAAAGCATGCTCAAAAACTTCTAAATCGGTTGCAAAATCACCCGAAATTTCTGCAGGTCGTATAAAAGGAATTTCAGCGCCAAATGACTTTGCTATTTGTGCATAGTAATCACTATCTGTAGAAACAATTGTACGTGTTATTAATTTCGAGCTTAAGGCCTGTTCAATTGTATAAGCCATCAACGGCTTTCCATTAACCGACATAATATTTTTATCGGGGATGGATTTTGAACCGCTGCGCGCAGGTATAATTGCTATAACATTCATTTACTTCAAATATTCCCAATACCATTTTAAGGCTTCTTCTAAACCTTTATCTAATGAATATTGTGGGTTATAGTTTAAATATTTTTTTCCTTTATCAATACTTGCTAAGGAGTGCGGTATGTCTCCCAAGCGATTTGGCCCATGAATTACTTTCACCTCTCCAATCTTCTTATCATATTTACTCAAATGCTTAATTAAGCTGGTCATTAAATCATTTAAGGTGGTGCGCTCGCCATAGGCTACATTGTACACTTGATTTAAAGCTTCTTTATTTTCTGTGCTTAAGGCGAGTAAATTGGCTTGTATCACATTGTCGATATAGGTAAAGTCGCGGCTGTGTGTGCCATCGCCGTTAATTACCGGACTTTCATATTTCATCAACTGCATCACAAACTTGGGTATTGCCGCGGCATAAGCACCGTTAGGATCTTGTCGGCGGCCAAATACATTAAAGTATCTTAAACCTATAGTGTCAATACCATAGGTTTTATGAAACACATCGGCATACAATTCATTCACCAGTTTTGTTACCGCATACGGAGAAAGAGGTTTGCCAATGTTTTCTTCTATTTTTGGTAATGCGGTACTGTCACCATAGGTACTGCTGCTGGCGGCATACACAAAGCGTTTTACCTTCGCTTCTTTAGCTGCTACCAACATATTCACGAAGCCACCAATGTTCACGGCATTGGTTGTAATGGGGTCGTTAATGCTGCGCGGTACTGAACCTAATGCTGCCTGATGCAAAATGTAATCATTACCGGCTACCGCTTTCTTACAATCTTCGAGGTTACGGATGTCGCCTTCAATTAATGTGAAGTTTTTGTTATTGAGCAGTTCCGCAATGTTCTCTCTTTTTCCGGTGGCGAAGTTATCGAGACAGGTTACTTTGTTACCAAGGTTGATGAGAGCTTCACATAGGTTGGAGCCGATGAAGCCGGCACCGCCTGTTACTAAAATATTTTTGTTGTTGATCATTTTTTAATTTGTTTCCCGCAGATTACGCGGATTTTCGCAGATGGGTTTCTGTACTTCCCCCTCTCTATTCATATAGTGGGCCGGGGTGAGTTTTATTTGTTTCCCGCAGATTACGCGGATTTTCGCAGATGGGTTTCTGTACTTCCCCCTCTCTATTCATATAGTGGG
>JAFLBH010000003.1:554625-606931 GCA_017303905.1 Bacteroidota bacterium
GGTTTCTGTACTTCCCCCTCTCTATTCATATAGTGGGCCGGGGTGAGTTTTATTTGTTTCCCGCAGATTACGCGGATTTTCGCAGATGGGTTTCTGTACTTCCCCCTCTCTATTCATATAGTGGGCCGGGGTGAGTTTTATTTGTTTCCCGCGGATTACGCAGACTTTCGCAGAGCGGTTTCTGTACTTCCCCTTCTCTATTCATAGAGAGGGTCTGGGTGAGTTTTATTTGTTTCCCGCAGATTACGCGGATTTTCGCAGATGGGTTTCTGTTCTTCCCCTTCTCTATTCATATAGTGGGCCGGGGTGAGTTTTATAAAAGCTGTCTCTACTACCCCTTCGACAAGCCTGTCTGCCGACTAGGCAGGCTCGGGGACCAACTCGACATGACATTTACTTTTTAAAAAAATCATAAATTAAAATCACTAAATCCTAACCCCTATATCCTCTGCCTCTATATGACATTTACTTCTTAACTCTTCGCTTAATTCCCTTCTTTGCTTTTAGATTCTCTCTCTTCAATAATTTAAAATGTTGTGTTAATTGAGGGCATTGTCTTCTTATGTACAAAGGCAATGCTTTGTTTATTTTAATAAGCTGATTATTGCTGAAATACAAAAGCACTTCGGGCTTCACATTCTCCCTGCTACTCTCAAGCAGCAATACCGATTCAAAAACATTAAAATACCGATCCAGATTAGCAAAACCTAAATGATATCTTTGAATAATTTCTTCGTCATTCACATAGTGTCCGCCATTTTGGTATCTGATAGCTACACGCTCTTTTGCGAGTGAGGTACTTTTTAAACAAAAAAACATGAGGTGTACGGCAAAATCGGCAGCCCTAAATTGATTCACCCAAAACATAGGATCTGAATGAAAATTTGTCTCGAAGGCAAAATCCTTTTTTCTAACCAATGAGTCCTTAATTTGAGTTTCAAATTCCTCTTGCGTTTTATTCCAGGCCATTTGTTCACGAAACTCGAAGTCGAAAGGAAAATTATTATAAATCTCCTTCTTTCTTTTATCAGCGTCAAATATCTTTAGCTTTGTTGCAAGGATAGTGGAAGCGTAAGTAGATTTACCGGAACCATTGCAACCTGCAATTAACACCAAATTTGGTTTAGACATTAAATAGTTTTTCGCTTTGAGAAACTGTCATTTTTTTAAGAGTACCTTTTCGCTTTGCAGTGCGGTATTTCTTCACCTGCATTCTAACCTTGCGCATAACAAGGCTCATTTCTTTTGAGTTTTCAGAAGACGCAATAAATATTTGCTTGATTTTCTTCATATACAAATTTACAAAAACATTCTGTTATTCAAAAGTAACTCCTCAACCGATCACACTTCCCCCCTCTCTATTCATAGTGAGGGTCGGGGTGAGTTTTATTTGTTTCCCGCGGATTACGCAGACTTTCGCAGAGCGGTTTCTGCGCTTCCCCCCTCTCTATTCATATAGTGGGTCGGGGTGAGTTTTATTTGTTTCCCGCGGATTACGCAGATTTTCGCAGAGCGGTTCCTGTACTTCACCCTCTCTATTCATATAGTGGGCCGGGGGTGAGTTTTATTATCCAGGTTGAGTTCAAAAAGATGTCTCGACTACGCCCTCCTTCACTATAGTTGCGGAGGGTAAACTCGATATTAGATTATGTGTACTCGTCATTCCGACCAGAGGGAGGAATCTGTTTAGTAAATAAGATTACTTCGTTCCTCGCAATGACGTACTCCATTCCCTTACTCCTTAATCCTATATCCTCTGCCTCTACTTTCTATGCGGTAACCCGAAATTAATTTTATACCACACACGCTCATGAATGAAGTATAAAATCATTTTGGTAAAAAGTTCAAGTCCGCCAATTTTCAAACCAACCATTGGGTCGCCGGTAACAATCCAAGCCAGTACAACCGAATCGATAGTGCCTACAATTCGCCAGGTAATTGTTTTCATGGCATGACGCTTTACCGAAGGATGGATGGATGCAAGACGATCAATTAGCATTTTTTATTTTTTTCGCAGATGTTGCTGATTTTCGTAGAGCGGTTCCTGCACTCCCCCCCTCTCTACCTGTAGAGAGGGACGGGGTGAGTTTTATAAAAGCTGTCTCAACTACCCCTCGACAAGCCTGTCTGCCGACTAGGCAAGCTCGGGGACCATCTCGACATGACATTTACTTTTAAAAAAATCATAAATTAAAATCACTAAATCCTAACCCCTATATCCTCTGCCTCTCCCACATGGCTCCGCCGTTCTCAGTCACAATTGAGGTAACATTCTGAGCTTTCATAGGCAGTCTGAAAATACTATTTCTTATTGCGCAATTTCACGAGCCACCAACCGAGTTAATAGAAGCGTGTTGTTAATAAGTCGGATGCCGCCTTTTCACTCTCATACTCTCATTTAAAAAAAGAAAATATGTTACAACACCCGTTAAAAATTTACTCATGTTTGAGTAGGGAAATTGGAGCGGTTTCACGAGGGTTTGAATGTTTTGGTTTCACGCGGAGGCGCAAAGACGCAGAGTGGGCTCTTTACTGATCATTATTTATTTTTCCCGCGGATTACGCAGATTCTCGCAGAGCGGTTCCTGTACTTCACCCTCTCTATTCATAGAGAGCCTGCCTGTCGTAACTAAGGCAGACAGGGGCCGGGGTGAGTTTTATTTGTTTCACACGGAGGCGCAAAGACGCAGAGTTTTTCTGCACTCCCCCCTCTCTACCTGTAGAGAGCCTGCCTGTCGTACCTAAGTCAGACAGGGGGCCGGGGGTGAGTTCAAAAAAATGTCTCGACTACCCTTCGACAAGCCTGTCTGCCGACTAGGCAGGCTCAGGGACCAACTTGACATTCTGTGTATTCGTCATTCCGACCAGAGGGAGGAATCTGTTTAGTAAATAAGATGGCTTCGTTCCTCGCAATGACGTACTCCTAACTCGTAAATCCTAATTTACCCCAACCCTATCTCAATTTTACTATATTTGATTATACAAAATCATCCCCATGAAAACAAAATCAATTCTCTTTCTTTTGTTTATTGCGTGCAGCTCACTTTTTTCACAAACACCAAAAATAAAATGGTGGTACAATACCAATGATTTTTCGGCTGGGCAAACCGCGGCGAAAGATATTGATGGTGATGGAAAAAAAGAATTGGTTTTTGGTTGCTATCGTAACGATTCATCCATCTATGCGCTTAATTCGGAAAACGGAACGCTGCTTTGGAAATATAATGCCAGTGCAGTCGGCACCCATGGCTGTAATGATGTGGCTCCGATTATTTACAACGTTGATAATATTGGATCGGAAGAGGTTATTGTTCCCGCTTCCTGCAATCCCAAAACGTTTTGTTTTAATGGTCCGAATGGCACCGTAAAATGGGTAGCGAATACCAAGGGCAGTGATTCACCTCCTACCATTGCCGATGTGGATAATGATGGGAAACCGGAAGTGCTACACGGCGAATTCGGAGGCTATGTTCTATGCCTGAACGCAGAAGATGGTTCTCAAGCCTGGGAAATTAAAGTGGATGGTAATTCCTGGATACAAACCGCACCAACGATTGTGGATTTGGATAACAACGGGCAGTTAGATTTTGTAGTCGCCACCTGGAATTTTAATTATAAGGACAGCATCTTCGCTTTCCGCGGAAACAATCAAACACGTTTGTGGGCTTATCCGGTTCACGATCATATTTACCATGGTACAGCTGTGGCGGATTTGGATAACGATGGTAAACCCGAATTACTCATCGGCTCCTATAACGACACGCTGTACTGCATCAATGGAGAAAACGGTACAACTGCCTGGAAATATTGTGGCAGCGGTTACGTTGGCTCTCCGGCGGCGATTGGTGATATTGACAACGACGGTATATGCGACGTAGTATTTACTAACGGTTCGCAGGTAACGGCACTTAGTAATAGCGGCGCTTTAAAATGGACTTACACCATTCCTAATTTCGGACAAGCATTCAGAGGGGTGGCTTTAGCTGATATGAATAAAGATGTTTATCTGGATGTGGTTTTTGGTTCGAGTAAAGGACAATTGATGGCCTTAAACGGTAACAACGGAAGTTTGCAATGGAGCATTGACCTGGCGGCGCATTATGGTAATTCACAATATTCATTAAGTCACGCGCCGGTGATTTCCGATTTCGACGGTGACGATACCTTAGATGTTTTTATTGTGGGTGGTTATGGGATTTATCCCAACACTTCCGGAAATTTCGGTCGCGCCTACATGGTATCGGTAGCTAAGGGGAACGGTCCGGACTGGCTCATGTTTCAACGTGATATCTGGAGACAATCTTCCATGTGCAGTAATTCACCAACAGCAATTCATGAATTAGAAAATGGTAAAGAGAACACTATTGTTTACCCTAACCCTGCTCATTCTGTCTTGAATTTTAAATTAAGTGAGGAGAATGAATCCGCAAACATGGTGAAAATATTTAACTGTAATGGCTCGCTAGTGGCTGAAGAGGAAATCATTTCAGCTGACCACAGCATAAACATCAGCGAGTGGCCGGCAGGAATTTATTTCTATCAAGTATTATTCAATGGAAACAAAACCATGACAGGAAAATTTGTTGTGGAAAAATAAATTGCTGCAACCTTAGCTTGCTTAATTCATTTATGGATGCTAAGTAACAAACTCGCAGATTAATTTGGATAGATAAAATATTTTACTACCTTTAATTATAGTCTACACAAATGGTTATACGCTTGCCAAACTATTTTATTTACGTTTTACTCTTTTTAGTGAGTAGTCGCGCCGGTTTATTCGCCTCTAAAAACGATTCGTTATTAGCTAAAGCAAATGCTGTGCTTTGTATTGAAGCTGCTTCGAGTCACGCAACGCTCAATTGGTATCCCGAAAAAAATAAAAGCATTTTAATCATTGCTTCCGAAAACACAAACATCACTGCGCCGGATGTTCATTCGTCTTACATTGCTAATTCGCATTACGGAAAAGGCACTTCTCTCAATAATGGATTTGTGGTTTATTACGGCAATGCGTCTTCCATAAACATCAGCGGATTAAAAAAAGGAAAAAAATATTATTTTACATTTTATGAAATAAGTGCGGAAGGTTTTGTGACAAGTAATGCGGCGTTGTTAAATCCATCCAATCAAACTAACATTCTTGAAAAACCAATTCCGCAAACTCCCAATGCGGTGGTTACTTGTGTATGTCCGGCTATTGCCGGCATTACCTGTACGCTCACGGGCACTACTAATACCGGTTCATCTGTTGCTTCCGCGGCGGGTTGCCCGCACGTTGGTTATTGCAGTCCTACAACAAACAATTCATGGTCGAGTGCAGCCGGAACAGGAACATTACAGTATATGTTTTCCGCGCCGGTTTCAGCAGCAACACTGCGTGCTAATTCTGTCAACACAAATGATTATGCTACTGTTTCTGCCAGCGGCGGTTCGGGTGGCGCGCTTTCTATAACGGGAGTTGTATGTATGGGCGTCGCCGGATTGGTGATTGGTCCGCTTACTGTTGCGTCCAGTTACGGTGGTGTAAGCTGGACAGTTAACTCAACTGGTTCTTACACTAATGTTACATTATTAAACACTGGCGCACAATCCGGTTGGGTATCGGCTTGTCCTACTGCTATTACCGCTGCACCATTACCAATTGAATTAGTTTCATTAAAGGGAGATTGTGTAGGAAAAAACATTGTACTGAATTGGCAAACGGCCAGCGAAAAAAACAACAGTTATTTCACCATTGAGAGAAGTTTTAATACGGAAGATTGGGAAGAAATTGGAAGAGTAGCCGGTGCAGGAAACTCCAACCAGCTAATGAAGTATGAGTTTGCGGATTTGAATACAATTAAAGGAAATGCTTATTACAGATTAAGACAAACGGATCTCGATGGACGATTTAAACTTTCGGAATTAATTGCAGTTGAAAGTTGCAAGGGTGTTGTGGATGTGATGGTTTATCCGAATCCTGCAAAGGATATTGTTAATGTGAAATGTGCTTCGCCACTAAACTTAGAAATCTATAATATTTTGGGAGAAAAATTAAGTGAAGAAAAGTTGGTGGCCGGTCAGAATAAAATTGACATAAGCACTTTGGCCATTGGTACCTATTTCTTTAAACTTTCAGATTCTGATTCCACCCTTCAGTTCTCGAAAGTGGTGGTGAGCCGCTGATTTTAAGAATTACATCAATTTCTTTCAACCTGTAATATTATTGCCTATACGTTTTTATTTTTCGGTTCTCGTTCAAGCAAGCTTGACTCAACCTGTAAAATCAAAAAAAGGATAGAACTGCGTTCTATTCTTTTCATTTATCTGTACCTCCAAGGGGAATGAATCCGAACCTTGGATCGATACTATCCAAAAGTTGGCAAATAAGATTCATACCACCAGTGAACGGAATATCAGTAAATGTCCAAATAATTCGAATAAATGAACATATAACTTTTTAATTCGATAAAATGGACATATATTTGCAATATGTCCATTTATTATTAAAATATGAACAAATCTAAAAAGATAGCTTTTGACAGAAACACCCCATATAATGATCTGCCATTATTACCACCCAATGAGAACATCATTGATAAAGAAATATTAATTAAATGGGGCTTGGCTTCACGTGCACTGGCAGAACTGAATAAAAATATTATGCGGATTCCGAATCCATTGATGTTGGTTAACACGATCTCTTTACAGGAAGCGCAAAGTTCCACTGCTATTGAAAACATTTTTACAACGGAAGACGAACTATACAAAGCCATTTCAGATACCGTAAAAGAAGTACACGCAAATCCGGCTACAAAAGAAGTTTTACGATATCGGGAAGCTTTATGGAGTGGACATCAAGCATTAACAAAAAAGAAAGTGTTTGATAAATCAATTGCAATAAAGGTCTTCCAACAAGTTAAAAACTCCAAGCAAGGTATAAGAACTCCTCAATCACAAGTAGTTATTAAAAGAGGACAAAGCGAATTTAAAGCCGGAGAAATTATTTACACACCACCAAGAGGAGAAGGTATCGTTGAAAAAAAAATAGAAAATCTGTTTAAATTTTTGAATGAAGAAAATGATTTTGATCCCTTATTAAAAATGACAATTGCACATTATCAATTCGAAGCAATTCACCCATTTATTGATGGAAACGGAAGAGCGGGACGTATATTAAACTTACTTTATCTGGTTCATCAAAAATTATTATCGCATCCTGTATTATACCTAAGTAAGTACATCATTAATCATAAAGACGATTACTACCACCATTTGGCGGGAGTAACTCAGCGTGGAGCATGGAAGCCATGGATACTGTTTATGCTAAAAGCAGTTGAAGGAACAGCAGTTATTACCAATCAAAAAATTGATGAGATCCTTCTTCAAATGGATTCAACTTATAAATATGCCAATTCAAAATTGAAATGGTATTCGTTAGAATTGAATCAGGCGCTTTTCTCACAACCCTACGTAAAACAAAAATTAATAGGCGAAATTACAGGTGCGCGAAGCAGAACAACGCTTACAAAATACATGTCACAACTGACAGAGCTTGGAATACTTTCTGCACATGAAGACGGAAGAGAGGTGTTTTATATTAACAATGATTTGATTCGGATATTAGAGTCATAGTTCCGAGGTGTCCTTAAAAAAGAAAACTCCAAAAAAAGTTACCTTTTTTTGGAGTTCGTGTACCTCCGGCGGGACTTGAACCCGCACGACTGTTGAGGTCACAGGATTTTAAGTCCTGCGTGTCTACCAATTCCACCACAGAGGCATCCTGGTGTTAAAAAAGCCCTTTTGGGGGCTTTTTCGAGCGGAAAACGGGTCTCGAACCCGCGACCTTAACCTTGGCAAGGTTACGCTCTACCAACTGAGCTATTTCCGCTTAATTTTCACTCTTATCATAAAAGTGACTATTTCAAATCCTCTTAATGAGGTCCCATCGTTTTGGGGCAGCAAATGTAATGGTTTTTTTAAAAATCCTCAAAATTTTGGGGTGTTTTTTTGATTTTTAAGGCAATTTACTGATTAGTTTGAGGTTACTTCATTACTTAATATGCGAACTTGAAACAAAGAAGGGTTTCTAAATAAAAGAAGCCTCGAATCAGCGCTCTTCTCCACTAAATCCTGAATCCTTAATAGATGTCTCAACCGCACCCACCTTCATAATTATTGCGGAGGATAAACTCGACATAACAACAATCCAATATTTAAGATTTGTATTTATTCTTCCCCCTCTCTATTCATAGAGAGGGCCGGGGTGAGTTCAATTAAAGATTTCTCGCTTGAGCTCGAAATGACAATTCGCTCAAAAATCATCACTCATAAATATGAACTTATGTTGATTGCTTCGTTCCTCGCAATGACGTATTATAAACATCAAACATTAATCATCATCCCCCAACTAACTTCTTTATCTCATTTAACTTCAACAGGGCCTCTACAGGTGTCAAGGTATTAATATCCGTTTTTAAAATGTCTGCTTTTATTTGCTCCAAAACAGGATCATCTAACTTGAAAAAGCTCAATTGCATTTCATCATCCGGTATTACTTTCTTTCGTCCGTTACTTTTCACCTGTATATCTTCCGTCTCTCCATCCAATGGCACTAATTCCATTTCGTGCTCTTTCTCTAATTGTTTTAGTACTTGATTGGCTCTCTCAATAACTACTTTTGGCATTCCTGCCATACGCGCTACATGTATACCAAAACTATGCTCGCTTCCCCCTTCTGCCAACTTACGAAGGAAAATAATTTTATTGTTGATTTCCTTCACGCTCACATTAAAGTTCTTGATGCGCGGGAAATAATTTGTCATTTCATTCAATTCATGATAATGCGTAGCAAATAATGTTTTGGCTCTGTTCGCCGGTTGATTGTGTAAGTATTCAGCAATTGCCCATGCGATGGAAATTCCGTCATACGTTGATGTTCCTCTTCCAATCTCATCTAACAACACTAAACTTCGCGCCGTAATATTATTTAAGATGCTGGCCGTTTCATTCATCTCTACCATGAAGGTGGATTCGCCGGATGAAATATTATCGGTAGCTCCAACACGTGTAAAAATTTTATCGATGATTCCTAACTCAGCAGCTTCAGCCGGAACAAAAGCGCCAATTTGCGCTAATAAAACAATGAGTGCCGTTTGTCGTAACAAGGCTGATTTACCACTCATATTCGGACCGGTAATCATCATCACTTGCTGCTCTTCATTATCCAGATAAACCGAATTGCTAACATATTCTTTGTCAACCGGCAATTGTTTTTCAATGACAGGATGGCGCCCTTCCGTAATTTTAATGGCATAACCCTCGTTAACTTGCGGCATCACATAATTATTTTCAATCGCTAAAGCTGCAAATGAACTTAATACATCTAATCTAGCTACGAGTCCGGCGTTTAATTGAATAGGCACAATGTAATCGGATACATCACGAATCACCGCTTCAAATAATTGTTGCTCTAAGGCTGTAATTTTTTCTTCGGCGCCTAAAATTTTCTCCTCGTAATTTTTTAACTCAGGAGTAATGTAACGCTCCGCATTGGTTAAAGTTTGTTTGCGTATCCATTCTTGCGGCACTTTATCTTTATGCGCATTGGTTACTTCCAAATAATAACCAAACACGTTGTTGTAAGAAATTTTTAAACTCGGAATTCCGGTGTTGGCGCTTTCTCTTTGCTGTATTTGTATTAAATAATCTTTTCCTGAATAAGCAATACTTCTTAACTCATCAAGTTCTGCGTTTACACCGGCTTTAATCACATCGCCCTTTAAGATGTTTACCGGCGCTTCTTCGTTTATTTCTCTTTCTAACTTATCCTTTATTAAAGCGCAGGCGTTTAATTGATCGGCGATTTTTTTAAGGGATGCAGGTTCCACCACACTCATCTCTAGTTTTAATTGCTCAATGATGTTGAGTGATCGCTTTAACTGAACTAACTCACGCGGATTAACACGTGTTGCTGCTACTTTAGAAATCAATCGCTCTAAATCGCCTACTTCCTTTAATAATAAATTGATTTTTAATCGCAGTTCATTATGTTGCACAAAATAATTCACGGCTTCATGTCGCTCATTTATTTGCTCAACAGATTTAAGTGGCAATGCTAGCCATCGCTTTAATAAACGAGACCCCATTGGGGTTACTGTTTTATCAATCACGTCAATTAAACTTTTTCCGTTCTCGTTATTGGAAGCAAATAATTCGAGGTTGCGAATGGTGAATTTATCCAACCACACATATTGCTCCTCATCAAGACGACTAACTTTAGTAATGTGCTTTAATTTGTCGTGTTTGGTTTCGTTTAAGTAATGAAGTAAAGCTCCACAACTCACAATTGCCAGACTGTAATCTTCAATTCCAAATCCTTTTAAAGATGTTGTTTCAAACTGCTTAATTAAACTTTCATAACCGTAATCGTATGTAAAAGCCCAATCATCTAATCCGAAAATATAAAAGCGGTCGCCGATTAATTCTTGTAAATCGTTTCTCTTATTTTTCTCAAATAAAATCTCATTAGGCTTAAAGTTCTGAATCAATCTTTCTACATAGGTCGTGCTGCCTTGTCCGACTAAAAATTCACCGGTACTGATATCCAAGAATGAAACCCCGGCTTTGTCTTTGTCTAAATGTATACTGGCTAAGAAATTATTTTTTTGATGATCTAAAACTTTATCATTGAAGCTCACACCGGGCGTAACTAATTCGGTGATGCCACGCTTCACAATGGTTTTCGTCATTTTTGGATCTTCGAGTTGATCACAAATAGCTACGCGATAACCTGCTCTTACTAACTTGGGCAAATAAGAATCGAGGGAGTGATGCGGAAATCCGGCCAACTCAATATGCGATGCCGAACCGTTTGCCCGCTTTGTTAATACTATACCTAAAACCTTTGCGGTTTTAACGGCATCATCTCCAAATGTTTCATAAAAATCGCCCACTCTAAATAACAATATGGCATCCGGGTATTTCACCTTGATGCTGTTATATTGTTTCATGAGGGGGGTTTCTTTGTCGCCTGCTTTTGCCATAATAAGGATAGCTAAGTTACGACAAGGTTATTGGAAGGCGGAATTAAATTTTTAACACAATACATGATTTTGTTTAAAACAAAAAGCCCCTCTCGAATGAGAAGGGCTTTTATTATTTAAGAGTGTTATGTTTAACGGTATACGCTAATAGATCCTTTATCTTCGTAATCCTTACCATCGGCGCCTTTCGCCTTCAGGATGTAGAAGTAAGTACCTACAGGAACTTCTTTACCGCCGAAGTTTTTACCATCCCATGATACGTTTCCGCTTTCAGATTTTACATCATACATTTTAACACCCCAACGATCGAATACCGTAAAAGTAATCTCAGATAAATTGGTTGTTAATAATGTGAAGCTATCATTAACACCGTCACCGTTCGGAGTAAACACGTTTGGTACAGTTAATTCTGATGGTAAATCAACTACTACAAGAGCTGTTGCAGTACCAACACAAGATACAGTCCCAACATTTTGTGCCATTACCAACAACACTGTGTAAGTTCCTGCGGTTTGGTATTGATTTGAACCACCAGGATAAGGAGTTGCAGAACCTGTGTAAGTGTTTGCTAAACTTGTTGTGCTTACTGTAATACCGTTACCGTAGTTCCAGGTAGTAGTCATAGTTCCTGAACTACTTGTAAATGGAGTTGTATTAGAGAAACCAACATTTAACGGAGCATAACCTGAAGCAGGGTTTGGTGTCATACTTACATCCAATGAACCTGAAGTAACAAGTATAGAGTTAGTCGTAGAACACCCGTTTACTGTATTTGTAATAACAACTTCATATACACCCGGAGCGTTTACAGTTGTACTGTAACCGTTTGGTGATCCCATACCTGCATTTTCAGGAGGAGTCCATGAATATGTATACGTATTAGATGTAGTAGTGGTGCCGGCCGTTACAATCGTTGTGGTTTGTCCGCAAGGTATTTGTACAGGCGCTAAAGCTACAGTTGAAGGGAATGTTACGTTCAACGGAACCACACATGTTGTTACTGAAGAACATCCGTTTAAGCTATTGGTGTAATCCATAGTATAAGTACCAGGTGCACAGAAGGTAGAACCCGGAATGTTATTTGTAAACGTAGGAGCCGGTGAAGTAAATGTAAATGTAATTGGGATAGTAGACGTTCCGGTTGCTAACTGAGGTGATAGCTGAACACAAGAGTTGGCACAAGTTATCGCACTCGGTGTAAACACCGCGTTATAGCGTGGCACAAATATATCCTTATAGAACTGTACCCTTTGTCGACCCACACAACCATTCGCAGGATTAGTTGCTAATACTGTGTAATTGGTAGGTGAAGTACTTGAAGTAATGTTCGATAAGTTAACAACCACCTGGTTAGTGAATGTTGTTAAGTTTGGCGGAACAGTCCAGCTATAGTTATTAGCTGCCAGTTGAGGGTTTGATATAGCCGTTGCGAGCAATGTATTGTTTGTACAAGTTAAGGTGTAACTGTTACTTGGCAAATTAGTAATAGCAGTTGGGAAGATACGTGCCGTATCTATCATAACGTTTACGGTTTGTGTAACTGTACAGCCTAAACCATCCTTAAATCCTGCAACATAAGTACCGGGAACACACACTGAATAGCCACCATTCACAGGAGTGGTTGTTACACTGGTAGTAACATTTGTCCAAGAATAAGAAATTGGTGCTATTGTAGAGCTTGAAGCAATTGCTAAACTCACACAAGGAACCGAGCATGTAATAGTATAACCTAAGTTAGCTGTTACCGACATGGTTGGAATTGTTGAGTTGGATGTTACTGATACGGTTTGAGAATTTGAGCAACCGTTTGCTACGTTAGTAAATACAACCGTATATGTGCCCGGCGCATTAAAGGCTCCAACCAAAGGTGTACTTGATAGGCCTCCAACAGGAACTCCCGGAGGTGCAAACCACTGACCTACGATATTTACTGTTGTAGAAGAGGTTGCCGTAAACGTTGCAGGTGCTCCATTACAAGTTAAGTTGCCTGTTATTGGGTTTACAGAAACGGTAGGTACTGCTGTATTTTGTACAATCGCAATTGTTTGTGTAGTCGGACAAGAACCTGCGCCTAAATCGGCTCCAATCACTGTTAATACGTTTGTACCACTTGGTGCACCGCCGGTCCATGTGGAGCCCGTCGCTGTACCGGTTGTTGTACTTACCCAAGTATACGTCATATTGGTTAAAGTACCCGTATTAATCGCATTTAAAGAAATACTCGGTGGATTACAACCTATTATCGTACCACTTGGTGCGCTAATTGAGAATGATCCTATCGGAGGGGCTGCCTGGAAATTTACTGTTTGCGTTGCAATACAACCAGCCATGTCTGTTATAGTAACAGTTGTTGTGCCTGCAGGAAATCCCGTATAAGTTCCTGTTGTTGCCGACTGACCTACAGTGGCTGTTGGCATTGCAGGCGCAAAACTCACCGTATAATTTGGAGTTGCTGATGTGTTGGGTGATCCGCTTCCCATTATTAATGATAAGCCATTAACCGTACTTGTACACGAAACTTGAGTCTGTGAAGACACCGCTAAGTTTGGAGCAGGTGAAATTACTACACTCACTGTTCGAACAATTGGTAAACAAGCACCTGGAGGATTCATTGTTAAGGTGTACATTCCGGTTACAGATGTTGTTACTGTTTGTGCAGTTGAACCATTTACCAATGGATCCGGACCGGCCCAAAGATAAGGACCAACACCAGGAGGAGCTGTAATCGTAGCCGTGTTACCCGTACCGCAAGTTGGTAATGTAATGTTTGGTGTACCGGCAGGGAATGAGGTACCGTTACCGATAATTGCCATTGGAGAGCATTGAGCATCAAAATAAATGTAACCATAATGTCCACCTGCATTACAGTCAAAAGCTTCAACTTCAATGGTAACGCACTGTCCAATATAAGAGGTTAAATCTAAAGTATTTTGCTTCCAACGATTGTAAGAAACACCCGCGGTAGCGGCTGGTAAATAAGTAACCGTGTTTCCTACAGAAGGAGAACTACAAGCCATTGCTCCACCTGGACAACCGGCGGTTTGAGGTGCTGTAGCAGTAAACTGAGGACAACCTAAAAGTGTTGTTGTTGCGGGCGCACATCCTAATTGCACTTTAATTGAAAAACCGCCACTGGTACAACAACAGTGAGAACTTTGTAATACTGCTATAAAAGCAAACTGGAATAATGCATTATTTGGTGTTACATTGATGTTCTTTTTTAAACGATGCGCCGTATAACCACCCGTGTTATTATTCATCTTAATAAACCAATCTCCAAAACATTGAAAACCATTCAAAGTTGTTGCCGCAGGATAAGAAGTGGTGGTATTACCGTAAACTGAATAAATAGGATAGGATGCGCCAATAACAGGGTCAATCAAACCAGTTGAACCTCCAGACATCACCCAAACAGCATTCGGGTTGCCGGTCATAGTCTTATATACACAAGACGCATTGGCACCCGTGTTAGAACCCGAGTTAACTGTCCAACCATTAATTGCGGTAGGTAATGTAACATTAATTGTACCCGGAACAGCTGAAACCAAACCTGCCTCTTCAAAATCTTCATTCACACAATTAGCAACTGCAATTGAATTCGGGCTACCACCTTTTGCAGTAGAAGGAGCAATAGGTTCCACTGTTTTTAAATTGTATTTCGCTTTCACGAAGTCACGCTTCATGTAATACATCATTACCTTGTACTCATCACCCACATAATCATCCGCCAAAATAGCTGCACTGGCAGCATTCTCATCAAACCCTTTGATTGAGTCAGCAGAGAAAATGTAATTTGGGGCAACGTTAGGATGCTCGAACTGTGCATTCGCATTAGTTGCGCTTAAAACCAGAGCAACTAACAGAAAGGCTAACTTTTTAACAATTGATTTTTTCTTCATTTCCTGTTTGGTTAATTATTAATGAATTCTATTTTGTCAGATTTTAACAAGAAACGTGCCAAAATTAAATTTTTGTTAAAATGAGGGATAAAAAAACGTAAAATACTGATTTTCTTACATTTAAATATTCGTTAATTTATTGAGCTAAAAATTTACATCTAATTTCATAAGACCTTTTCATCAAATATTGCTGATAATTGAAGATAGTTGGTTATTAGTAAAAACTATAATAACGTATCGCTTGGATATAATCTTTTATCTTTGAACTCATCATTCAAACCAACTATGAAATTACTTCAAAATAAAGTAGCTCTTATTACAGGTGCTACGCGAGGAATCGGTAAAGGCATCGCTCTTGCTTTTGCCCAACAAGGCGCTAATGTTGCCTTTACTTATGTGAGTTCAGAAGAAAAAGCTCTGGCTCTTGAAAAAGAATTAACCGCATATGGCATTAAAGCGAAAGGTTACAAAAGCGATGCCGGTGATTTTAAAGCGGCCGATCAATTAGTAAATGATGTGGTTGCTGAATTTGGAACTGTCGATGTTTTAGTTAACAACGCCGGAATCACCCGCGACACTTTGTTAATGCGTATGAGCGAACAACAATGGGATGAAGTAATCAACGCTAATCTTAAATCTGTATTTAATTTAACAAAAGCTGTTCAACGCCCGATGCTTAAAGCGCGTAGCGGCTCTATCATAAATATGAGTTCGGTGGTGGGTGTAAAAGGAAACGCAGGACAAGCTAACTACGCTGCTTCAAAAGCAGGTATCATCGGCTTCACAAAGTCTGTTGCGCTTGAATTGGGTTCTCGTAACATTCGTTGCAACGCGATTGCACCCGGATTTATTGAAACTGAAATGACCGGTGCGCTGGATGAGAAAGTAGTACAACAATGGCGTGATAGTATCCCTCTTAAACGCGGAGGTTCTGCCGATGATGTGGCTAACCTTACTTTGTTTTTAGCCAGTGATATGAGCGGCTACATTACAGGACAGTGCATCAATGTTTGTGGTGGAATGCTTACTTAATATTTTACTTTTATTATTTAACTTTAATGTCTGCCTGCGGGCAGACATTTTTTTTATATGGATCTTATTTCAGAACATGCCTGGTATTTTTTATTGCTTTGTCCCCTTGCGGGATTATTGTATGCATGGCTTCTGTATAACCGCGAGAAGAAACGTGACACATTTACAAAACCAGTATTATACTTTCTAACCGCATTACGATTCGTTTCTGTACTTATAATCACTTTGCTGTTGCTGAATCTTTTTTTGAAGCGAACAATTAACGAAACAGAGAAGCCTCTGATTTTGTTTGCGCACGACAACTCCGCTTCCATTATTGCAACTGCCGACTCTCAATTCATTAAAAAAGAATTTACAACTCTTCTAGAAAAAGTAAAATCAGAAGTTGGCGAGAAATACGCCGTTAAATCGCTTCTCTTCGGAAATAAAGTGACTACCGGAGAACTACCTGATTACAACGACAAGGAAACTGACTTATCACAACTCTTATCCGAAATTGATAATAATTACGCGAATCAAAACATTGGCGCTTTAATTATTACCAGCGATGGTATCATCAACCGGGGCTCAGGCAATTTTGATTTAGCGAACAGATTTAAATTCCCGGTATACACAGTTGCCTTAGGCGACACCACACTCACAAAAGATTTAACCATTAAAAAAATCAATCACAATCAAGTGGTTTATCTAGGTAATAAATTTCCGGTTGAAGTAATTACTCAAGCTTTTAAACTAAACGGCAAGACATCAACCGTTAGTATATTTAAAGATGGAGCGAAAAAAGCCGAACTTCCTCTTAAAATTAACAGTGATAATTTTATCCAAACACTTTCTTTTGTTTTAGAAGCGGAGAAACCGGGTGTTCAGAAATACAAAGTGGTAGTAAATTCTTTACCTGAGGAGAATAACAAAAGTAATAACACGATGGATTTTGTGGTAGACGTAATTGATACCCGCGAAAAAATCCTCATCCTCTCTTCTGCCCCACA
The DNA here is from genome assembly GCA_017303905.1 of Bacteroidota bacterium. Lineage (NCBI taxonomy): Bacteria > Pseudomonadati > Bacteroidota > Bacteroidota bacterium. Next base: position 571,570 of record JAFLBH010000003.1, read on the forward strand.
TCCCGATGTCGCTGCCATAAAAGAAAGTTTGGAAAGCGCACAAACCTATGAGGTAGAAACCTCATCCGCTTTTGATTTTAATAAACCATTGAAGCCATATAGCCTTGTCATTCTCCACAACATTTCTACGAACAATCGCTCATTAATGAATGAATTAAACACCAACAACCAACCTTACTTAATTATTCAGGCGGCCATTAATGAAAATTTACCCGGACTAAAAATCAATAGTTCATATAATAAACAAAACGAAACGGAAGCTTTGCTCAATAAAAATTTCACCTTGTTTAATTTAAGCGATGAACTAAAAAATTTCATTAAAGACTTCCCTGCCGTAAACACACCATTTGGAAATTATATTACTTCACCGGGCACCAATAGTCTTTTGTACCAAAAAATTGGCGTTGTGGAAACGGAAAATCCATTGATACTTTTTAACGATAATAGCGGAAGAAAAACAGGCATCATGGCTTTTGATGGTTTATGGCGATGGAAACTTCGTGATTTTGCTGAACACAAAAATCATAATTTATTTAATGAACTTATTTCGAAAACCGTTCAATACCTCGCTGTAAAAGCCGATAAAAGTTTCTTCAGGTTAATCACGAAAAAAATAATTTCGGAAAATGAAAACATAGAATTTAACGCGGAAGTATACAATCAAAGTTACCAACTCGTAACAGAACCTGAAGTGAATGTGATTATCACCGACAGTGCCGGCAAACAATTTACTTACACCATGAGTAAAACATCTAACGCTTACTATTTAAACAGCGGATTATTTCCGACAGGAGAATATAAATACAAAGCCACGGTGAAAGTCAACAATCAGGTATTCACACAAAGTGGTAGCATTACCGTTAAAGCCATTGTTGCAGAAAAAACAATTACGGTTGCCAATCATCAATTGCTTCATCAATTAGCGATGAGTACCGGAGGCAAATTATTTCACAAAAATGAAACTGAAAAATTAAAGCAGGAATTACTAAATAACGAAACCATAAAACCCATAACCTACTCACAAAAACAATTGAGTGATTTAATTGATTTGAAATGGATGTTCTTTTTGATTATCGGATTATTGAGCCTCGAATGGTTTTTACGTAAACGCAGCGGCACTATTTAATTAACGAACCTTTCGCATAATTTCGCGCTTCACATCTCTCTCTTTAATGCTTTCACGTTTATCAAATTCCTTTTTCCCTTTTGCAAGGGCTATTTCCAGTTTTGCATAACCACTATCTGAAATAAATAATCGAATGGGAACGATGGTTAATCCCTGATCTTTTAATTTTTTTTGCATTTTATTCAGCTCAGGCTTACTCAACAACAACTTTCTTTCACGATTAGGTTCATGGTTATAGTGAGTGCCCTCTGAATATTCGGCAATATGCATGTTCCGGATAAAAAGCTCATTGTTTCTGAAATAACAATAACTGTCAACCAGAGCTGCTTTACCTTCGCGAATAGATTTAATCTCAGTGCCGGTTAATACTAAACCTGCCACCAACTTTTCTAAAAACTGATAGTCGAACTTGGCGCGACGGTTTTCTATATTAACCTTATTGTTTATTTTAGCTGACACGTTGCAAATATACTAATACCATGTCAAACCACAGTGTACAATTATCAGTTGCGAAAACAGAAGACATTCCTGCTATTGCCAAACTCGCCCATACCATCTGGCATCAACATTACACGAGCATTATTGGTACCGACCAAATCAACTACATGCTGGAGATGATGTACAGCTATGAGAGTTTAACTGAACAAATGACACAAAAGGGACATGTGTTTTATTTAATTCATGAAGACGAACGCTGCATTGGTTTTATTTCGGTGAGTAAAATGGAAAATGCCACACACAGTTACTTCATTCATAAATATTACTTACTGCAAGAGTTAGCAGGAAAAGGAACTGGCACGGCGGCATTTATTGAATTACTAAAGCTACTCAAACCCGAAGAACTCCGTTTAACAGTGAACCGTCAGAATTTTAAATCCATCAATTTTTATTTTAAAAACGGATTTAAGATTGAACAAGTTGCCGATTTTGACATCGGCAACGGTTATGTGATGAATGATTTTGTGATGGTTTGGAGAAAGTAACCCCTCTGTCCTTCGGACATCTCCCCTTAGCAGGGGAGAATTAAGTCGTGGCGGTATTAAACTTTTTTAGAAACGATTCCTCCCCCTGCTACGGGCGAGGGGGTTTAACCTAATTTCGCAGATAAGTCTTCCCATTTCTGCATTTCAGCCTCGAGAGAAGTTTTCAATTTGTTATAATTGTCAAAAAAGGTTTTATCGTTAACTAACTGATTATAGGTTTCAGTATTAGAAAGTTTATCATCGCATTTTTTTATTTCTGCTTCCAGTCTTTCAATTTCACTTTCTACTTTTTTTATTTGATTGCGAATTTGTTTTTGTTCCTGCTCATTAGAATCAACCACTTGTTTTTTTTCAACTACGGCTTCCTTCTTTACGGCAGCAACTTTTTTATCTAAATCCAATTCATTCAAACGCTCCACCTTTCGTAACTCCATAAACTCTTCGATACCTCCCAAATGTTCTTTAACGTGGCCATCTCTGAATTCAAATAAACGTGTACACATTCCTTTCATGAAATCACGATCGTGACTTACCATAACAATGGTTCCTTCGTAATCCAATAAGGCTTGCTTCAAAATTTCCTTCGAACGAATATCCAAGTGATTGGTTGGCTCATCTAACAATAACAAATTGTAAGGCTCTAATAATAATTTACACAAGGCTAATCGTCCGCGCTCTCCCCCACTCAACACCTTCACTTTTTTGTCAATGTCTTCGCCGCTAAATAAAAAAGCACCTAATAAATTTCTAACGCGTTTACGGATATCGCCCACCGCTAAATCGTCGATGGTTTGAAAAACTGTTTTATCTCCATCCAACTTCTCTTCCTGATCTTGCTCGAAATAGCCCATCATCACGCTATGCCCTAACTGCACGGTTCCTTCGTGTTGTACTTTCTTCGCAATCATTTTCATCATGGTCGATTTTCCTTCACCATTTCTTCCAACAAAACCAATACGTTCACCTTTGGTGATGATAAAATTAGCATCGGAGAAAATTCTTTTTTCACCATACTCTTTACCTGCATGCTCAGCTGTTATCACGATTTTACCACTGTGCGCCGGAGGAGGAAAACGGAAGTACATAGCTGCTGTATCATCTTCATCCACCTCAACGCGCTCCATGCGATCGAGTTTTTTGATTAACGATTGAGCAAAGGAAGCTTTATTGGCTTTTGCACGGTATTTATCAATCAACACTTCGGTTTGATCAATGATTTTTTGCTGATTCTTAGCGGCGTTTTCTTGTTGTTCTTTACGTTCTTTACGCAACACCAAATAACGAGAGTAATTGGTTTTATAATCGTAAATTTTTTGGTTTACAATTTCAATGGTACGATTGGTAACGTTATCTAAAAATGTTTTATCGTGACTAATTAATACAACTGCACCGGGGAAAGTCTCCATGAATTCTTCCAACCATTGAATCGCTTCAATATCCAAGTGATTGGTAGGCTCATCTAACAACAAAACATCCGGCTTTTGTAATAATAATTTTGCTAATTCAATACGCATGCGCCAACCGCCGCTAAACTCTGAGGTCTGGCGTTGCAAATCTTTACGGTCAAATCCCAAACCTTTTAAAATTTTCTCAATCTCCTCTTCCACATTTCCGGCGCCAACAATATCCAATCGGTGATTGATGTCGGTTAAGTCCTCAATCAATTTCATGTACTCATCACTTTCGTAATCGGTACGTGTTTCCAATTGGTGGTTAATTTCGTCCAAACGTTTTTGCATCATTTGAACCTCCTGGTAGGCTGTTTCAGTTTCGGCAAATACAGTACGTCCGTGTTGATGGGTCATATCCTGCGGTAAATAACCGATTTTGCATTCACGCGGAATAGCAATTTCACCTTTGGTAGGGTTTTGTTGTCCTGCCAATAATTTAAGCATGGTAGATTTACCTGCGCCATTTCTTCCTGCCAAACCAATACGGTCCTTAGGATTAATTAAAAAGGAAATATTATCGAACAGAGTGAAACCACCAAATGCTACTGTTGCGCCGTTAACCGAAATCATCTTACCAATTATAAATTATGAATGCAGAATTATGAATTTTGCGGTGCAAAGATAGGGAATTATTGCAGGATTTAGGATATAGAATGAAGGGATTTAGGGTTGAATCTTCAATAAATACGGTTTTACACCAACATTCCGGCAATACATGCAGAAAGATAGGATGCCAAGGTACCGGCGATAAGGGCACGAATACCCAATTTCGCTAAATCATTTCTTCTCTCAGGAACCAAGGCGCCGATACCGCCAATTTGCATACCTACGGAAGAAAAATTAGCGAAACCGCAAATAGCAAAACTTGCAATCATGGTTCCCTTTTCACTTAATGGTGCTGCTAAACGATGTGTTAATGTATCAAAAGCCACAAACTCATTAATCGTAAGTTTTTGTCCCATCAAGGTGGCAACGGTTTCCACATCTGCGCCGGGCACACCCATTACCCAAGCCAAAGGATAAAACAATTTTCCGAAAATAAAATCAAGCGATAGCTGAGGGTATATTTTTCCGAGCCCCCAGTTAATAAATGCAATAAGCGCAATAAAACCAATTAACATCGCGATAACATTAATCGCAATTTTCATTCCGTCAGCCGCACCGTGAGAAATTGCATCAATCACATTGGTATACGGACTCTTCACTTCTAATTTTACTTCGCCTTTGGTTTGAGATTCTTCCGTTTCAGGATACATAATTTTTGAAATCACTAAAGCAGCGGGTGCAGCCATTAAGCTAGCGGTTAACAGATATTCTGCCTTCGCGCCCATGTTTACGTATACAATTAAAATTCCTCCCGCGATGCACGCCATACTTCCGGCCATGGATGCCATGAGTTCACTCTTCGTCATGGTAGGTAAATACGGACGAATCATTACCTGCGCTTCTACTTGTCCTACAAATGCGCTCGCCACATTACTTAACGCTTCTGCTCCGCTCACACGCATCACAAAATTCATCACTTTCGCAATCACAGAAATTACTTTTTGCATGAATCCGATGTGATACAAAATAGCAACCAATACACACACGAAAATAATGGTGGCCGTAACACTGAATGCAAATACAAAAGTATGCGGCGCACCAAAAGATTTTGAAGCACCATCATGCGTATCAATCATTATTCCGCCGTAAACAAAAGAAGCACCTTGCGTAGCAAATTGTTCTATTTTACCCATGCCTCTTCCAAGCATGGCGAAAAAGTTGGTGATAAAAGGAACCTTTAAAACCAATAAGGCAATTACCAGTTGCAAACCAATGCCACTTAATACCAAACGATAGTTAATTGATTTTTTATTATTGGATAACAAAAAAGCGATTCCTAAAATCACAATGATTCCTAATATCCCTGTAAAACGTTCCATGCACTAAAATTTACAAGAGCAAGGTAAAAAATAAGTTTTATAAATAAGGTGTAACCAAATACACTTAATGAACATTATATTAAAAAACAAGGAGGGAATTATGAAACAAACAATCAAACAACTCAGCACACTTTTACCGGCATTAAGTATAAACTGCATGGCTGTAACAACAATTAGTATTGATGATGCCCTCCGAAAAAGTTTAATAAGAGCCGATGTTACCTGTAAAGGCGGATTGATTTTGGATTATAAAATAAAAAACAACCTCAATGATTCTGTAAAAGTGATTGTTCCCGCAGGCTGGCGAATGAATGCCGTGAAAGAAAATTATCAGGATGTTTTGGTAGCGCATGAGCAAATTTTGGCTATGGGAAGAAATGAAACAAAATCGTTTGAGATTAAAGGCTATTGTTGTGAATACACAAATTCGGGTCCGATTAAAGGATTAAAATACGAGACAGGAAAACTGGCCGACACTAAACTTTTACTCTTAGCAAAATACTTAAACGCCTCTAAAACGGATGATAACACAGAGCAATATGCTGTGTGGGCGGTGAGTAACAACCGGCCTACTGCAAACATAACAGGCGTAAACGATTCTATTACTGAAGATTTAAGAAAATTCGTTGCTACGATAAAAGATGAACCTATTCCGTGGTATACCCTTAGAAAAAAAGCAGTGATTAATGAATACGGAAACATTCATGAATATCCGATACAATTAAAGGCGAATGTGGATTATCAGGTTGACAAAACATGTTATGCCTGGTTTTATGTGACAGATTCGCTGGGTAATAAAGTGGGTGAGATAAAAGGACAATGGGTGAATGCGGGTTCACAGGAATATGCGGTGAGGTTAAATATTAAGGGTTTTAAGAAAGGGAAGTATAAAATGATGCTGGCAGGTGAAAATGAGACCTTTATTGATAAAGAATTTGAAATTTAACAATCTGTTTTTCAATACATTATAAAGTTTTAAAAAGGAATGAAACTTTTGCTGTTTTTTTAGCGTAAAATCAAATAAAATTTTTTTCTTTGCAGCAAATTAAAGAGTAGAATAAACTTAAAACACTTTACCTATGTATTGGACCTTAGAATTAGCATCGTGGTTAGAAGATGCACCATGGCCGGCGACAAAAGACGAGTTGATTGATTTTGCCATGCGTTCGGGTGCGCCAATGGAAGTTATTGAAAACTTACAGGAGATGGAAGACGAAGGTGAAGCTTACGAAACCATTGAAGAAATCTGGCCCGACTATCCTACCAAAGACGACTTCTTCTTTAATGAAGATGAGTTTTAAAAGAAACTAAATAAAAACCACCGCTCGGTGGTTTTTTTATTTACGCTTGTTTGTCTTCTTGCTTTAATAATTTGAGGGTGAAAATCCCTATGAGCAAAACACCTGCCGTAAGCGCAATCCAAATCCATAGTTTGTTGCCAAATAATGGCTTCTGAACTTCCGGTGTTGCATGCGAAATTTTTTTCTCCGCATCTGTCTCCACATACTTAAGATTTAATGGAATGGCATTTTTGAAATATTGTAAATCATACTGAGGTAAAGCGTCATTGTTTTTACCATATGCTAACACATACTTTTTATCTTTCTCCAATTTACATTTTAAAATTTCTTCATGAGTAAATGCATCTATGGCAATATTGCCGAGCGGACGATCATCCAGATTATGAATAATGATGCGCATTTTAATTGTCTTGAAATTTTCATCCCGTGAAGAATAATTCTTGAAATAAATTTTGTTGGAAGAATTTGAAGAAATCACACTTCTGCCAAACACTACCCATTTATCGTTTCCGGTATTTTGAGTAAGAAACTCTACTTCCACTTCACGACGATAAGGCATTTCATTCTCTACTTTTATTTGCAAACAACCTATAAAATACATTCTCCTGAACGAACATTCAATAACCGTTTGCTTTTTTGCTTTGTCTTCCGTTCTTATTAACCCGGTTGGTAATAATTCTCCGTCACCATTACTCACTTCTTCGGTTAACGGAATGTATGCCGAGGAAATATCCAATTTTGGTGAATCGTTATCCTCCGTTATCACACGGATATATTTGAACGTAACAGGACTAAACGAAATTTTGTTACGGTAGTAATGATCAAATGGCGGACGGAAATAATGAAACACTTTTTCGTTCTCAATGATGGTTTTCCAGTTCTTGTTATCATCACTTCCCTCTAAAGTCACATTCTTAAAAAATTCCGGAGCCGAAAAATTTAAATAAACGGATGAATAAGTTAATCCTGAATCTACCACCAAGGTGGCGTAAGATGATTTATTGGCTATATAACTCTTGTCTACAATATTCAAATACCTGAAATAACTTTTATCGTAGGTACTGTTATCATACTCTTCAATAATATGCGGAACTTCCAAAGTATCCTTTCCGATTTCAAAAACACGGTAATGTCCCGGACGATCGATAACACCGGAACCAATTTTTAATTTATAAAAACCATTTTCGCTAACCGGTTTTATTTCCCGGTAGTAATCATAGGTATTTAATTGCGCAGAAATCCGAAACGCAAACAGAACTGAAATTAATACTATTACTTTCTTCATAAGGTGTTGTCTTCTTCTTTACTAACTGAATGAGCATCTTCAAACAACAATGGTTTGAATTTTTGATACATAAACGAAACTAATAATAAAATTACGCCAATGGTGATGAAAACAATCAAGCGATAACCCATGGTCATACTCATGGCATCACCGGCTAATTTTAAAATAGTCAATCCGAATAAACTGATGGCAATGATACGCAGCATCTTTTGCTTGCGTAAAATTCCATATGCGATTAAGGCCATGGAATAAAGTCCCCATAACACTGTATAACCCATTCGTGATGCAATTTTTTGATAATGCTCGTAATCATTTAAATGTAGCATGGTGGTAATATGCGACAATTCATTACTTAATACAATTAAAATTAAAATATGAAACAACCAGTAATTTACCGGTTTTACTTTCTTCAGCACTTCCGAGTTTCTGAAAAAATAAATCATCCCAATCATTATAAATACAAAAGGTAAAAAAGCATAACGTATATTATAATTCCATGTACTGATATGAGAATACGCATAATTGTAAACTGCTTCCGTTTTTAAATCGGAAACAATTAAAAACCCGGCAGTGACGGCGATAAGTGCCATCAAAATATTAAGTGACCAGGAAATATAAGCGAATACAGTGCTGTTAAATTTCTTAATAGCAAACCAGCCAAGCACAGCGAAAAACACAATACTATAATTCATCAACCATAATCCATTGTAAGACTTCCAGGAGCTATCGTAGTCTGTCCATTCACCGTATTCACCCACATGCGTGTACTCCGTTAATTTATATTGTATATCGAAGTAAAGTGAAATTTCGTTTGAGAAAGTCATATAACAAACCAGCAATCCTATTACAATTAAAAAAATGTTTGCGATGCGGGAGAGTACTGTCTCCAAATTCATTTTATTCATTTTCCATAGGAAAGCAAAGCCTACTGTACCGAGGATACTCGTTAAAAAATAACGGTTAAGTATCGGTTGAAGCGCTAATGTTGTATCGGTGTTATTACTAAAGTAAGAGTAATTGCTCCAATCGTGTATTAAACTAAAAAAGGCTAATAAGGAAATTCCATACGATAAATAGCGGTATGTGTTCACACCTGTTCTTTGTGTCATCCACATTAACACAATCATTTCCATAACCCAAATGATGGTGACATAATTCCCCTCGAGCTGTACTGGGATAGCCATTGTAATGAAACTAATCACCATCGCTAAAATGAAATGATAAATGGTTTTATCATTCAATTCCTTCTTTTTACATAATACCGCAAATCCTAAATGAATTAAGGCATTAAATACGCAGAATAATCCCTGGAATTGCTCATAATATTTATCGTCCATGGCATTATAGCCAATACCAAAATAAATCAAGCTGTTGCTTAACACCAGCACCACATCCCACACACTGAAGTTTTTGTTTCGGAAAACTTTATAAGAAATAAAGGATAAATAAAACACTAAATAAAATGCCGTGGAGAAAAACAGTGTTCGTCCGAAAAAGCGATCTGCTTCATAAGAAGAAAGCATCCAGCCGGAAAATATCAGCCACGTTAATGCATAAGCTACATGGTTCACAAACTTCCAGTACTTCTTAAACGCCAAGACTAATACCCCCAGGTTTAGAATAAGCATAAATCCAAACATGTATTGTATTTCGCCGCTACCTGTACTTAATAATGGAGGGAGTATATAACCGCCGATTAATCCAATTAAGGCGATGATTTCATAATTATAAACATGCGCTGCAAAAACCGTAAAGGCGGTAAATAAAGCCATGATGACAAAAGCAACGGGGGCATTATAGAAATGATAATGTGAATAGCCGATGTAAGTTGTAAAATACATGATGGCCATTGCGCCACTCAGGAGAACAGCACTAAACACTTCGTATTTCCTTTTATAAACTAATGCCAGTCCAAGAATTAATGTCCCCGCCAGATAACCTAATACTAATCGGGTTGTTTCATTAATTAAATCCTTATCAATAGCGTATTTAACACCAATGGCAACACCCAGCACCAAAGTGATAATACCAATGATGCTAAACCAACGTGCGCCGATTTTCTCTTCAAAATTTAATCCGGCAGTAAAAGATTTTTTAGTTTCACCCTCGTAGGCATAGGCCGAAACTTCTTCTTTAACGGCTACTTTCTCTTCCTTAATTGTTTCTACAACCGGTGGAGGCGTAATTGTTTCAATTTTTGGCGGAGTTATTTGCTCCTCTGCTTTAGTGTATGCTTGGGTAGATTTTACACCTTTCAGTTCATTTAACTGCTGCTGTAAAAATTCAAGTTCTTGTTTGTAATTGTCGAGATTTTTAGACAGCAATAAAATTTTCTGTCCGATTAAATTAATCTTTTCGTCGTTTGTCATGCAAGGGGGTTGATTTAACCTTATACTAAAGGTAAAAGAATTTTCGGATTGAGCTTCTTGATGTAAATCAAATTTATGAAGCGATTATTAAAAGCCTGTTAAAATATGCTAATACAAAATAAAAACGGAGGCTTGAGGCCTCCGTTTTAAAGTCAATCTTATTATTTATTATTCAATAATAATCACTAAATATTTTGAAGCTCCCCAAAACTCTTCAGCATTGGTGATTTCGATTTTCTCAACTGTTTTTTCGCCAATTAACTTGTAAGAGTTGCTTGGGTGAGTAGTTAAGATTTTCACTTTCTTCGCGCCAATCACAATTGAACTTGTTTGTGTAATATCTAATTTCGTAAAGTAATCACGGTTGAAATCATCTTTTAATTTTGATGACTTACCAATTCCGATAAATCCACCTTCTTTAGTAATGATACCTTTTTCCTTTAATTCTTTACTTGTACCGAAAGCATAATAAGCAGTGTTTAATTTTTCTGTCTTCACTTCCACTTCCTGCTCAATTTCTTCGTAGTTCATGTTGATGTTGCTTAACTCAATGTTTAAAGCTTCGATCTGAGATTTTAAATCAGTAATCTCATTATCCTTTGCAGTTAACTGAGCTTGTAATGTCTCTAACATTTTTTCTAAACCTTCAATCTGAACTTTGCTGGCTTTTAATTTTTTGGTTAATGAGTTAATGCGGTTTTTGTTTTTACCCATCAAATCATAAATAGCCTGGATGTCTTCCTTAATTTGATCTTCTTTACTTTTAACATCACCTGCTTTTGCAGAACCTGTAACGATTTTTTCTTTTTCTTTAATTGCATTCAAGTTGTCTTGAATTTCGTTAAACGTAGTTACGAATTGCTGAATGGCTGCTTCTTTTTCAGAAAGCTTTCCGTTTAATTCGCTGTTTAATCCGCTTAAGCTGTCAGCTAAAGGATTTGGTTCCTTCTCATCAGAACCCTTGCAAGATGTAAAATTGATTGCAGCTAAGCCTAAAAACAAAGCCACGATAAAAAATTTAATAGTTTTCATATTCGAATAAAAATTGGTTTGCAAATGTACTTATTAATACCAAAAAAGCGGGTAAGTAACCCGCTTTTAAGATTTTTTTAGAAGAAATGAACCTCTGATTTTTAATCAGATAGCTTAATTTTCCTTGATTAATACGTCGTCTACTTCCCAAGTCTTACCATCCGTATTAGAACCAACGTATTTGAAAGCAATGCGGGTGTTAGCCGATTTGTAGGCCGATAAGGATACAGTTCCTGAGGATGTAAACACCCAGCTTCCTGCTGATAATGTAGGTGATAATTGAGTCCAGGTTGCTGTTGAAGGCGCTCCTGAAGTATAGTTTGTAGAAACCCATACTTCTAATTGAGCTCCCGCATAATTACATGCGCTTTGGAAATATAAATTAGGATTGGTTGAAGTTGCAATACTTACAGGAGGCGAGATTAACCAAGTTTCACATGCTACGTTAGAACCTGAGAAATTTGTACACTTCGCGAAATTTTGCGAGCCAAATGAAGAGGCTGTCCAATTAATGGAGCCTATAACGTTTTGTTGTGTCCAACCACCGCTGGTGATGCTTAAATCTTCAAAATCTTTACTTAAATAAGTGCCCGGAGCTAAGGTAGAACCGCATAAAGCACCGGTCATATTTACTTCACCTATTTTACGAATACTTAATTGCATGGTGGTGCCATACTGACTAACGATTGCAATGATGCTTCCGTTACCGGTTGGAATTGGTGTTGCTGCAAAGTTTGAATAACCACTTGTACGCACAGTTAAAGTTGGCGAACTGCATGACTTAATGATTTGGTTTTTGTCTACCTTACCAACTGCATCAGCAAATGTAGGATAAGAAACATTTGTAAATTCTACGTTATCAATACGAACTAATTTTGATTGAGCTGTATTAGTAGCAGAAGTATTAGAGGTAATTTGAGTGATCGTCATTACTTCCGGTTGTGGATTTAAACCACTCGCTAATTTTACAACACTTTTCTCAGTGTTAACTGAATCTAATTGAATCAAATTATTGTCGTCATTTAAATAACATCCCTTTAAGTTAATACGGATACTATCGCCGATATACAATCCACCACTGTAAACTAAACGCAAGTGCAATGCTCCGGTGGCGTCTTTTACATAAACTTCTTTATACAAATTTCCGCTAACCTCATCGGAAGTCACTACACAGTATAGATTACTATCGTTTTGAAAACGGTAATTTTGATTTGGATTCAAAGTATATTTCGACTTTAACTGACCAATCGTAATTCTTGCGCTTTCAGGAATTGATTTTACCGGCGGCTCATCAAATTTCTTTTTACAAGATGTAATAGCAAGTGTTCCTGCTAAAACTAAGGTTGATAATGCGATTATTTTTTTCATTGCTACATAAAATTAATATTAAAAACTGAAATTTACAATAAACATGTAGGTGATGCCTTGCATGTAGTAGTATTTATTGTCGAATTTGCTTACGTTAGAATAGTCCCAACGTAATTGCTCGAAACCACTTGTAATGTTACTTTGGTTATTTAAGATGTTATTAACGCTTAAGTTAAAATTTAAGAAGTATTTTTTCTGAATGCGGAAAGACTTTCCGGCATTCGCGTTTAACGTGAAGTACCTTGGTAATTTCTCTTGCTCAATAATTGGCGCGTAAACATCGTATTCTCCTTCTACAAACTTATCAATTGCCTCTGCCGTTCTTCTGTCAGGATTTGGTTCAATGTAAATTTCATCAAAGTAATTAAAGTAAACTCCGGCAAACCAATATTTCTTGGCATTGTATTTATAACCAATCCCTGCTACCATTTGCGGAGAACCACCTACTCTGTAATTGATTAAATATGCCGTTCTTTCCTTATAAATTTCAGTTGCATTATTATCTTGCCAAGCTTGTAATTTAGGCCTATTGGTATAAAGATTTTGTCCGTAGTTAAATACCGCTTGAATAATGTGAGATGTAAAGAATGATTTTTCTAATCCCAATTCAACGCCTTGATGAGTTTGGTTTACACCTGTCATTATTAAATTAACATTATTGTTATATGTATCATGCCAAAAGGTTCTTACCCATGTTTGATTATTAATTTGCGTATAGTAATAAGTTAAACGCATTTTGAAGGTTGGGAATTTTGCCAAATAATTCACATCGGCAGAAATCACTTCTTCATTGGTTACTCCATTCACCAAATCATTTCTCACACGTTGCGAAACAAAAATACTATTCGCTTCAGGTGTTCTTGTGAAATACGTTCCGTTTGCTGTTACGAAATGTCTTCCGCTAATTTTATAAGTTGCTCCACCTTTTACACCATAATTTAAGAAGTTGGATTTCTTACTTTCGCCCTTACTTGTTGTAGGAAATTTTCCATTCGCCACATGACCTTCGCGCCAAATTGTATTATTCGATACGGTTAATCCAAAATACACATCTACTTTATTCATCGTGTATTCTGCTTGTCCCCATAATTCAGCGCGATTCACATTAATGGTATAATCATAACCAAATTTTTCGCCTTCACGTATTTTCTTGTTAGGATTATCTAAATCATTTTGCTGAAATGTTTCATCTACACCTAAGTTCTCCGCGAATTGATCCACATCCATCCAAAACGAAGCGCCTAATAAATCCTCTAATACTTTATACTTTCTGTTTTTATAAATATTTCCGTTGGCACCAATACTCACGAATAAATCTTTAATTCGTTTATTAAACACCGTATTAAATCCGTAGTTTTTTAAATCCTCAATTTTATTTTCAAGAATATAGCGTGCGCGGGTTTCTGTGGTATTAATGCCCTGACCTAATTGTGAAGGTGGCGTGTATAAATTATCCTGATTCATGCGGATTAAACGATCCCAATCGATTTGTTGAGTACTGCCCACTTTATTTTCCCAGTTATATTTTAGAATATCGCCGTTAGCAGTATCGCCTTGCATATAATAATAACTTGGTAAGTAACGGTAATAATCAGGACGAGGATTCGGAGCGTCGTTCCAGTTTAATCCGGTTAAGCCATTTTTTCCGAAAGTGTAAAATAAGGAAGTAGTTAATTTACTACCCGGGCCCATGTTAAAGATATGTGACAACATTAACATCGGACGGTGCGTACGCGAAATATTTGAATTACGAACCTTTCCGTTTTGGTAACCCCACAAACTATTATAATAATTAGACCCTGCAATTTCAAAGGTTTCTAAAGTAGCGGCACTTGCACGACCTTGTTCAATTGGTGCGCCAAAACCTGTAAAGCTTAACATGTGTTTATCATTAATACGCTTGTCAATAGAAGCATAATAAGCAAAAGCACTGAAATAAGTTCCCGGCGCATAAATTTTTGGTCCGCGCTCAGCATCACCCTGACGCATGGAGCCGGATAAAGTAATGGCCCATCCGTTTTGCATCATGCCCGTTGAATGTGTAAACATAGCACGGTGTTGGAAAATACGATTCGCACTTGCATAACCAACACGTGTACCCTTTTTAAATGAAGAAGCTTTAGAATCAATATTGGTATATCCACCGGGACCAGAAAATCCGTAACGGTTGGACACCACACCAAAGCGATTCTCTACATAACGGGTTACGTCATTTAAACCACCCCAACTACTCCAGGAGCTAAAGCCTGTTTCAAGATTATTGACGTTTACACCGTTAATCATGACGTTTTGATTTTCTGCCATGTAACCACGCATTCTGAAACGCGCCGCACTAAACTGAAAACTGGAGAATTGAGTAAACACATCTCTACTCGACATTAATAAGGATGAAACATCCTGCTGTTCAACATCCGCATCTAAATCTCCACCGGAGGTAGAAAATATAGGAATGTTAAATGTTTGGTTATTCGCACTTGTATCAACAGCGGTTTCGGTAGCAGTACTATCTGCTTGCGAAAACACCGTGATGCTGGCACATAACATACAAACGGTTAAGAGTTTTTTAATCATTCTATGTGTGAAATTGTTTGTTTTAAATTTTACTGGTGAAGTGGTTTCGGTAAAATAAAAGAGGACCTTTTATTCTCGTCAAGGGTGATCACTTCTCCTTGGGACGGGCAAATATAGATAATTTTAAAAATCTTGATATTACCGAATTGTAAACAAAATTTAGCTTTATTTTAACAAACAGGGGCGATAATGTTAAATCTCTAAAACACTAAAAAGAATTAGGGAATTAGATTTTAGTTTTTAGTGGCTGTCAATTTTTATTGTTTACTTTTGACGCTCGCTTTTTATTCAAACTATGAATTTGAAATTTAAACTTTTAGTTGCATTAGTTGCTTTTGGTATAACTTCTTTTGCACAAACATTAGACAAAAAGAAAAATTACTACGTAGCAGCTTATGGCTTTTGGAATGTAGAAAATTTATACGACACGCTTAACGATCCTTTACGCAGCGATGAAGAATTTACACCTGAAGGTGTGAACGCATGGACCGGTCCGCGCTACTGGAAAAAAATTGAGCATTTAGCAAAAGTGATTTCTGAAATGGCCATCGATGCTACGCCTGAAGGTTTATCCTGCATAGGATTTTGTGAAGTAGAAAATAAAAATTGTTTGGAAGATTTAGCGAAAGACCCTCAGTTAAAAGCACGCAATTACCAAAGCGTTTTAATCGATGGTCCGTATGCCCGCGGTGTTGACCCCGGCTTTATGTATAATCCCAAACATTTTAAAGTGACCAAGGTTGTTACTTATCCTGTACCCTTAGCACAAGACACCGGTTACAAAACACGCGACGAATTAGTGGTGAGCGGTTTATTATTTGGTGAGCCTATGGCTTTTATTATTAATCACTGGCCATCCAGAAGAGGCGGTGAATTAGCAAGTCGTCCGGGAAGAATCACAGCAGCAAAGATTGCGAGACATATTGCCGATTCCATTGAAAAAGCAAATCCCGCCACAAAAATTGTTATTATGGGAGATTTAAACGATGACCCCGATAACGAAAGCGTAAAGAAACATTTGAATACGGTAGCAGATTTTAAAAAGGCTAAAGACGGAAATTATTTTAATCCCATGGAACCGTTGCACAAACAAGGCATAGGCAGTTTAGCATGGCAGGATTCATGGAATTTGTTTGATCAAACAATCGTAAACAAAGCGTTCTTTCCAACAGACTTTAAAACCTTTCAATTTTATAAAGCTTTTGTATTTAATAAAGCTTACTTAAAAAGCGATTTTGGAAATTTTAAAGGTTATCCATTCCGTACCTATAGCGGCGGAGCCTATACAGCCGGTTATAGTGATCACTTTCCGGTTTATATGCTGATGGTGAAAGAACGCGTGAATTAATTTCCGTTTATTTTACAATCAGGTAATGCTTTTTTAAGCTTAGCCAATTCTATTTGATTGATGTAATCAATGTTTAACACACGCAAATTTTTCAAGGCGTAAAGCGGCTTAACATCCGAGATGTTATTGGTAGTTAAATGTAGCTCCTGCAAATTCACCAATTTCTCAATTCCGTTTAAGCTGCGTATATTATTTTGAACGGCATATAATTTAGTGAGTGATGTAATAGTTGTTATACCTTCCAAACTATTTAATCCCATTTCACTTACATCCAATACACTCAAATTCTTTATTTGCTGCAGCCCATCTAATCCTGAACGCACATGACAAGCGCGTAGATTTAAATCTTTGAGTTCCTTTAATTGCTCAATACCCTCAATGTTTTGCAAAGGGTTATTGGAAAGATTGAGCACTTGCAGTTTACTTAGTTTAAACAAAGGTTCAATTTCCTTAATATTATTTGAATTAATTTGTAAATCTTTCAATTGCGTAAACACACCAATGCCGGCCAAAGTATAGATACTGTTATTATAGGCATATAACTTTTCTAATGCAGGAAACAGAGCTTGCCCTGTAGTTTCATTAATACAACCATACAAATTACCGATTTGGTTATTATTCAAGTTAAGTGAATTTAATTGCGCGGAAGATTTGAACTTACCTAACAACTCTGCTGAGTTAGAAGCTGTGATTCCATTATTATTTAAATCCAATGATTTTAGATTTTCTAATACAGGAAACGAATCTAATCTTGAATTGAATGTTGAACCAATATTTAAATCATTCAGTTTTTTAAATCGCGATAGTGAAGAAAACTCACGCAGCGGATTATTAGAAACATCCAACATTTCCAGGTTTTCAAAATCAGGTAGTATGCTTACATCTTGAAGCGATGTACTCTCTAATCGAAGCTGCTTTAAAGAAGGCGCGTTTTTTAAGGCAGTAATTCCGCTTAAGGTGTTGCTAGATAAATCCAAATCTTCCAAGCTTTTTAATTCAGGAAAAGTGTGGATAGAATCGATCGTATTGCTTCGTAAACTTAACTTCTTTAATTTCGGAAAAAGGGCCAACTCCTTTACATCACGCATTACATTATTATCCAAACGTAACTCAACAATATTATCTAAGGGATAAAGCGGCTTTAAAGTTGAGATAGAATATTCGTTATTGAGTTCTATCGATTTTATTTCACCTTTTGCATTTAAGGCGAGTAAATCATTGAACACTCTGCTCTTTTCCACGCAATACGATTGCCAATCCGAATCGGTATCATAATCCTTTAAAAAGTCGTACAGTTTTTTATCAAGTCCTGATTTAAAACTATAGAAATAGGTGCCGCGCAGTGAAAAATAATAATCGCGTGCTTCATAGTCGTCATACGCTTTTATACTGTCATTCAACATTAATAAGTCTGGCAGATTTTTATAGCTTAAGTCGACTAAATAATATTTTTCCAATTTTTTATTTTCATGAATAGCCTTATTGATATTAAAATGGGTAATATATACATCCCAATTCACCAGGCAGCTAAGAACCATTACGGCATAATAGGCCTGAGGATTCACTCTAAATAAATACCAATTACTTTTTTGCTTTATTACTTTTATAAAAGTGCTGGCCAATCCAATCAGCGTTAAGCCTAAATACACATACACGCCAATTTTTTTATAACTGATACCAGATTCTTCTATATACATATTCATGCGATAGGCCGTTGAGAAAATCATAAACGCGTTTTGCGCAATCCATATATAAGTAAACCACCTCAACCATCTATTATTCTCTTTATAATTTAAACGGCCGCGGAAAAAATAGAGCATGATGAGAATAGCCAGAATAACGGAGAGTATTAAAGTTCCAACGCCATCGTGAACAAATTCTTTGTGTTTTATTCCAACAGGCAAAGTACCGTCAAACCAGAGGTAGTTTAAATCCAGAACATTTAAAACAAGTAACATGATGTTTAACACCGCAAACAAGGCCACACCGGTTAACATTTCAGTATCTTCTTTAAACAGGTGATTAAAAAAACCGGGCGATAAGGCCTTTTCTTTATCCAGTTCGTTACTGATCTCTCCTTCCGTTGATGTTAAAGTACCTAAATGACGAACATAATAATAACCATATAATAATAGCAATCCGCCCAATGTAAAAAACAACCAAGGCACAGAAATAAAATCGAGATTAATGTTTTTGGTAAAATCCTTAAACAAAGGATTTGAATTTTGATACATGACAAAAAACAAAATGGTTACCACCGCCACAATCATAAACATCAGCACCTTTACGTAAATAGGCCGTTTGTTTTCAATTTCTTTAGAATTCTTGCGGCGCTTTATCATATCCAAAATCATCATGACTGTGGATGAACCGATAGAGCAAAACGAAAGAAACAGGGAAACGATTACCGATGTTTTCGGAGAAAAACTAACAACCGATAAAATCGCCAAGGATAAAATATTGGTAACAATGGCAAGGGGACTCGAATAAACCATAATACACGCTGAAGAAATTATGGAGCCCGCCGCAACTATTAACCAACTTCGGTTATTTCGCGCTTCAGGATTTTTGATGGCTGCACCTGCAACAAGTGCTAAATTGAAAATTAGAAAATTGATTCCGGCAGCCTGTTCGTAAAACAAATAGCTGTACAACAGAACCGACACGAGTAGTACCCAGTCGTTTTTTTTCATGTATAAAAGGGGTTTAGGCTTCTAACGTATTTATACCCGAAATAGTATAAGGTAATCCTTAAAAAAAGCTAAAAGAAATAAACAAGCTTATTTGGCCTTACTTCTTCTTTCCTTTTCTTTAATGATAAGCGATAACTCGCGACCGGTTTGCCCCTTTACACTGGTGTTTTCCTGAGCACGGCGAATTAAATACGGCAATACCTCTTTCACCGGACCATAAGGCACGTATTTAGCCACATTGTATCCGTTCTGCGAAAGATTATAACTGATATGGTCGCTCATACCTAGCAACTGTGAGAAAAATACTCTTTTATCGTTTGCCGCGATGTTCTTCTTCTTCATTAAATCCACCAACAACAAACTGCTCTTTTCGTTATGTGTACCTGCACACAAGCCCATGCGGTCGATGTTCTCTACGCAAAATTCTACAGCTAAATCGTAATCTTTATCACTATTCGCTTTTGTGTCTTGTATTGGTGAAGGATAATTCATTTCAGCAGCACGCGCTCTTTCTTTTTCCATATAAGCACCACGTACTAACTTTGCCCCCACGTGATAACCGTTAGTCTTGCCCATTTCTAAGGTTGTTTTTAAATAAGCTAAACGGTCTTTACGGTATAATTGAAATGTATTATAAACAATGGCTTCATTCTTGTTATAGCGCGCCATGTTTTCATTCGCTAAATCATCAATGGCTTGTTGAATCCAGCTTTCTTCCGCGTCAATAAACAAAGGTTGTTTGTTAGTGTAAGCCTCTTCACAAATCTTTCGTACACGTTCGCGTACACGTTCGTATTCAGCACTTTCTTCAGAACTTAAATTTTGCTTAGCGGTTACCTTTTCTAATAAAGCAAAGCGCGCCAATCCGGTCACTTTAAAAACACTAAACGGAATATTTTTATCGTTTTTAGCGCGGTGAATGGTTTCTATGGTTTCTTTACAGCAATTATCGAAATCGGTTTCACTTTCTTTTCCCTCCACACTGTAATCTAAAATGGTTCCGATATTATACTTTCCTAATTGCTCAATGGTTTTGTTGCAATCGGCAATGTTTTCACCACCTACAAACTGCTTAAAAATGGTGCTTTTAATCAAACCTTTGAAGCCTAATTTTAAACCTAGAGGAGCTAAGCCTCCGCCGTATTTTACTAGCGTAGGATTACCAATTAATTTAAATAACCAATAAGATTGTTTTAAGTCGGAATCACTTTTAGAAATAAAAGCAATTTGTGTGTTATCAAAAGAAACCATATTTAATTTTTTGAGCAGAAAAAAAGCATGTTATTCACATGCTTCTTCTGAATTTTATCTGTACATCACTTCTTTTACAGCTTTAACAGTACGAGCTACATTGGGCAATGAGGCTTCAATTAAAGTGGGAGCATACGGTAATGGAACATCGGCTGATGTAACACGACGTATTGGAGCATCTAAATAATCGAAAGCGTTTTTCTGTACATTGAAGGTAATTTCGCTGGAGATACTGGCTAAAGGCCAAGCCTCTTCTACAATTACCAAACGATTGGTTTTTTTCACTGATTCAATTACTGTTTCATAATCAATCGGACGAACAGTTCTTAAATCAATAACCTCAGCACTGATGCCTTCTTTTTCAAGTTCGGCAGCAGCAGCCATCGCTACTTTTAATATTTTCCCGAATGAAACGATGGTCACATCGGTTCCCGGCTTTTTTATATCGGCAACGCCAATCGGAATTAAATATTCTTCCTCCGGCACTTCCATTTTATCGCCATACATTTGCTCACTCTCCATGAAAATTACTGGATCGTTATCGCGGATGGCTGATTTCAATAATCCTTTCGCATCGTAACCATTACTCGGAACAATTACTTTTAAACCCGGACAATTCGCATACCAACTCTCAAAGGCTTGAGAGTGCTGAGAGCTCAACATCCCGGCACTTGCGGTTGGTCCGCGAAACACAATAGGAGCGCCGTATTGTCCGCCACTCATGCTTAAAATCTTAGCGGCGGAGTTAATAATCTGATCAATGGCAACTAAGGAAAAATTAAACGTCATGAATTCAACAATCGGACGTAAACCGTTCATTGCTGCTCCAACACCTATACCTGCGAATCCTAATTCGGCTATTGGTGTATCAATCACACGCTTAGCGCCAAATTCGGCCAGCATGCCTTTACTAACTTTATAAGCTCCGTTATATTCGGCAACCTCTTCGCCCATTAAAAAAACATTTGGGTCGCGGCGCATTTCTTCGCTCATCGCTTCCCTAAGGGCTTCACGAAATTCGATAACTCTCATAGCAGTGTTTTGTAGCGAACAAAATTAGGGTTTTTCTGTTTATATCCTAGGATAAAAGAGCTTAAAGTTTTTTTTGTCAGACAGCCTAAATTTTTATCTTTGCGAACCGTTTTTTATTTAGAAAATCCTATGAAAATATTAGTAGCCATCAGCAACGTTCCTGATACAACAACCAAGATTGCGTTCAGCGACAACGATACTAAGTTTAACACTGCCGGTGTTCAGTTTATTATTAACCCTTATGATGAGTGGTATGCCCTGGTTCGCGCCCTTGAATTAAAAGAGGCCGGAAAAGCAGAAAAAGTAACGCTTATTCATGTGGGACTAGCTGATAGCGAAGCCACTATCCGTAAAGGGTTTGCTTTAGGCGCCGACGATGGTGTACGTATTGACGCTGAAGGCCCGGATGCTTATTTTGTGGCTGAACAAATTGCAAATTATGCAAAATCAAACGGTTATGAATTAGTTATGGTAGGTAAAGAAACCATTAACTTCAACGGTTCTTCTGTTGGCGGTATGATTGCCGGATTTATGGATTTACCTTATGTTTCTTTAGCTACTAAATTCGAATTAAACGGAAATGTTGCTACTGTTGAACATGATGTTGACGGTGGAACTCAAGTGGTAGATTGCGAATTACCAATGGTTTTATCATGCGCGAAAGGCATGGCAGAGCAAAGAATTCCGAATATGAAAGGAATTATGGGAGCTCGTACAAAACCTTTAACCGTAGTTGCTGCTACCGGTGCCGAAAAATTAACCAGTATTAAATCATATGCTTTATCGGCAGGTCGTACTACTTGCAAAATGATAGATGAAAATAATTTAGAAGAATTAGTAAATCTATTACATACAGAAGCAAAAGTTATCTAATTGTAGAATTTTAAAAAACATTATCATATGTCAGTTCTAGTTTATACTGAAATTAATAAAGGAAAAGTTAAGAAGGCTTCATTAGAAGCAATTAACTACGGAGCAAAAATTGCTGAACTTACCGGTTCTTCTGTAACTGCAATCGCCATTAACGCGGATGCGGCGCAAATAGAAGAAATCGGAAAAGCAGGCGCTAAGAAAATTTTATCTGTAAAGAATGATGCTTTAAAAGGATTAGACAGTATGGCTGTATCTGCCGCTGTTGAACAAGCCGCAAAAGCAGAAGGCGCAAAAGTGATTATTTTCTCATTCGATATCACAGGAAAAGCAGTAGCGCCTCGTTTATCGGCGAAATTAAAAGCCGGCTTAGTGGCAGGTGCGGTTGATTATCCTGCTGTAAATGGCAGCGGATTAGATGTGAAGAAAAATGTTTTCTCAGGTAAGGCTACCGCAATTTATACCATCCACAGTGATGTTAAAATAATTTCTTTATTACCTAACTCTTTCCCTGTAAAATTAGGCGATAACAGCGCAACAGTTTCTGATTTTAATGTGGATTTATCTTCCGTACAATCAAAAATTAAAGTGAAAGAAGTTAAATCAACTGATGTTGGGGGTATGGTTCCGCTTCCTGAAGCTGAATTAGTAGTTAGTGCAGGTCGCGGCATGAAAGGTCCTGAAAACTGGGGAATGGTTGAAGATTTAGCGAAAGCTTTAGGTGCAACCACAGCTTGTTCTCGTCCGGTTGCTGATATGCATTGGCGTCCGCACCACGAGCACGTTGGACAAACCGGTGTGGCTATTCGTCCGAACTTATATATCGCCATAGGTATTTCAGGCGCTATTCAACATTTAGCCGGAGTTAACGGAAGCAAAACCATTGTTGTAATCAATAACGATAAAGAAGCTCCTTTCTTTAAATCTGCCGATTACGGAATTGTTGGTGATGCTTTCACTATTCTTCCTAAATTGGTAGAAGCGGTTAAAAAATTTAAAGCTAACCAGAACTAATTCAGGCATTTTTTTGTAAATTAGAACTTCTCATGGGAATGAAAAAAGTAAGGCTTGAAATAGTTGGACTCTCTTACAGCCAAACACAATCCGGTGCTTATGCTCTGGTTCTAGGTGAAAGTGCCGGAACCCGCCGCCTGCCAATTATCATTGGTGGTTTTGAAGCGCAGGCCATTGCCATTGAGTTAGAAAAAATGACGCCAAGCCGTCCGCTTACTCACGATTTATTTAAAACATTTGCCGAAACCTTCGACGTTCAAGTGAACGAGGTTCTTATTTATAATTTAGTAGAAGGGATTTTTTACGCGAAGCTCATTTGCAACGATGGCACTAAAGATGTAGAAATTGATGCGCGCACCAGCGACGCGATTGCTTTGGCCGTTCGTTTTGCATGCCCAATTTATACTTACGAATTTATTTTAAAATCTGCCGGTATTGTGTTGGATGATGAGAATGCGGGTATCGCCGGAAACATCGAAGCTGAAGTTCCGCAAAAAGAAGTTTCAGGTGATACAGATGATTTAAAAAGTAAAAGTACCGAAGAATTAAAAAATCTTTTACAAACAGCACTGGACGATGAACAATACGAAACGGCTTCTAAAATCCGCGACGAATTAAACGTTCGTAAAAAATCCTAATCAACATTTATTTGAAAAGCAAAAAATAAAAAAATCATGAAGGAATTTTTTGCCTTTATCAAATCAAAACAGTTTTTCCTCCATTTTGGTATTGCCACTCTAACGGTTATTGTGACGCTTTGGATTTTAGTAAAAAGCTTGAATTCATATACCCAACATGGCGAGAGCGTGGAAGTTCCGGATTTCAAAGGTAAATCCATAAAAGAACTAGAGGCTTTCATTACCGGTAAAGATTTACGCTATCAGATCATCGACAGTATTTACGCGCCAAAAGAAAAACCGGGAGTTGTTATTCGCCAAGACCCTGAAACAAAAACCCGCGTTAAACGCAATAGAACGGTGTATTTATACGTTACTGGATTTCAACCACCGCAATTAGTCATGCCAAAATTAATTGACCGTAGCGCGCGCCAGGCTGTATTGATGATTGAAAGCTACGGATTAAAAGTTGGCAAGATTACTGAAGTTGCGGGTGATTGCAACGGTTGCGTATTAGAACAATATGCCAACGGTAAAAAAATTGAGCCCGGCGCTATGGTGAAAAAAGGAACTGTCATCAGCATTAGCATCGGAAGAAAAGAGCGATATATTAATTCGGGAGATAGTGCCGCTGTATCAACCGATCCAACAAATTTTGAGTAAAGAGATGAGAAAAATAATTTTGATATTAATGAGTGTGATGTTCTGCAAGGAAATCGCCTTCTCGCAAGAGAAACTGGTTCCTCTGAATGGCAACATTAATCTGATGTATCATTCACCACAAGCTCAAAAAAATAATTCACTGCAAAAAGTAACCGCGCTTTACGACACCCTACCCTTCTTTGAAGATTTTTATTACGCTTCCCGTTCCATTTATCCGAGTGGTACGCATTGGACAGACTCCAGTGTATATGTAAACACAGGCTTTGCCATTGCGCCACCAAGTATTGGCGTGGCAACTTTCGATGGATTAAATAGAAAAGGTTATCCTTATAATTTAACTGCACAACCGGTTGTTTCAGCAGCCGCTGATACTTTAACCTCTCGCCCGATTTCATTAGGAACACAATCAAGCTGGACATACAATGCTGCCGATAGTATCGCATTAACTTTTTTATACCAACGCGGGGGCTTCGGCGAAAATCCGGAAGTAAATGATTCTTTAATCGTCGATTTTTACAAACCACTTTATCCGGTTGTAACAGGTACAGTTACTAATTATGGCGCCTGGTTCAGAGTGTGGAGTACCAAAGGAAGCAATTCACTTCCCGGTAACGACACTATGTTTAAGCGCGCATTCATCCGCATCAAAGACACTGCTTACTTTCACAACGGATTTAAATTCCGTTTCCGTAACAAAGCCACCACCAGCGGAAGTGTAGATCACTGGAATGTAGATTACATTTTTTTGAAGAAGAATTACCTAAGAACCGATACAGTTTACGATGAAGTGGCATTAGGCTATATGCCGCGCCCCATTTTAAAAAATTATTCGGCAATGCCATATTATCAGTATCAATCCACTGAGATGGGAACGAAATTCTCGAACTTCATTCGCAACAATGCAGTTGGTGTTGTTAAGAACACAAACTACGAATATGCCATTATGGATGAGAACTACTCGGTGCTGCATACATTTGGTAGCGGTTCATCCAATGCCGGTAACGTTAATCCTTTTGTAACACGTGGTTGGGATTCAGTAGCAACGCATAAAAGTCCGCCGGTGAATTATACGATTAGTCCGTTTAGCGATAGTTCCCGTATATATGTTCGACATATTATTAATTCTAATCCGGATGTTTGGAAATACAACGATACTATTTATCAAAAATTTGAACTCAATAATTATTATGCGTACGATGACGGCAGTGCGGAAGCGGGCTATTATTTAAATACGTATGGTGCTAAATTGGCTCTACGCTTTACTTTAAACGTAACCGATACTTTACACGGCATGGATATTTATTTCAATCCTATCACACAGGGTAATTTAATTCAAGCCACAACTTACCGTATGTATTTATGGAGCGATGGCGGGGGTAGTCCGGGAACCGTTATACGCCGCGATAGTGTGGCTTACCCGAAATACTTACAGATTGGCCACAATCAAATGCCGCGTTATTTTTACACTACACCAATTATTTTGAACCCCGGAACTTATTATTGCGGCATCGTGCAAACCACCAATCAGCAATTGAATATCGGGTTCGATAGAAACTTTGATCATAAAGATGCTTTGTATTATGATGTAAGCGGTTTCTGGCAACAATCCGCCATTCCGGGATCTATTATGATACATCCTATTGTTGGCCCGAGTGCAAGAGCATTGGTTGGTATTAAAGAAACAGAGAACAAAAAAGAAAGTTCCGTTAAAATTTATCCTAATCCGGCCAGCGACAAATTATTCATTGAAACAAAAAACATTAGTGAGTGCAATGATTGTAAAATTGAATTGTACTCTGTTTTAGGAAACAAACTGAATGAAGAAGAACTTGGCAATGGTGTAAAAGAAATTACTTTATCCGAATATGCAGCGGGTATGTACTTCATTGTTATCAAACAAAACAACAAAGTTGTATCGCAAAACAAATTCATCATTTCGCGATAAGCCATGAATAAAGGTCCGGATACTGATGATTTTTTAGAAGAGGAAGAAGACGATCGCGAGCTCTACGAACATCACAACATAAAGGTTGATAAGGGCCAGATAATGATGCGCATTGATAAGTTCATCATGATCCGCATCAGCAACACCACGCGCACTAAAATTCAAAACGCCTGTGAAGCAGGAAGTGTGTTAGTGAATGGCAAACCCGTTAAATCCAATTACAAAATAAAACCATTGGATGAAATTTCCATTGTATTAACGGTACCGCCGCGTGATGTAGAAGTAGTACCTGAAAACATTCCGTTAAACATTGTTTATGAAGACGAGTACATCGCCTTGGTAAACAAACCTCCGGGAATGGTAGTGCATCCCGGTTATGGTAATTACAGAGGAACTTTAGTAAATGCACTAGCCTATCACTTCAAAAATTTACCAACCAGCAAACAAAAAATTGCGCACGATGTAACTTTAGAAAGACCGGGATTAGTGCATCGCATCGATAAAAACACATCCGGAATCGTGATCATTGCAAAATCAGAATTAGCGATGACCCGATTAGCTAAAGATTTCTTTGATCATACAATTGACAGAAAATACGTGGCTTTGGTTTGGGGAAATTTAAAAGAAGACAGTGGTACAATTACCGGACATGTTGGCCGTGATTTAAAAAACAGAAAAGTGATGACTGTGTTTCCGGATGGATCACACGGGAAACATGCAGTAACACATTATAAAGTTCTGGAAAGATTCGGTTATGTTACTTTAGTTGAATGTAAACTAGAAACCGGAAGAACCCACCAAATACGCGTACATTTCAAATCGATTGGTCATCCTTTATTCAATGATAATGAATACGGTGGTGATATTATTTTGAAGGGAATTAATACTGCTAAATACAAACAGTTTGTACAAAATTGTTTTACCATGTTACCTCGGCATGCGCTTCATGCCAAAACATTAGGCATTACACATCCTATTAATGGCAAGAAATTATTGTTTGAGAGTGAAATCCCTGCCGATATGCAAAGTGTAATAGATAAATGGAGAAAGTACGCTTTGAATAAAGAATTGGATACGGAGAGTTAGTAGAAATTGCATGAGAAAAATTATTTGATATTTTTATCAAATAAATATAAGATAACCATTTACTCTTAAATAACCTAAAAAATTCGGAGAAATTATCGGAATTAATTTTTGAAATTTACTTGTATCACTAGCATAAGCTGTGCTAATTTTGTTGACATAAAACTTACACAATGAATACAAGTTTACTTTTAGATTTAATTAGAGTTAATGTGATAAACCTTAAAAATGCCCCAGAAGTAAGGACATTTAAAAATCATGTAAACGGAATTGACACTCTTGTTTTAGCAAACATGCTATCTAAAATAAAACACATAAGTGATTTGAAGTTAACAGAAGACGAATTATGGGAAGCTGTCAGGCTGGTTTTAATTGATGAATATATAAAAAAACTAAAAACGGAAAATAATCAAAAGTTGTTAGACAGTTACCTCATACAATTAGAAAAGCTTTCTAAATCAGATTATGATAAAATCTGTTGGTTATACAACTATGATTTCACAAAAGTGATTTCGTAAACATTTGGCGAGTGCCCCAGATTACTCGAATCAAGAATTAAAACTCCGCCAATACGGTCTGAGATCCCTTTACTACGTCACCGATTTTCACTTTCACCTTTACATCCAACGGTAAAAACAAATCAACGCGTGAACCAAATTTAATAAAGCCCATTTCCTGACATTGCGAAGCCTTATCGCCTTCCTTGCAATACCACACAATTCGACGTGCCAATGCTCCTGCAATCTGACGGAATAATACCTCTTTGCCACTGCTGTGTTTTACTACAACAGTCGTACGTTCATTATCGGTACTCGACTTTGGTTCCCAAGCCGCTAGAAATTTACCGGGATGGTATTTGAAGAACACCACATCGCCTGCAATAGGATAACGGTTGACGTGTACATTAATTGGCGACATAAATACCGACACCTGCAAACGCTTACCTTTAAAATATTCCGGCTCTTCAGCTTCCTCAATTACAACTACCTTTCCATCAGCAGGAGAAATAATAAAATTCTCACCTTGTGTGAAGGTACGTGTAGGATTGCGGAAAAATTGTAAGATAGTAATGATTAAAAACGCGCTTACTAAATAAGCGAACCAATGCGCGATAGCAAAGCCGGGGAAAAAGAAATGTGCTATAAATGTAATGATAGCGCTGAATACCAACACTAATATTAAACTGGCGTAACCTTCTTTGTGAAATTTCATTTTTATGTTATTGGTTATAGGTTATTTGTTATAAGTGTAGTTAATTTTATTAATTAATAACCTGTAACTGATAACCAGCCCCAAAGATAGGAATTAATCTTTAGATTTTTTGTTGCCGAAATCTGTAGAATAATCTATCAGGTAACTTAATTTTATTGACATATAATCCCTACTGTATTCTGGCCTTCGAAAAATGATACCATTATAATCATATTGCATTTCAAACATAAACATCTGTTTTTTAATTTTTAAAATTGCCACAAAAACCAAAAGTCAAATAAAAAGACCCGGCAAGATCTTGATTTGAAAGATTTTCTATTTCATCATTTTTATATTGCAGATAACTTGTTTCTATCAATGAATCCTTAATCGTGCTTTGCGATGTATATCCAATTACCATAAATCGTTCTGCCGCGCGATCCTGAATAGCGCTAAACTTTTTCAGAACCAATGCCTGATATCTCCAGCCGGAATACAATCTAAGATATGGAAGCATATTCCCACCAAGAACCATACCTAAGTCAACATAATGCAAATTCAACTTTCCCTTGAGGTAATCCTTATACCTATAATAGATAGCTCCTTTATAGGAACCGCCGGAGTAGTAAATAGACATTGGATTCAGCTCATAATATTCCGAGCGACCGTTAATACTTTTGCTATTTCCACCGTAGGTGTCATCTAACTTCTTCGAACCAAAAGAATAACTAATATCCGTTCTGATAAAAAACTCACGCTTATTTAATACGTAGCCAATGCCAATATTAGGGGATTTAAACTCAAAATTTCTTGATTGAAGAGCATATTTCCAATGATCAGAATATTTACTAAAAACATAATGATCTTCTCCACCTAAACTATAATAACTTGTGATGTAAACACCTCTGAAATCTCTAAGCTTTTCTCTTTTTATGGAATCTCTTTGAGCGTTTAAAGAGAATGAGATAGCAAATAACAGTATGAAAACAAGATTTTCTTTCACACTTGAATTTAGTTAAGTAAAACAACAATAGCAAATCAAGCTAAATACTTCACCATTTCTCCGCAAATAAACTCGAAGCATTACCATCACCATATAGTTTTGGGAATTGCATGCCTTGCTTTTGTGTGAGTGTTTTATAAGCTTCAATCATTTTGTTTGCGTTGGCGCCTGAAATAATACTGAACGCTAAAACTATTCAGAAAAAATCTACTTTGTGTAATTTCTTGCTTACAAAAACGATTAACTAATTTACAATTACGTTTTGGGTAAATTGTGTGTTATTAACAAAGTAGAAATACTTTCCACTTACAGTGTCTTTTGCATATTTTTTACACTTTACAACCATATTTAAAGTTCCTGTTGGCAATCCTGATAATTCGGAAGGCGAGAAAGAAGCACTACCGGCTGAATATAAATAGCGCTTTTCAATTGTTGAAGCAGTAATGGTGCTTGAAAAAGATGTTTCAATCTTAATAGACACGCTGTCCTTATTTGTAATATTACTGAAGTCAAATGTAAATCCTGTAGATTTATTTACTTGTATATCTCCCGAGCCGGTTGTTACAGTTGGGGTTTTTGATGTAAACGTAAACGCCGGGATATTAACTCCTCCTGTAGCTTGCCATGCTGCATTGCTGGTACTCATCAGGAATGAATTAAAATTATTATAAGACGAATCTGCGTATTGCGTACAAACCGATGAGTTAACGCTTACGGTTCCTGCACCTACCATTGATGTAAAATTACTTGGAACAAGGGTAAACTTTGCAATACCCATCTGTGAAGAAACTACAGAAGAACTGGAGCCACTTGTCGTTTTTGTTATCAAATTAGACACGGTCAATATGCCATTAGCATCATTATAGTTTGCAGGAATATAATGAGTTTCAGGAACCGTTGGTGTTGGTTCAGGTGTTGGCGTTGGCTCCGGATTGTTATCTTCCTTTTTTTTACAGGCGAATATTATGGCTAATACCGCAATAATTAAGCATGTTTTTGTTTTCATATTTTAGATTTATAGAATTTATTTTAAATGCTTCACCATCTCTCCGCAAATAAATTCGGAGGCTTTACCATCACCATAAAGTTTTGGGAATTGCATGCCTTGCTTTTGTGTGAGCGTTTTATAAGCTTCAATGATTTTAGTTTCGTTCGCATCAGCGATAATTGCCGTACCGCATTCTACTAATTCAATCCACTCCGTTTCGGGACGTAAAATCACACACGGTTTTTCAAAATAAAAGGCTTCCTTTTGCACACCGCCGCTGTCGGTCATAACAATCTTGCAATTTTTTTCCAAGGCAATCATTTCCAAAAAAGAAGCCGGTGGCGCAATATGGAATTTTTTATTGCTTTTGATTTCCTTCAGCAATACAGGATTTAAGTTTGTTTCGAGCAACTTCGCTGTACGCGGATGCAAAGGCAAAATTACTTCCACATTTTCCGAGGTACTGATTTTATTCAAGGCACTGAATAAAGCGTTTAAGCGCTCCGGTTCATCGGTATTATTATTACGGTGAATGGTGGCTAAAATAAAATTATTCTTAGGCAGATTATATTTCCCGATGATAGCTGTTTTTTGCTCGGCAACGGTTGAGAAATACAAACTGTTATCGTACATCACATCTCCGCAGTGGTAAATTTTTGGGTTATTCGCATTGTACGGTGCAGTATTCGTGATTTTAAATCCTTCCTTCACCAAATTTTCGAAACCTGTTTTGGTTGGAGAAAACAATAATGTACTCACATGATCACACATGATGCGATTTACTTCTTCCGGCATGGCTTTATTATAAGATCTTAATCCCGCCTCTATGTGCACTACCGGCACATGAATCTTACTCGCCGCAATTCCTCCTGCCAATGTCGAATTGGTATCACCATACAACACAATAGCGTTTGGTTTTTCCTTTACCAAAATCTCTTCAATTCCTGTAATCATTGCCGCGGTTTGCTTACCGTGAGAACCACTTCCTACGTTCAAATTATAATCAGGAGCAGGAATGCCTAACTCATCAAAAAACACCTGACTCATGTTTTCGTCGTAATGCTGACCGGTATGAACAATAATCTCCTTTATCTGCGCTGAAAAATGCGTTTTAATAGCGCGACTTAAAGCTGCAGCTTTGATAATTTGTGGCCTGGCGCCTATGATGGTTACAATTTTTATCATAAATATCTATTCACTAAATCCTGGCTCCTATATCCTAAAGTATCCCCTCATCCGCAAAGCTAAGATATTTTTGGTCACCAATGATAAGATGATCTAACAAATTTATATCCATCATCCGAGTACTTTCTTTAATCTTCTTAGTCAGACTTACATCCTGCTCGCTCGGCTTTAATTGCCCGGATGGATGGTTGTGACAAAGTATTATACCGCTTGCTAAAGATTCAATGGCCGGTTTTAAAATTAATCTCACATCCACCACTGTGCCGCTTATACCGCCCTGACTGATACACTCCATTTTTACCACGGAATTTGCACGGTTTAAAAGAAGAATCCAAAACTCTTCATGCGGCAAATCACTTAGTTTTTTATTGAGTAATTTAAATGCATCTAACGAAGATGTAATCTTTGGCTTGTCTGTTCGCTCCAACTCGTTTCGTCTTCTTCCCAATTCAAAAGCAGAAGCTATGTTGATGGCTTTAGCCTCCCCAATTCCCTTGAATTTCTTTAACTCGGATACCGATGCTTTCGCCAATAAATTCAAATCGTTGCCATAGTAATTTAAAACCCTTTGTGCTAATTGTATGGCGGTTTCCTCTCGTGTTCCAAATCCTATTTGAATCGCCAGTAACTCGGCATCCGAGAGGTTTTGTCTGCCTATACTCAAAAGTTTTTCTCTTGGCCGGTCATCTTCTGCCAAAAACTTAATGGGAATGTGCTTGATGAATGTTTCTTCCATAACAATCCAAAATTAGAGCGACCAAACACTTAATGCTGGCTATAAAATGTAGCAATTACGATTTGTGTCCAAATATTACACATTCATTTTTTACAATAGTTTTATTTGGGTACCTTTACACCCATTATGTCGCTTTTCGACAGTCAATCGCTCAGTATTTTTAAGATAAAAGAATTCCGCTTTTTCTTTTACGCCCGCTTTTTTCTTACGCTTGCCATACAAATGCAAATGAGTACAATCAGTTTGCAGATTTATTATGAGCATACACGAGAAGAGTTAGTACTGGGTTTAATTGGTTTAGCAGAAGCAGTACCTTTTGTAATTTCTTCATTTTTCTCGGGACATGTTGCAGATACGGTGAACCGAAGAAAGGTGTTGTTAGCGGGCATCTTTGCTTTGTTTTGCGGCTCTGTATTACTCTATTTTTATAGCGCACCCTTTACTTCCTTTTTAAAGGATACCGGTATGTTTGCTTTGTTTGGAGTGGTTTTTCTCTTTGGTATCATCCGTTCTTTTCTCGCAGCTACCACTCACCCGTTCATGAGTCAAATTGTTCCGCGTAATCAATACACTAATTCTGCCACCTGGAATAGCACGGCCTGGCATGTGGGTGCGATTTTAGGTCCGGTATTAGCGGGATTAATTTACGGATACAATAACAGTTTAAACGCAGAAACCTGTTATATCATCAACGGTATTTTGTATTTGCTCGCTCTCGCCTTTATCTTTCGTATTAGTCCTAAACCAATGCCGGTGCGTGAGGTAAAAGAAACCTTGTATCAAAGCATGACTTCCGGTTTAAAATTTGTATTCAAAAATAAAATGGTATTGAGTGCATTATCCTTGGATTTATTTGCTGTTTTATTTGGAGGTGCGGTTGCATTAATCCCGGCCTTCACCGATAAAATATTGAAGCTTGGTCCGGAAGCTTACGGTCTGCTCAGAACGGCTCCTGCGGTTGGCGCGGTATTAATGGCTGTCATTTTAGCCATTAAACCTCCGGGTAAAAAAGCAGGAGAAGCTTTGTTATGGTCGGTTATTTTATTTGGCGTATTCACCATTTTATTCGCATTGAGCACCAATTACTGGTTAGCTTTTACGATGTTGTTATTAACCGGAGCATTCGATAACATCAGCGTGGTGGTACGTCATAGCATCCTTCAATTAATGACACCCGATAATATGCGTGGAAGAGTAGCGGCCGTAAATAGTATTTTTATTGGTTCGAGTAATGAGATTGGCGCATTTGAGTCGGGAGTGGCAGCTCGTTTAATGGGATTGGTACCTTCGATTGTGTTTGGCGGAATTATGACTATTGGCGTAGTGCTTGGCATTCACAAATTAAATCCTGATTTAAAGAAAATGGATTTGACAAAGTATCAGTAAGTGAAAAAAAAGAAAGATATATCATTACTGAAAGACTTTCTGGAAGAAAAATATCTTTTATATAATAACAAATCCTTCATTCCTACAGATCCTATTCAGATTCCGCATCAATTCAGTAAAAAGGAAGATATAGAAATTGCCGGATTTTTAGCTGCAACAATTGCATGGGGACAAAGAAAATCCATCATTCATAATTCGAATAAATTAATGTTATGGATGGATAATGCACCGCATGATTTTATCGTACATCATTCCAAAAAAGACTTAGAACCTTTTAAAAAATTTGTGCATCGGACTTTTAATGGCACCGACTGTACCTTCTTTATTCAATCACTACAAAACATCTACAAAAAGCATGGGGGATTGGAAAATGCATTTTCGAATGGGATTCAAAAGAAAGATGAAAACATTAAAAACAGCATTATCGGTTTCAGAAAACTGTTTTTAGATTTTAAACACGAGAGCCGAAGCGAAAAACACATTTCAAATCCCGACGCCAAGTCGAGTGCCAAACGTTTAAGCATGTACTTACGATGGATGGTTCGCAATGATAAAAAAGGGGTTGATTTCGGAATATGGAAAAATATTTCTCCCTCGCAGTTATGTTTGCCTCTGGATGTTCATACCGGAAATGTGGGACGTAAATTAGGCTTACTCCATCGCACTCAAAATGACTGGCAGGCTGTTGAAGAAATTACAAGTGTATTAAAGAGCTTTGATAAGAATGACCCTGTGAAATACGATTTCGCATTGTTTGGGTTAGGAGCGTTTGAGAAATTTTAATTTCTTTTTACTGAAATCAAATTATCATCTGCTTTCT
This sequence comes from Bacteroidota bacterium, assembly GCA_017303905.1. NCBI lineage: Bacteria > Pseudomonadati > Bacteroidota > Bacteroidota bacterium. The sequence continues at coordinate 606,806 of JAFLBH010000003.1, forward strand.
TTTCTTTTTTGCTGCCATCAAAAAAGAAACAAAAAGCTCTTAATTGAATTAAACCCCTCTGTCCTTCGGACATCTCCCCTTAGCAGGGGAGAAATCAGTCTAGGTGGCTTGAAACATTTTAACCCG
>JAFLBH010000004.1:300000-413547 GCA_017303905.1 Bacteroidota bacterium
AGCGAAGGAGTATTATTTAAAAATACTTTCTACAGATAAAGATAACTATAAAGCGAATGTAGGCTTAGGCATTACATTATCTGAGTTTCAGGATCAATACGAAGAAGCCTTACCTTATTTGGAAAAAGCTTATGCACACACACCAACAGATACTTTACCGGATTTATTATATGCTTTGGCAAAATGTTATCAGCATGCCGGTCAATTCGAAAAAGCAATTGGGTTTCTGGAAAAATTAAACGGAGCAGTCGCTCTCGATGAAGAGGATAAATACTTTCAATTAGACTTAAGCAAAAGAAAACAAGATTGTGCCTATGCCATGGCGAACAACTCTGTTACCTCTCAAAAGGAATGGTATGTGATAAATTTGGGCTCGAGTATTAATTCAAAAATGCCGGAATATGTTCCTGTAATCACACCCGATAATGAATTACTTTTTACTTCCCGTCGTAAAGATCATGAAAAAGAAAAAATAAACGATCTGGATGGAAAATATTTTGAAAGCATGTACATCAGTAAAATCGATAATGGAAAATTTGAAACGCCTCGTCGTTATACCATTCCCGATTTATTCATGAGCTCTAAATTCCGTAAGCACCACGAATCGGTAATTTCTATGTCACCTGATGGAAAAAAATTATTTGTTTACCGTGATAATAAAATTTATGAAATTGAAATTTCCGAAGTGAAAAAAGCGGAACCAAGAAAACTTTCTAAAAACATCAACTTCGACTCCTATCAAAATCATGCCTATTTGAGTAAGGACGAAAAACAATTGTTCTTTACCAGTGAAGCAAAAGGCGGATACGGCGGACTTGACATTTATTGCTCGGTTAAGGGAAGCGATGGCGTTTGGGGTACACCAGAGAATTTAGGTCCCAATGTAAATACTCCTTACGATGAAGACGCTCCATTTTTAAGTAACGATGGAAAAACCTTATTCTTCGCTTCCAGAGGATTACCGGGTTATGGTAATTTCGATTTATATCAATCTGAATTAGGTGCCGATGGTAAATGGGGTCCTCCACAAAATTTAGGCATGCCTATTAATTCGCAAGCGCATGATATTTTCATGGTGCAGAATAAAGATGGAAATATTGGCTACTTCTCCTCTGCTCGTCCGGGCGGAAAAGGTGATATGGACATCTACAAAATCAATTATTTAAAAGATTACAACAAACGTTGTGAAACGGATGAAAATCCTTTGTTAAGCATCAAAACAGAAACCATTTCCTCAGCTGATAACCGTTATGCCTTTACTGCAACAGTACCGGATTATTTAAAAGTTTTAAAATATGAGTGGAAGGTTAATAACAGCGACACGAAAGACACGGAAAATTATGCTGAAGCAGTTTTTTCAGGTGGAAGCGATAATAACGTAAAGCTACGCGCCTTCGCCTATTGCGATACTTGTTTTGAACCGATCGTATTGTGTAATATTGTGCGTGTTAATGTTGTGGCAACACAATCTGTTGATGTGTTAGCAAACAATAATGGTGGAAACACCGGTGGCATTCTTAACGAACTCAAAAACTTTAAAGGTAAATTAAGTAAAGAGCAATTAGCCGCTTTAGGATTTAATGTAACTCCTGTGCGCTTCAACTTCAACGCTTCTGACGTGCGTGAGGATGCAAAAACGATTCTCGATAAAAACATTGAAGTTTTAAAAGCCAACCCCGATTTGAAAGTGGAAGTATATGGTTACGCCGATACGCAAGGTCGTCCGGGATATAACAAAAATTTATCCGACAAGCGCGCGCGCAACATTAAAGATTACATGGTACAAAACGGCGTGAACAAAAAACAGATTATTGTTGTTATCGGTAAAGGAGCAACCAATTTGGTGAATGATTGTGTACGTGGTGAAGAATGTGATAAAGAGCACAATGAAATGAACCGTCGTGTTGAATTTACCGTAATTAAAAAATAATGTATGGACTTTAGAAACCGGAAAGACCTCGTATTTATTATACTCGCCGGTTTTTTTGTTACCAATGCTATTGTTGCCGAATTAATCGGTGGAAAGCTGGTTCAGTTCTTCGGCATCTTTACACAAAGTATCGGCATTATTTTATGGCCGGTTGTTTTCATCCTTACCGATTTAATCAATGAATATTATGGAAGAAGTGGTGTTCGAAAACTCACTTTCATAACCATTGGGTTAATAATATATACTTACATTCTGATTACTGTAGCCATTAACTTAAAAGCTGTTGATTTTTCACCGGTTAACGACTCCGTATTTCTAACGGTGTTCGGACAAAGTCAGTGGATAATTGTTGGGAGCATTGTAGCCTTTTTAAGTTCGCAATTAGTAGATGTATATATATTCTGGAAATTGCGTAATGTTACAGGCAAACGTTTAATCTGGTTACGCGCAACAGGCAGTACATTAGTGAGTCAGTTAATCGACACTTTCGTTGTTCAGTTCATTGCTTTTGTTTTACCCGGTAAATGGGCTTTCGGAGAATTTATAATTAACGCAAGCTATGGCTATGTGTTTAAATTATTGGTAGCGGTTGCGCTGATACCGTTAATTTATTTAGGGCATTTTGCAATTGAAAGATTTTTAGGAACCGCCGAATCGGAGAAAGCAACCGAAGAGGCCGTGAAAGAATAAACTATGGTTACTACTACACTCATTTTTGTTATACTGGCTTTCTCGGTATATGCCTTTTACGACCGGAGTTTGATGAACAAATATTTATTTCATCCCTACTCCATCAGTCGTTTTAATGAACATTATCGATTCTTAACACATGCCTTCATTCATGGCGATACTTTGCATTTATTCTTAAATGTATTCTCGTTATGGATGTTTGGTTACCAGGTAGAGGAAAGAGATTTTGTGGATTTATTTACCGACAAGTTTGGCGAGGAGCAAGCATTTAAGTTTGCGAAATTGGCCTATATAGGATTATTTACCGGAGGTATTTACGCGGCTTCAATAACCGAATATTATAGAAACAGAAATAATTCTTCTTACTCTTCGCTTGGAGCGAGCGGCGCCATAGAAGCCATTATATTTAGTTTCATCATAATAAATCCCTTTCAAACATTGTACTTATTTATTTTACCAATGCCGGCATGGTTATTGGGAATTTTATTTTTAGGCGTAAGTTATTATTTAAGTAAACGAAAAACCGGAGATCCTGAAACCGATAGAGTTGGTCATGAGGCCCATTTTTGGGGTGCAATTTTTGGCGTGGTGTATACCATTGCTTTAAAACCCGAGTTGTTCACGATTTTTTTTAGGACTATATTTAATCATTAGATTATTTTGAAAGTAACGTTTTTAGGCACCGGCACCTCTCAGGGAATCCCATTAATTGGTTGTGATTGCCGCGTGTGTACTTCTCAAGATGCCAAAGACAAACGTTTACGTACCTCTGTTTTTATAGAGCACAACGACACCAACATTGTGATTGATACGGGGCCGGACTTCAGACAACAAATGTTGAGAGAGAATATCAGAAAAGTAGATGCTGTACTTTTTACACACGAACACAAGGATCACATAGCAGGATTAGACGAAGTGCGCGCGTTTAATTTCATCAATCAAATGATAATGCCCGTTTATGCAACAGAGCGTGTGCAGAGTGCCATTAAGCGTGAATTTGCTTACATTTTTGCGGAAGAAAAATATCCGGGAATTCCGCAAATAGAATTAAAAAGTATCGTTGACCAAACATTTGATGTAAATGGCATTAAGGTTGTACCCATTGAAGTTATGCATCACAAGATGAGTGTGAAAGCTTTCAGGATACACAACTTCACATATATTACCGATGCAAATTATATTAGTGAAGCAGAAAAAGAAAAAATAAAAGGGTCTGAAGTTATTGTTGTGAATGCCTTAAGAAGAAATCATCATATTTCTCATTTTACTTTTGAAGAAGCCATTGAATTAATGGAAGAGTTAAAACCAAAACGCGCTTATTTTACACACATTTCTCATCAGCTTGGTACGCATAAAGACGTTAGCTTAGAATTACCTGAATACATTCAATTAGCCTATGATGGTTTGAAGATTGAGCTTTAAAGCTAGTTTTCCGGGGCTTTTTATAGCTCCCTTGTTAATTTTCGATAAAAACAAGCCGGAATCCTAAAAAATGGCTTTACTTTGCATAAACTTTGTTAGAGCTCTTCATGAGAAAAAACACCATAATAATACTTATTCTCGTTTTTTTATTCAGGACTGTCCTTGTTGCTCTCAATTCTATTTCTTACGATTTTAACCAGAAGCATATTTCACTTTCCAACGCAAACGCTTCGACAACCGTTAAAAATCCTACCTTTTCAGATGCAAACTCAAACAAATTTTTGAAGGTTTTTCAATTTGTAGAACTAACAGAAGAAGAAACTGAAAACGAAGAAAATCACATAAAAAGTGATACTCCGATTATTTTATTTTTCGTTCTTAGTATTGCTTTCATAGCGTCACTTATCCAAAAAGTAATAGCTTCGTTTGATGTCATCAAATGTCACTTATTTCCTAAAAAGTATCTTTCACTCTCTATCTTGAGATTGTGATAACCGGAGGCCAGAGCCTTTTCTCTACAATTACAATTATGTATTTCATATCAAGCACTTATTCAAGGTGAGTGTTTAGTATGCAATTGCGGCATGAAGCCCTCTGGAAAATTTCATCGTCTATCATTATTGTAATGAACCGTGGCTAGCATCTGTCGACACAGCCACCGCGTTAAGCATCCTTTAACACCTATTAATTAACAGAAATAATCATGAAAAAAATATTTTTATTACTAAGCGCATACATCCTATTACATACTACCGGTTGCCACACGAATCACGAACAAAACGAAGAAGCCATTCGCTTTATCGCAACAAGTCCGTTAAAAAAAGACACTGTAATAACACGCAATTATGTATGTCAAATTCACGCTATACAACACATCGAAATGAGAGCACTTGAAAAAGGGTATTTAGAAAAGATATTCGTGGATGAAGGAGAGTTTGTAAAAAAGGGTCAACTCATGTTTAAGATTATGCCCCTTATTTACAATGCTGAATTACAAAAAGCGCAAGCTGAAAAAGATTTCGCGGAAATTGAATATCAAAACACAAAGCAACTTTCGGAAAAAAATGTAGTTTCTACCAATGAACTTGCCTTAGCGAAAGCTAAATTGGATAAAGCAAAAGCCGAATTAAGTTTAGCGCAAACTCATTTACAATTTACTGACATTAAAGCTCCCTTTGACGGAATCATGGATCATTTTCAGGTGAGATTAGGCAGCTTAGTAGATGATGGCGACTTACTCACCACATTATCCGATAACAGTGAAATGTGGGTTTACTTTAATGTTCCGGAGGCTGAATATCTCAATTACAAAATGCATTCGACTGAAGAAAATCTTAATAAAGTAAGTTTATTATTGGCAAATAATACGATGTTTGATCAGCCAGGAGAAGTAAAAACTATTGAAGCTGATTTCAATAACGAAACAGGTAATATTGCTTTTAGAGCTACTTTTCCAAATCCTAACAAATTACTTCGTCACGGGGAAACCGGAAACATCAGAATGTCTATTCCCGTTAAAAACGCAATTATCATCCCCCAGAAAGCCACATTCGAAGTGTTAGAAAAAAAATATGTTTATGTAATTGACAAAAATAATTGCGTTCATGCAAAGGAAATCACTATTGCCGAGGAAATTCCGGACTTGTATTTTATTAAAGGTGGCTTAAATGAAAACGATAAAATACTTCTTGAAGGCATTCGAAAAGTAAAAGACAATGATAAAATAACTTTTACGTATGAAAAGCCTGAAAACGTAATTCCGAAACTAAGTGTTTATGTAGAATAAAAAAAAATTAATGTTATGTTTAATAAATTCATTCAACGGCCTGTACTTGCCATCGTAATTTCTTTGGTAATTTTATTTATTGGGGTACTGGCCATAAAAACTTTGCCTACTTCTCAATTTCCTGAAGTAGCACCTCCTGTTGTGATGGTTAGTGCTTCTTATCCCGGTGCCAGCGCAAAATCATTAGCCGAATCTGTAATTATTCCTCTCGAACAATCCATAAACGGAGCATGGGGCATGCGTTACATGACCTCTGATGCTACGAGTGCCGGGGAAGCAAATATACAAGTTGTATTTGAGCCGGGCACCGATATCAACCAAGCCTTGGTTCAGGTTTCCAATCGTGTACAACAAGTAACAAACAGATTGCCTACACTGGTACAAAGGGAAGGCGTTGTTATAACGCCTGTTATTCCAAGCATGTTGATGTATGTTAATCTTTACAGTAAAGATAAAAACGCCGACATGAAATTCTTATTTAATTACGCCGGCGTTAACATGGTACCTGAATTACAGCGTATCAATGGCATTGGTCAGGTACGCATTTTAGGGAGTCGTCAATACGCGATGCGAGTTTGGCTTAATCCGGATCGTATGCGCGCTTATAGTGTGTCTCCCGACGAGGTCATGGAAGCATTAAATGAACAAAGCATCATTGGAAAAGCAGGAAGGATAGGACGAGGTGATAGTAAACAAGCCGAAGCCCTGGAATATGTTCTCACCTATTCTGATCGTTATAATGATCCTAAACAATACGAAGATGTAATTATCCGCTCTAATTCCAATGGAGAAAATCTTCGCTTAAAAGATGTTGCTACTGTTTCCCTTGGTAGCGAATATTATGATATCTATTCCAATCTTAATGGCCATCCTTCGGCAGCTATGGTACTCAAACAAACTTATGGCAGCAACGCCAGTGAAGTAATTAGTAAAGTAAAAGAAAAGCTGGAGGATTTAAAAAAGACGTTCCCACCCGGAATGGATTACGAAATAAGTTATGATGTTTCCAATTTCCTTGATGCTTCTATCGAAAATGTTATTCATACATTACGCGATGCATTCATACTTGTTGCATTAGTTGTATTTATATTTTTAGGCGACTGGCGTTCAACACTTATTCCAACTCTTGCTGTACCCATATCATTGATTGGTGCATTTTTCTTCATGCAACTTTTCGGATTAACCATTAACATGGTAACATTATTCGCGCTAGTATTAGCGATAGGTATTGTGGTCGACGATGCCATCGTCGTCGTAGAAGCCGTTCATGCGAAAATGGAAGAAGAAAATCTTTCTCCTTACAATGCCGTTCGTAAAGTTATTGGAGAAATCAGTGGTGCCGTTATTGCCATTACTTTATTAATGGTTTCTGTATTTATTCCTGTTTCTTTCATGAGCGGTCCGGTTGGTACTTTCTACCGACAATTTTCCATCACCATGGCATCATCCATTGTTTTATCCGGAATTGTGGCTTTAACAGTTACGCCTGTTTTATGCGCTATGATTTTAAAAAACAATCATGGAAAACCAAGAAAAAAAACATGGATGAATCGCTTTATCGACGGTTTCAATAACGGCTTTAATAAATTAACCGGAAAATATGTAGGTTTATTAAAACTAATTGCGCATCGAAAACTAATAACAGTTGGCTTATTTGTAATATTCGCCTTAGGAATATTTACAATCAGCAGTAGTTTACCTACCGGATTCATTCCCAGTGAAGATCAGGGAATGATTTACGCTATCATTCAAACTCCTCCGGGTTCAACTCTTGAAAGAACCAATGATTTGTCAAATAAATTAGTTGGTTTAATAAATACCGTTGATGGTGTGCAATCTGTTTCTTCAATTGCAGGATACGAAGTATTAACGGAAGGTCGCGGTTCCAATGCAGGAACTTGCTTAATAAACCTTAAACCGTGGTCGGAACGAAAACATGGCGTAAGTGAAATCATTCACGAACTGGAAGAAAAAGCGAAGGAAATTCCGGGCGCAACTATCGAATTTTTTGATCCTCCTGCTGTACCCGGATTTGGTGCTGCCGGTGGTTTTGCCCTTCAATTGTTGGATAAAACAAATTCCGGCGATTATAAGCAATTGGAAAAAGTAACAAACGACTTTATGAATGAGCTTAAGAAACGAAAAGAGATTACCGGCTTGTTTACATTCTTCAGTGCAAATTATCCGCAATATGAAATTGAATTCGACAATCAAGCAGCCATGCAAAAAGGAGTTACGATTGGAAACGCCATGAATACACTTTCCATATTTGTTGGAAGTACTTATGAATTAGGTTTCATTAAATATCAGCGGTTTTTTAAAGTATTTGTTCAGGCCTCTCCTGAGTTTAGAAAATTACCAACTGATATCATGAATTTATACGTCAAGAATGATAAGGGTAATATGGTTCCTTTTTCTGCTTTTATGAAAATTCATAAGAAACAAGGCGCTAATGAAATCAACAGATACAACATGTATAACACTGCCGCAATAAGAGGGGGGCCTGCCGACGGTTATAGCAGTGGTGAAGCCATTGCTGCAGTGAAAGAAGTAGCAGCAAAAACACTGCCTGTGGGTTATGATATTGATTGGGCTGCTTTATCCTACGATGAAACCCGTCGTGGTAATGAGGCCATATATATATTCATTATAGTACTTGTATTTGTATACTTTGTATTAGCCGCGCAATACGAAAGTTTTATCATCCCGCTTTCAGTTGTATTCTCGTTACCTGCTGGTGTATTCGGCTCATTTCTTTTAATAAAAGGTATGGGACTTGCCAATGATATTTATGCCCAAGTGGGTTTAGTAATGTTGGTTGGCTTACTCGGAAAAAATGCCGTCTTAATTGTAGAGTTTGCCGTTCAAAATCAAAGAGAAGGTGCCCCTGTATTGGAAGCTGCTATCAATGGCGCTAAGGTTCGTTTACGTCCCATCTTAATGACCTCCTTCGCGTTTATTGCCGGTTTGATTCCGCTTGTTGTAGCCCACGGTGCCGGTGCTATTGGTAATAAAACTATTGGAGCTTCTGCTCTCGGCGGTATGTTATTTGGAACCATCTTCGGGATAATTATTGTACCCGGGCTTTACTACATATTTGGTTCAATGGCTAAGAATAGAAAACTGATAAAGAATGAAGATGATAGTTCCTTATCGGAAGACTTTGTACATCATATTGATAATTTTCCACAAACTCAAGACAATGAAAACAACAACTAAATTCAAGCTTCTCAATTATCTTTTTGTGCTATTTGCCTCACTACTTTATGTTGAATGTAGTGGTCCATCATTGATAAAAAGAACTGAGAATAAACAAACACCTCAGTACTTTTCCACTTCACAGGACACACTATCATCAGCCAAAATCAGATGGAGAGATTATTTTTCTGATAATGATTTATCGGCATTAATTGATACCGCCTTAAGTAAGAATCAGGAACTAAATATCCTGCTTCAGGAAATAAACATTGCTAAAAACGAAGTACGGGCACGTAAAGGTGTTTATTTACCTTTTGTAGGACTTGGTGTTGGAGCAGGAACCGATAAAACAGGACTTTATACCAGTAAAGGTGTAAGCGATGAAGCGCATGAAATTATACCCGGAAATAAAACGCCAAATCCTTTATCTGATTTTATGGTAAGATTGAATACAAATTGGGAAATTGATATATGGAAAAAGTTACGTAATTCAAAAAAGTCGGCCATTCATTCATATCTCTCAACAATTGAAGGTAAAAATTTTATGGTGACTAATTTGATAGCAGAGATTGCCAATTCTTATTATGAATTACTTGCTTTAGATAATCAGTTAGAAATTCTTAATAAGAATATAGAGATTCAAAAAAATGCGCTTGAAATCATAAAATTCGAAAAACAATCGGCCAGGGTAACCGAATTAGCAGTAAAAAAGTTCGAAGCAGAAGTTTTCAAAAATCAGAGCCAACAATTTTACATAAAACAAAAAATCACAGAAACAGAAAACAAATTAAATTTCCTGGCAGGTAGATTTCCGCAACCAATAAAAAGAAAATCGTCAGATTTTATGCTTATTTCTATTGACTCCATTCACAGCGGTATTCCGTCTCAATTATTAGAAAACCGACCGGATATCAGACAAGCTGAGCAACAGCTAACAGCAGCTAAATTAAATGTAAAAGTAGCAAAGGCCGAATTTTATCCTTCTTTGGGAATCAGAGGCGGAATAGGTTATCAGGCTTTTAACGTCAAATATCCTCTTCAAACACCACAATCATTAATTTATTCGGTAGCCGGAGACTTAGTAGCTCCACTGATAAACCGCAATGCAATTAAAGCTAATTATTACTCTGCCAATTTCAAGCAAATTCAAGCGATGTATAATTATGAACGTAGTATTTTGAACGCTTATATTGAAGTAGCAAATCAACTTTCCAATCTTAATAATTTAAAAAGCAGCTTCGAGTTGAAGCAAAAGCAAGTTGAAGCACTAACTCAATCCATCGATATATCAACCATACTTTTTAAATCGGCCCGAGCCGACTACATGGAAGTTTTAATGACGCAAAGAGATGCTCTGGAATCGAAGTTTGAATTGGTAGAAACAAAAATGTTGCAAATGCACTCGAAAGTAAATATTTATAAAGCTTTAGGCGGAGGGTGGAAGTAGGTTTGTTTTGTTTAAGTAAAAAGCCGTGAATACTCACGGCTTTTATTCGTTCAACTCCGATTTTTGGAGTTGTACCCTACGGGTTGGATTTATCGAACTTTTTGGATGATTTTCAAGCAATTAGGCTTCTGACGAGCACTCACCTTCGGATACCCTAAGCGGCAAAATTTCCAACTTTTGACTTAATACATCTTTAAAGGTAAATGATTTTAATGCTGATTTTTTTATCTCTATCTAACGTGAAACTTGCTTTTGAAAAGTTGGGTCGGTTTGTTAAACCAATTGATTGGTAATTCGAAAAACCAACCCCTTCGATTGGCAAAATAAACCCTTTGTCTATTTCGCCATTCTCATTTTCATCGTGAAGTATATTAACAGCGTATTTGCCTAAAGGAAGATTGTTGAAGGTTACTTTAGACGATCCATTTTGTATTTTTTCTTTTAATATCTTACAACACTTTTTGTAATCTTCATCAGGGATTGTCCCATCCTTATTATATAATGCAAACTGAACAACACCTTTCGAATTTTGCAGATCCTTTACTTCCACAGTTAAAGAATAGGTTTCTCCCTTTTGGTCATTAAATGAAGATAAGGTCAATAATGATATACTGACTAGTGCGAATAAGAGTAGTTGTTTCATTTTAATTCGTTTTTCTATTTGCAATTTTTTCTTTCAATCTGTCTACTAAATAATAAACCATTGGCACTAAATAAACAGTTAATATCAATGATGAAAAAAGCCCACCAATAATTACCCAAGCCAATCCGTTCTTCCATTCACTTGCTGTTCCTTTGCCAAGGGCAATTGGCAACATTCCTATAATCATAGCTATGGTTGTCATTAAGATTGGACGCATACGACCTTTTCCTGCAATGATTAATGCTTCTTTGAAATGTTTTCCCTCCGCCTTCAATTGATTTGTAAAGTCTACAATTAAAATGGCGTTTTTTACTACTAATCCCATGAGCATAATCAATCCAAGCAAAGCAAATAAACTAAGATTGTTTAATGATAAATTCAATGCCAAAAACGCACCAATAGCAGCCACAGGAATTGAAAACAATACCACAAATGGATAAACGAAACTATCATATAAAGCCACCATGATTAAATAAATCAATAGAAATGAGATCAATAGAACAGAACCTAATGCTCCAAAACTATCATTTTGTCTTTTGATATCACTACCCCAAGTCATTTGAATTCCATCGGGTAATGGGTTATTTTTAAGGTAAGCAACTACATCATCAGCAACTGTTCCCGAAGGTCTACCAAGTGCGTCAGATGTAAGCGTTACCGCTGGCTGACGATCTTTTCTTTCCAATAAGGATGGTGAATTATCTCGTTCTACCGTTGCAAACTGCGATACTTCTACTGGTAACCCCATTGGATTAACAATTGAGAGGCGCTGTACATCTTCATAATTTTGCCTACTGTAACCGTCAAGCCAAATTCTTACAGGATATTCTGTTCCGTTTTCTGTTAATGTTGCATCGTCATTGCCAGTAAAAGCTGTTCTTAAATTCATACCAACATAAGCTGTCGTTAATCCTAAGCGTTGCATTTTATCTTTATCGGGAATTATTTTGTATTCAGGACTACCTTGTTCAACAGATAAACGCACATTATCTGAACCCGGTATTTTTTCAATCACCGACTTTAAATCATTACCTGTTTTCATAACTAAATCTAAATTACTACCGCTTAAAGTAATTTCAATTGGAGCTGAACGTGGTATCAATCCTAATGCAGCCATTGAATAATTTATTCCGGGAAATTTCATTTTTAATTCCTCCCTAAGTTTTTTCATAAATTCTTCAGTAGGTTGCTTATTGCGTTCTTTTGCGGATTTTAACTGAATAGTAAATTCAGTTTTATTAGCTGATCCTACACCTAAACTTCCAATGCCTGTACTCGGACCACCTATGTTACTAAACACAGTAGAGACATCTGCTTGCTTGATAATGTAGGTTTCTATTTTCTGAGCGATTAAATTGTTTTGTTGAATGGAAGTTGATTTATCAAATTCCAAAGCCATACGAAATTTACCCTGATCACCAGTAGAAATAAGTTCTTTACCAATGATGCCTTGTTTCATTATTCCCAAAGTAACAGCGAAAAGCAAAACAACTATTCCTGTGAAAATTAATTTGTGGCTGAGTATCCATTCTAATTGTTTGCCATACCAATTGGTGAATTTTTCTAATTGATGTTCAAATCCAAGTAAAAAACGATTGAAGAAGTTCGTAGGTTGTAAATCCTCTTTCTTGCCTATTCTTGAAGCCAACCAAGGTGTAAGCGTAAAGCCTACCAATAAACTTGTTAGAGTAGATGTTACAACAACTACCGAAAATTGCTTTAGCATATCTGCCACAAATACTTGTAAAAACAATATCGGTAAAAACACAACCACGTCAACTAATGTGATCGACAATGCAGAAAATCCAATTTCCATGCGCCCATCCATTGATGCAGTACGTTTTTCTTTTCCCATATCTAAATGCCTTTGAATGTTTTCCAATACCACTGTAGCATCATCAACCAAGATTCCAATAATTAAAGACATGGCAAGCAAGGTCATTAAATTTAAAGTGTATCCTAAAAGCCACATAACTGCAAAAGCTGTAACCAAAGAGGTGGGAATAGCTATGATTACTATTAAAGAGTTTCTGAAACTTCTTAAAAATAAAAGCATTACTAAAGAAACTAAAATAACTGCTAAACCCAAGTCAAATACAACCGAATTAACTGCTGCAATTGTATTATCTGTGCTATCATCTGCAATGATGAATTTTACAGATGAATTACTATTTTGTGCTTCGATACTTTTAAATTTTGTACGAACCATTTTTGAAACATCAACAGCATTTGCATCGCCTTGTTTTTTTAATAGAATTCCAATGCCATCTTTTCCATTGTATCTGCTGATCGATGTTGTTTCTTTTATTCCATCAACGACCTGAGCAACATCTTTTACATAGACTGGACTGCCGAGCATTGGCATAGCAACTTGAACATTTTTTATGTCATCAATTGTAGCAAATTTTCCTGTTAAACGAACTGAGTTATTCTCCTGATCCGTTTGTACTTTCCCGGCAGGTAAGTCTAAACCTGAACGATTAATTGCCTCAACAACCTGATACAATGAAATCTTATATAGTTTTAATTTATCTCGGTTTGCTTTAACCTGTATCTCTCTTTCTTCTCCACCTAAAATCGTAAGCTCTGCAACCCCTTTTATTTGTTGAATTTGTGGAAGATACTCGTCTTTCATTTTTTGATAAAACTCTGCTGCAGGCAAGTTACTTGTTGCACTAATTGACATGATAGGTAAATCATTCGGAGAAACCTTACTCATTACAGGACTTAAAATATCCTGCGGTAAATCTTTGCGGATATTGTCAATGTAGCGTTGTGCATCCTGCATGGTTTTATCCAAATCAGTTCCGTATTTTAAATTAGCAATAATGATGGATGCGTTTGGCAATGATTTAGTTACCAAATAATCCACCCCTTCTAGGTTAGATAAAGCATCCTCAATTTTTCGGGACACCGAAGTTTCTACTTCGTTGGGCTCTGCTCCGGGATACACAGTTTTAATAACCACAACAGGTTGATTAAAATCAGGCATCAATTCATAACTCAAGTTTTTATATCCTATAACTCCCAATAAGGTAAGTACGCTGAAAAGAACAATTATCAGCGATGGACGTTTGATTGATATTTCTGTAATATTCATAATTCTAATATTTTATTTAACAGTTACATTCGCATTGTCAAATAGATTAATAAATCCATTTGTTACAATCACATCACCTTCTTCTAATCCCTTTGATACAGCAGTTTTATTTTTTATTTTTTGTGCAATAGTTATGTTATGCAAAATAGCCTTTCCATTCTTTACTTTATATACTTGTGGTTGAGTTGACGATCCAACAATAGCAGAAGCCGGTATAATGATTCCTGTTTTTTGATTTTCACTTTTCAAATTTACTTTACCAAACATTCCCGATTTGATTTTTAAATCGGAGGTGTTACTTACAATAAACTGAACAGGAAAACTACTGCCCATATTGGCTTTACTACCTATCATTGTTGCTTTACCCGACAATAGCACATCCGAATAAGCATCTGCATTAATCGAGAAGGTTTGATTTAATTGAAATGAACTCAAATCATTTTCAGAAACATTAACGGTAAATTTTAAAACTGAAATATCTGTAATTTGAAGCAATGGCACACCCGGTGCGGCAAATGCTCCCTCTTCAGTAAGTTTAGCAGTAACCACTCCATTAAACGGTGCTTTGATGGTTGTTTTATTAATTTGTTCAAGTAAAGTTGCTCTTTGAACTTTTGCAGATTTTAAACCTAACTCTGCTTTTTCTAATTGAACCCCTTGTACAGCATCTGCATTCGCTAAAACAGTAAATCGTTTTACATCAGCTTCTAATCCTTCAACTTGAACCTCCGCTGATTGTAATTGCAATTTCAATAGTGAATTATCTAACTGAATTAATGATTGCCCCTTTGTTACAAAAGTTCCAACATCAACTAAAACATCATTTATCTTGCCTTGTATTTCAGCGCTAAGCTTAGTTTCTTTATTAGGTTCAAATGTTCCTGAATAAGCGAATTCAGCTCCTATTAATTCCGATTTGATTGTATCTACCTGAACATGGATAGCTTGCTCTTTATCATATTGATAAACTTTATCTATTACGATTTCTTTATTACTTTTTAATTTTATGACTACAATTGCAATTAATGCCAATGGTATGATGATGTATAAAACCTTTTTCATTATCTGTTATTTTTAATTATTAATTTATTTCGTTTTTAAAATATTTCCTGATACTTTTTTTAGTTCTAAGTCTGCCTTCATCACATCTACCAATGCCGACAAATAATTTTGTTGTGCTTCCTTTTGGGTATTATCTGAAAGTAAAACATCTGTTAATGAGGCAACACCTTCCTTTTGCTGAATAAGTGTTTTAGAATAAATTGTTTCTGCTAATGTCAATTGTGATTTGGCATTTAATAGATTAGAACTTGCTACTTCATATTGCATTTGTGCATTTTCTATCTGAACGTTTTGTTTATCATTTAATAATTCTAATCGAGTTGTATTTTGCTTTATCTCTTCTCTCTTTTGAAAAACCTTGTGTTCTAAAGTAGTACCGGAGAATATCATCCAAGACATTTTTACCCCGGCAAATCCAATCGGGTACGTTTTAAAGAAATCATTTGTACCACTGTAGTTTCCAAATCCGGTAGTTCCATAAGTACCATAAAGTGAAAAAGAAGGTAAATGTGAAAGTTTTAATGTTTTTAATTCAGATTTCAAGAGCAGTTCTTTCGTATTAAACAATAATATATCAGAGGTTGGTTTGCTTGTATACTTTACTACTTCTGACGATGTGCTAAATGTTTCTTCAATTGTAATTGGTCGGGTTGGTGTTATGCCTAACTGAAGCTTTAATAGATTTATGATTTGTTTGTACTGTGCATTAGCCTTACTTAATTGTGTGTTTAGCTGACTTTGCTGAAGTTTAATTTTATCTACATCTGTACCCTTTGCCATTTGTTGTGAGTAAAGCAATTGAATATTACTAAGTAGTTTTTCGCTATTACTTAATCCGTTTTTGATAAACACAATCTGATTTGATACTAACTGTGCATTGTAATACAAATTAGAAACATCAAATACCACTTGCTCCTCGGTTTGTTGAAACTGTATTTGATTTAATTCTTTTGCTCTTTTTGAAACCGTAATTGCTCCAATAGCTTGAGGGTTGTATAGAGGAACATCAAGCGTTAGATTTGCATTCAAATTGTGTGGCGTACCAAATTGAGCCTCTTTGTAAACGCCTGCTGGTCCACCAAAAACAGATGCAGGTAGTAATTGATACGGAAGATCGGTGTAATACCGATAGTCAACATTGCCATACAATTTTGGCACTAAACCACCTTTTGCTTCCTTGTTCCTCTCATTGGCAATCTCAATATCGCCTTGTGCTATTTTCAACGTTTTATTATGCACTAATGCTGTATCAATACATTGCTTTAGTGACCAATTTTGAGCCTCAGAATTGGTTGTGAAAATTAAAATGGTGAGAACCATTAATAATTTCAATTTTAATAAGTGAGTATTTACTAACATAACTAGGCAAATTTTTTTATTTGATTAATAGTAATTGAGTGTCTTCTATTCCTTCTACCCAATGTTTTACGTTTGGCTCAATGTTAACCATGTCGCCACTTGAAAGATTTTCTGTTACCCCTTTTTCATTTTTAAAAACTACATTGCCATTAATACAAATAAGTAATGCAGGAACAATTGTTATATGTTCTTTTAATGTGCCGTTTGCTTTGATTTTTAAAGCAGTTACATTTCCTTCAGTTGTAGAAAACAATTTCTTTGCGCTGACAGGCTTTTCTTCGGTGTGAATTGATTTTATGTTCATGATTTCTTTTTTATTCAAAGTATATGTTAAATAATTTATAAGAAGCTTTTATTTCCTCAAAGGTGTGCAATGCCTCATCGTTATTTTTTGATTTATTCAATTTGTCTACCATATTAATATAAGGCAACAACCATTTATGTAATTCATCATGGGCTTTTCCTTCCATTGTGCAATTTGAAGTTAAGAGATCAATGTTTTTCTGCAAACTTGCTCCAAGTAGTGTGAAGTCCTTTAGTTCTATATGTTTAGCTTCAACAAAACGATTAATGTCTGATTCCATGTTCCTAATATGCGCCATCATTTCCGGAACAACCTTCCATTTAGCCCCGTTGTTTAATTCAATGGAGTCGCTCTCTTTATGTTGGTGTTCGCTTTCCTTGGATGATGGTATAGATTTAGTATTCGAAATCTCACTATTATCTTCCTTTACAGGATTATTGCAGCCATAGGTAATACCCATAAGAACCACAATTAATATTGCCAAATATTTTTTCATTTATGCTAATCTTTTTTTTGTTATAAAGAACCACGATATGCCTGCAAATGCGCCTGTAATAGCAATACGAGAAAGCATGGCTTTAATCGTTTTTTGCTCGTAAATTCCACCTGTATTTGCGTGAATTAACAAACCAACAAAACTCACAATAAGGATTGTTGTTGTGATTAAAAGTAATTTTGTAGCCCACGCTTTTTCTGTAAATAATCCATATGCAGCAAACAGATACAGGAAACCTGCAATAAAATTGGAGACTACAACAAACAATACATAATTACCCTCCTTCGCTCTTATTCCGAACAAATCAAATATTACAGACGTACTCATAAATAGAGTAATTAATGCAAATAATGTAATGATAACTGCTGCTGCTTTTAAAATAATTGGTTTCATGAGTTGTTTGTTAATGATTAGTTTCTACCATTTTTAATATGCCATTCAATACTTTATTTCCATCTTTTATCAAATCAGATTTATGACCTGATAGTTTCCATTTAAGAACTGTAATTCGCATCCCGCCCATTATAATTGTTGTTGTTGTTGAAACGCCCACTATTTTACTAAAAGATCCATTTGCCTGCCCTTTTTTTACAATACTTTCTATATGATTCTGCATCAATTCCATCATGGATGAAACCGTAGATGACAATTCTTTATTAAACTGAAAAATGCTTTCAGAAAAAATAACACTAACTACTGAAGGCTTTTGTACAAATGTTTTCAGTTGTGAATCAAACAGATCTTTTAATAGTTCTGATGGACTGCGATCTTTATTAGAAAGTATTACATCAAGCCTTCCTTTCATTTCCTCAATAAAGTATGTTAACAAGCCAAGTAATATTTCGTTTTTGCTTTTAAAATGGCGATACAACGCTGCTTCTGATAGATTTAAATCAGCAGCAAGTGTTTTAATAGTTAAATCCTGAATGCCATGCTCATCAATCCTTTTGGTAGCAGCTTCAATGATTTCTATTTGTCTTTCAGAGAATTTATTATTTTTCATTTTCAAGTTTCATTTTATAAAAAGATATTCCTAACCAAATTACTGACACCGTCATACTAATTGCACCAATAAGCACAAAAACCGGAGGCGCACCCAAATACACTTCTAACAAAATCCCTATTGGCATTAACAGACCAATTAAACCAAGCCAAGAAATTACCGTTGTGTTTTTAAGTTGATTTTTAAAATGTAATAGTAAGTAACCTATCAAAATATTTAAGAAGGCGAAAAGATTACCGTGTACATGTGCTAATCTTGTTTCAAAGTGTTTACCTATTGAGTAAGAATTAATCCACTCTTCCTTACCGGGAGCAAAGTCTCTTAAATAAATCAATAGAAAGCCATACGCCATAAACAATCCCATTACAAGAAAACCGATAGCTATGTTGTTTTTTCCTTTCATAATTTCAATGTAAGTTAGTGTTCACTTACAAAGGTATAATTATTTTTTAGCTCTAGTAAGAATTTAACAAATTTTATTTCCTAATTCTTATCATAATAAAGCCCCATGCTACTGCATTAGGCCTTGGTTAAACTAATGAATTCACGTAATAGGAAATTTCTGTTTAGTCCTCGGCTTTGGAAGTAGGAAGTGTCTTTAATATTTCTTTTTGCTGAATTGATTTTTGATAATGCTCATAAAACAGAATTGATAAAGTTTCAAGACTAGCGATTGTCTCTTCTGCCATTTCATCGGTATAATTTTCAAATCCGGGATATGATTTTAATTCAGCAATACTTAAACGTTTTTTAGGTTTTGAGTTCATGATTTTTAGTTTGGTTTTGGGTGAACCGGACTCTAACTTGCAATTACTTCATTATCAATGCAAATAGAAATTCGGATTATTTAACCGCTAAAATATCGAAATGATTTTTTATTCGAAATTCCTTGATTCTGCTGGGGATTAGAAACAAAAAAGCAGACTATTAAAAAATAGTCTGCTTCAGTACTCAGGAGGAGACTCGAACTCCCACGCCTCGCGGCATACGCACCTCAAGCGTACGTGTATACCATTCCACCACCTGAGCAGGAGGTTTTTAGCATACCGCCCAACGACAGTTGGGCCTAACACTAGAGCTTTAGGCCGCAAATTTGGTGAATTTTAAGTTTAAAATGAATATTTTAAGGATAATTTCTAACCCTCGTTTGAAAATCTAGAAATTAACTTTGACCTCATCTCAGGAAACCTCTTTAGATTTTCAATGTATGATTTTGATTTCATTGATTTAATATGTTTCTCTATTTTCCGGGCAATTACACCTTCCAAATTACTCATTTCGAGAAATAATTCCCAGTCGTTTGCCAAAGTTGTAAAAGAATCAACGTACTTATTATTCTTGTGCTCTGTTAAACGCAATTCTAAATCAAAACAACTTCCAATGTAAAATTTTTTGAGCTTTTGAGATGATAATATATAAACTGATGCCAAGGTAATTGTTAAACCAATACATTGATTCTGAACAAAACTCTCAAGTGAACGTGTATACCTCCCGATAGCTATCGGGACCACCACCTGAGCGTGGTTTGTATACTTTCCGGCTACAGCCGGAACCTACACTAGAGCTTTAGGCCGCAAATTTGGCGATTTTTCCTTAAAAATGGGCTAAATTGGGGTATAAAATTTGCCCGAAGACAATAATTACCTATATTTGCGCCTCGCTTTTCTGCCGCTGTTTACACAAGGTAAAGTATGCCGACTAGCTTAACAATTAAAAAAATAATAAAATGAGTTTATTATTAGACTACGTAAAAAAACAGTTAACCCCTGAGGTGAAACATCCTAAGTTTAAAGCAGGTGACACCGTAACTGTACACTACAAAATTAAAGAGGGTGATAAAGAACGTATCCAGCAATTTAGCGGCGTTGTTATCCAAAGAAAAAATGAAAAAGCTACAGCTTCTTTCACTGTACGTAAAATTTCGAACGGTGTTGGTGTTGAGCGTATTTTCCCGGTAGCATCTCCATTTATCGACAAAATCGAAACTAACAAGGTTGGTGTTGTTCGTCGTGCTAAATTATTCTACTTACGTGCAAGAACCGGTAAATCGGCTCGTATTCGTGAGAAGATTCAAAACAACGAAGAAGCATAATCTTAACTACTTATATAAAAAAAGCCCCGAGTGCAAACCTCGGGGCTTTTTTTATGCTATAATGGCAGTTTTTTACATTTGAGCATTTAGCTTTGCCGCTAAATTGGCCTTAGGTACTGCTCCTACTTGCTTATCCACAACTTGTCCGTTTTTAAAGAACAATAATGTTGGGATGTTACGAATACCAAAGTTCATGCTGATATTTGGATTGTGATCGACATTTACTTTGCCGATTACTGCCTTACCATCATATTCCTTAGCTAATTCTTCCACAATTGGACCTACCATACGGCAAGGACCACACCACTCTGCCCAAAAGTCAACCAATACAGGTTTGTCGCTTTTTAATACTAACTCCTCAAAGTTAGCGTCATTAATTTCTAGTGCCATGTTACGTTTTCCTTTCTTTGTTTTTTGTGTTATACATTAATTGTTTATCAATATCCGTTCCAAGCTTTATTCTTGCCGTTTTGGCATCTTTAAGCCTGACTTTTGTTCTTTTTAAATTCCATGTATGCGCTCATGCCAATTGTTAAGAAGACTAAAATTGAACCAACCATGGCAATTGAATTACCCGTTTTATAAGTTTGAGGTTCAAATTTAAACTCGACTTTGTGTTTTCCTGCAGGAATTGGCATACCGCGTAAAACGTAATTTACAGCCCCGTGCGCTACTAAATTGCCATCCACATAAGCATTCCATCCTTTCGGATAGTAAATTTCAGAGAACACCGCAAATTGCTTTTCTCCGCTCTCACTTTCATACACAAGATGATTTGGTTTGTATGACGTTAATTTGATAGAACCACTTCCGCTGTAATTAGCCTCCGCATTTACTTCACCTTTATATTTCACTTGCATCACCGCGGCTGATTTCGTATCAAAACTTCCGAGAGAGGTGATTTCTTTATCCGCATTCTCCACAAATGTTATGTTTTTTACAAACCAGGCATTACCGTTAGCCTGTGGATTTTTAAACGGAATCGTACTGCGATCTTCACCGGCAGGAACAATAATATACTTTGTGTTTAGCATATTCCACATATACAATTTTGAAAACAATTGATTCACTAAAGAATCATTTCCTCTGGTAGAATTAATACCACCATAAAAAGTTTGCAATTGTCGGTCGTAATGGAAATCTATCAATTCTTGATACTTCCTCAACTTAGCACCATGATAACCTCCAATGGATTTATGCCAATAGGATGTAGCCGCATCTTGAAACGGACTTGTAGACAGATTCAATACACGATAATTCGGGTCCTGATCTTTTAGGATTTCTTCATCGGCCGGCGATTTTTCAAAACTGGCTTGATTCTGCGATTTACTTACAAATGATTTATCGCCTAAATAACGTGTATCAACTGTCCATAAATCAATGGCCACAAAAATGCCAATTGCCGCCAACAATAATTCGCGCTTTACTTTTTTGCTCATGTATAAATAAATAAACAAAGCAGCTAAGGTGATGAAGATAAACGAACGGATTGCATCCGATTTAAAAATTTCTTTACGTGCAATTTCCAATTGTGGCATTAATTGAGAAACATACTGACGTGCCTGATCTTCAGGGTAACCACCGCGCGATGTATACGCGTATACCATTTGTGCTTCTTCATTATTTCCGCGGAAGCTGTTTACTAAATCAGGAGCTAAATAACCTACTAAACTAAACCCACCTGTTAACGCGAAAGCAATGATGAATACTTTTTTGAATTCAATTTCTTTTTTGAAAAGTTGCAATGTTATTTTTTCATTGAGCGATTTTGTTTTTAAAATCTCATCAAGTGCCATCACTGCTAACAATGGTAAACTAAATTCAGCAATCACCATCGTCATGGATACGGCTCTGAATTTATTATAACCGGGCACATATTCCATAAAGAAATTTGTTAAGCCCATGAAGTTATGTCCCCATGCCAATGCAATCCCTAAAATAGTAACGCCCAACAATGGCCATTTCAATCTGTTTTTTATAACAAACAAACCAAGAATAGCTAAAAACATTACAATGGCACCAATGTAAACCGGACCACCAACAGCAGGTTGATCACCAAAATAAGTTCCGCTATTGGCAACGGATTGACGCATTTCCGGATCAACTTTTTTGAGCGCACTGTTATCCGCATCACCAATTGAACTGAATGAAGAACCTCCTTTATAATCCGGAATCAAAAAAGTGAATGTCTCCCCTATTCCATAACTATATTGCGTAGCGTAATCTTTATCTAATCCGGAAGTGGAATTCGCTGCATTACTTTTTCCATCACGATCAATTGTTAATTCACTCTTACCGCGAATACTGTATTTAGCGTACTCATTTGTACACATTAAATTTCCCGCGTTTGGCAATACGGCAACAATACTTACTACAACAAAAATCCCAAATGCTTTAGCGAATGCGGGGAGTTGTTTTTCTTTTACGGCATAATAGAAATAAGAAAGAATTAATGCCCCAATAATCATAAATCCGTAATAGGAAATCTGAACGTGATTGGCATTTAATTCCATCGCCATAAACAGAACCGTTAAGCCCGCCCCTAACCAATAGCGACCTTTAAACAATGTGATAACACCGCCAATTAATGGTGGCAAATACGCTAATGCATTTATTTTGGAGTTATGTCCCGCGCCTAGCGCAACTAAAAAATAGGTTGATAATCCATAAGCTAAACTTCCTGTTAGAGCAAGCCAGGGTTCGATATCGAGACAGAGCAACAAAATAAAAAAACCGGCGAAGCACAAAAAGATATAACCGGATGGATGAGGTAAAAATAATTTGAAAGCCTGATCTAATTTTCCTAACCAATTACCGGGATATAATGTAGAAACCTGATAGGCCGGCATTCCACCGAACATGGAGTTAGTCCACAACGGCTCGGTGTTTTCTTTCTCTCTGAAGTCACCAATTTCTTTACTCATTCCTTTGGCTTGCATGATATCATGCTGAGAAATTTCTTTGCCGGAAAGTAGAGGTTTGAAATATATTAAAGTTACAACTGCAAAAACCACAATGGCTGCAATGTATGGTAAGTATTTTTTTAGTGGTGAATTCATAATTTTTAATCCAAACAAATATCAAAATAAAAAGGCAGAACCCATTGAATTCTGCCTAATATAATTAACTATTTATTAAAAATTTATTTTTTAAACCCGAACACTTTTTTGAGTATGTCCGTTACTCGCGCCATAGGGTCTTTACGGATTTTAGCCTCCTCATCCGCAATCAAAACAAATAAACCATTGGCTGCCTTCTTCGTAACATAATCATCCAAATTTGGGTTCTGCTTTTTCACGCCCGGTAACTTATTGTATTTTGTCACTAAAGGATTCCAATACTTTGTCACGTTTACTTTTGCAATCGCTTCTTTTACAACCGGTAAAAACTGATCGTATAATGGCGCATAGGATGTTTTACGCAAGAAATTAGTGGCGGCTGTATCATTTCCATTTAATATGGCCATTCCGTCGCTGATGCTCATTTTGGTAATAGCATCAATAAAAACAGGTGCAGCTTTTTTAGCAGCCTCTTCCGCAGCGCGATTCAAGCTGGTTTCAAAATCGGCGATTTGTTTTTTCATTCCTAATTTAGTTAATCGCTCTTTCATGTCTTTTGCTTCTTCCGGCCATGGAATGAATAAACGTGTGTTTTTCAAATACCCATCGGCTTTACTTGCACTGGCTGTTGAGCTGTTTGTTCCAACCGTTAAAGCTTCACGTAAACCTTTAATGATTTCTTCATTGGTTAGTGATGGTGTGTTGGAATTGGTGCCATTAATTACGGCTTGCGCGGCTTGCGTAGCGGTGTTTACGATGGTCCCTTTGTTTTGATTCCATAAATCACCCAAAGTTTGTGCGTTTACTAAAGCTGTAGCAAACATCACATTTAATACTATTAATATCTTTTTCATACGGATTATAAATATACCATTACTTTAGTACAAATATAAAGCCAAAGTATTTTATGCGTGCCGAAATTTTAACCATTGGAGATGAAATTTTGATTGGCCAGATAACCAATACCAATTCGGTTTGGATTGCCCAGCAATTAAATTTATTAGGAATAAAAGTAGTTCATATGTCGTCGGTAAGCGATGATAAAGAGGCAATTATAAAGGCTTTTGATGATGCTGTCACACGTGCTGAATTTGTGTTTATAACCGGTGGACTTGGTCCTACTAAAGACGATATTACCAAGAAAACCTTCGCGGAATATTTTAACACTATTTTAGAAATTGATGAGCGTGTTTTAAATACCGTAAAGGGATTCTTTGAAAGAAGAAACCGTGAATTAACAGAAATAAACCGACAACAAGCATTAGTGCCTAAAGGTTGTATTGTGATTGAAAACAAAAACGGTACTGCACCGGGCATGTGGATGAAAAAAGGAAACACGGTTTTTATTTCAATGCCGGGAGTTCCTTATGAAATGAAATCGATGATGAGTGAATTGATTTTACCAAAAATAAAATCTGAAAATAAATTGCCTCACATCTATCATAAAACAGTTTTAACACAAGGCCTCGGTGAAAGTTTTTTGGCAGAGAAAATTGAAAAATGGGAAGATGCCTTAGCAGAAAACAATATTAAACTTGCCTATCTACCTCAACCCGGAATTGTCCGTTTACGCTTATCTACATTCGGAGAAAACAGTGAGGTATTAAAATCTGTGATTGAAAATGAAATAGAGAAACTACGTAAAATAATTCCGGAATATATTTATGGATATGAAAATTACGGGGAAGATCAACCGGGATTGGAGAAAATAGTGAGTGAATTATTGCGAGAACGAAAACTCCGTGTTTCTTTAGCCGAAAGTTGTACAGGCGGATACATCGCCTCTCTATTTACATCCTTAGCGGGCAGCTCGGATATTTTTAATGGAAGTATCGTTCCATATCAAAATCAGATTAAACATGAGTTGTTACATGTTGATGCCGCTTTGTTTGAAACGGTAGGCGCTGTCAGCAAAGAATGCGTGATACAAATGGCCAATGAAACTAGAAAAAAATTTCACACCGATTATGCTATTGCCACTTCCGGCATTGCAGGCCCTGCAGGCGGAACAGCCGAAAAACCGGTTGGAACGGTTTGGGTAGCCGTTGCTTCGCCCGAAAAAACCATTGCACTCAAATTCTTATTTGGAGATAATCGTCAGCGTAATATTCAAATGACAGCTAATGCTGCATTAAATATGCTCAGAAAAATAATTTTGAAACAGGAATAAAATAGTGTCAGGGCTAAAGCCCAAAACTTATGAATACATAAAACCCCAGACTTAAGTCCGGGGTTTTATGTAAAATCAATATAAATGGGCTTTAGCCCTGAATAAAGTTCTAATCCCTCTTTGTTACCAAAGCGTAATTGCCATCAATCTTAAACTGCCAGGTTTTATCGTAAATTTTAGGGAGGAAACGTTTGTATAAAATCATTCGCGCGTTTTCGGCTTTAGTTTCATTTTCACCATCTCGTCCAACCGCATTGAATTCGTAAATACAGACTTTAGGATGTTGCGCAATGAAATCCTTCACGATTTCAACGATGGTATTCATTACCTGATAAACCTCACCTCTGTTCGTTGTTACATATTCCTCGCCTTCAAATTCATCATTCACTACACCAAACACAATCGATGCATGCAGAATATTATCCTGCCTTCTTCCAAAACGCACTTCGTAACGTAAACCTGAAGGTGTATTGAAATAATACAAACCCGCGCTTTTAATAGCAGGAAATTCGATTGGCAATATGTTTTTGTAGCTGTTCAAGAAAAGTTTATGCAGGTATTAAACTATCTTTTTTTTTAAATCGCTCTGCTAATACCAATTCTTTTCCGCCACCTGAATAATCGTAGAATCCTTTACCTGACTTAACACCTAAATGTCCGGCAGTAACCATATTTACCAATAAAGGACAAGGCGCATATTTTGGATTTCCGAATCCGTTTTGTAACACGCGCATAATATTTAAGCATACGTCGAGGCCAATAAAGTCGGCTAACTGTAATGGTCCCATTGGATGTGCCATTCCTAACTTCATTACTGTATCAATTTCCTCTACTCCCGCTTCACCTTCATATAAAGTAATGATGGCTTCGTTGATCATAGGCATTAAAATTTTATTCGCCACAAAGCCAGGGTAATCATTTACCTCAACAGGAATTTTATTTAATTTTTTAGAGGTTTCCATGATTAAACGGCATACCTCGTCACTTGTATTATATCCTCGAATTACCTCAACTAATTTCATTACAGGAACCGGGTTCATGAAATGCATTCCGATCACTTTATCGGCACGTTTTGTAACTGCAGCAATTTGTGTAATAGAAATAGATGAGGTGTTAGATGCTAAAATTGTTTTCTCAGGACAAATTTCATCCAACTGCTTAAAAATTTTAAGTTTAATATCTACGTTTTCACTGGCTGCTTCTACTACTAAATCTGCATTTTGCGCTGCAGATTTTAAATCGGTAGAAGTTTTAATGTTTCCTAATGTTGCTGCTTTATCAGCTTCGGTAATACTTCCCTTAGCAACCTGACGATCCAAATTTTTTGTAATTGTAGCGATAGCTTTTTGTAAAGCAGCTTCATTGATATCAATTAAACTAACTGCATAGCCGAATTGAGCAAAGGTATGCGCAATTCCGTTTCCCATTGTTCCGCTGCCTATAACCGTAATATTTTTCATACAATAGAGTTTTAGTAAGGACTTAGCCTTAATTTATCACGTAAATCTAAGTGACAATTCCATTTAAAGCAAACATTAGTTTTTAACCGATGATGTGGTAACTTTTAATAAGATTAAACCCTAAATAATTTAGAAATTAATGTAAAAATCTTTGGTGAGATTTTTATACTCATCGGTATAGGACATACGAGAGTCTTTCTCTATTACAAGCGTAGATTCAGAAAATTCAGTGGGATGAAATTCAAACTGCATCACATGACGTTTTTCGGTGTCTTTATCTAATCGTGTTCTAACTCTCAGCAACTTCGATAAATGAAATCCCTTTGCTTCAGCCATTTCTCTGAATGAAATAGCCTCGTTTTTCGGAAGTATTAAACAAAATTTACCTTTTGGATTGAGCAGTTTTTTAACTCCCTCAATTAATTCAATGTAAGGCAAGGTTTCTGCGTGACGAGCCGTCGATCGATTTGTATCACTACTTTTTAAAGAGCCTACAAAATAAGGCGGGTTGGTGACAATTAAATCAAATTTCGACTCATTTGTTTTAGCGAATTCCTGTAAAGAAAGATTAATTGCCTGAAGTCTGTCACTAAATTTGCTTTCCTTGAAATTAATGGAGGCTTGTTCTATAGCGTTAGGGTCAATATCAATGGCCGTAATTTGTGCGGAGCTTGTTTTTTGAGCAAGCATTAAAGAAATAACTCCGGTTCCTGTACCAATATCTAAAATTGTTTTTGATCCGTTTGGAAAAACCCATGCCCCCAACAAAACTGCATCAGTGCCTACTTTCATAGCGCACTTGTCTTGTTGGATTACAAATTGCTTAAACGCAAATGTTGAACCGGACATAAATTCATTTTATTATTGCTCGGTTATCGGTTTACAGAATTACCCAAAGCTCTTCCATAGCCCGGGCTGGTATTATAACGCAATGTAACTTCTAGTCCGCCTTTTAATTTTGAAGCAGGTGTTAATTGCGATAAGTTAACATCGTAAGCTAATCCAATGGCATATTTCGATTTTTGATACAACAAGGTTGGAATCACTGCATCCTTTAAACGATAATAAACTCCAAACGAAAGTGAACTGGCTTTCTTTACATTGGTGTAGGTAGCTTGATCTTCGATAATGTATTTGAAAATAAATCCTAATGTTGTTTCGGTGTTAGGTCCTTGCTTCATGTAAAGCACACTTGGAACCAAGGCTAATGCAGCAGACTTAATACCATAATCTAAATTAGCATGGAAAATATATTTGGTATGTAAACGCTCGCTTGATTCGAAAAATGAGTTTTTAGGTTGTTGGAAATGGAATGCAGAAAAACCGATATCGCATTTAGCACCATCCTGAGCACTTATATAACGTTCGCTTTTTGCATAATGGAAATTTACACCGCCACCAATATCATATGTTGTTATAGCGCTTCTTGGAGTAGATTCTCCACTTGGTAAAGATGGATCGTAGGCGTAACCATCATATTGACTATCCCAACGTAACGAATTAATATTAATGGTACGATAAATCATACCCGCTTGTAATCCGCCGGAAAGTTTACTGAATTTAGATGATTTTGTTACAAAACAAATTCCCAAGCTTGGCATTAAAGAACCCAATTTCGCATCTCCTGCTTTATCGCTATTAATGTTTAAAGCAAGGCCGATATAGTTTTTCTTAAGTTTCAAGTGACGAATAGCTTGCTCAACACTTACTCCATAAGTGGTGTAAGCTTTTCCAACACTTCCCCATTGAGTACGGTAATTAGCAATCGCCCTGGTATCGTAAGCGGTTGTAATTAATGCAGGATTTATATTTACAGGAGCTTCATTATACATAGAAAAATGTACGTCCTGTGCAAAAGACGTATGAACCGCAAATAATGCGCCTAAAAAACTTCCTATTTTTATTATTTTATTCATAAAAGTTTACCTTATTAAAGTAACATTTCCTTTGAGGTTAAACGGTTCATTATTGACCGTTGTTCCTTGTAACCTGTATACAAAAACACCGGTATTTAATGGCTCACTATTAAACGTTCCATCCCAGCCTAAATCCTTATTACTAGATTCAAATACTTTCTCACCCCAGCGATTAAAAATTTGAAAAGTGAAGTTTGCTAAGCATTTACCCCTGACGTATAAGACATCATTGACGCCATCTCCATTGGGCGAGAAGGCATTAGGGACAAACATCTCACCACAATCATCTATGACACAGACCGTGAGTGTATCGTTATACTTACAGTTTTTACTATTATATCCGGTGACGACATATTTTGTAGTAATAGTTGGTGTGGCAATAGGATTATAAATCAACAAAGGATTACAACTGCTTGGAGAGCCATCCGGACAAGTTAACGATCCATCATTAGGCGACCACTTATAATACAGAGCTTGAATACCGTAAAGTTGAACCGACTGACCAAAACGAATACAAGTATCTCTTAACCCTTGTGTATTTGGCGTGTCGACCACATGGATAATTTTAGTTTTCACGATACTATCATATCCATAAGGATTTGTAACTGCTAAACTAACGGTGTAATCACCTGGTACATTATAACAAATAGTTGGGAATGGTGTCGATGTAGTGTCAGGATTTCCTCCTGGAGAGTACCACTTCACAATTTGAGGTTCACCGCCGCATGAAGTATTAATAAAAGAAACACAACCTTTCGTACAAATGGTGTCGTTAGCAACAGCTGTTGTAAAATCGGCAACAGGAGGAAAACAATTAATAACGCTCATAGTAACTGTATCCACTAAACTTTTACAACCCTGTAAAGTTGCATAAGATACCGTACACGAATACGTCGTTAAATAATTTTGTGTACAAACCGACATAGCAGGTATTGCCAAAACAGAAGCTGAATTAGATGAGGTAACAATATGCATAGTTGGTGACCATGTGTAACTGTAGGCCATTCCCGGAGGAGGTGTAGATGTTGCAACTGATAATGTAGCTGTTTGGTTACCACAAATTGTATTCGTAGCAATGGCATTTGTATTGGTGAGTAATGAAACAGTAGCCGTTGGCACAGGCACTACAGTTAATGTTACTACTCTTGGTAAAGATAAACAACCGAGAGCGGTTTGTCCGGTTACGGTATAGGTAGTTGTAACAGTAGGCGAAGCGGTTACTGTAGAGCCGGTAAAATTATTCAGGGTGAAAGCAGGTGTCCATGTATAGGTTCCGCCTGTACCTGCACCGGTTGCTGTATAGGTATAAGAACTTCCTAAGCAAATGGTCGTATTCGTTGGCGTAACTGTCAATGTAGGCGGCGTAGTAACAGAAATACTAACAACGGCCTGACCTGTACACGTACCGGTTGAACCTAAAACTGTATAAGTTGTAGAGGTACTTGGAGTAGCCACTACAACCGGACCAAAACCACTACTTAAACTCGCTGAAGGAGACCAAACATAATTTGAAGCACCGAATGCACTTAAAGTAACACCGGCACCGCCAATACAAGTAGTAGCGGTTATAGGAGAAACTGAAACTGATAAAGGAGAACCAATCACCACATTTACATTTGTTGTACCTGTACAACCTGTAAGTGGATCCAGTCCTATGATAGTATAAGCCGTATTACCTGTAGGAGACGATACAACAGCTGAACCGGTTGTAGAACTTAGTCCCGTTCCCGGTGACCACGTATAAACACCGGCGGCACCCGCACCTGTTGCTGTTAATGTTGCGCTACCTCCAGGACAAGTTGTGAAAGAAGGTGAGGCTGTTACTAAAACTGACATAGCGGGATTAACAACCAAACTCACAACAGCTGTACTTGAACACCCCCCGCTTTCACCTACAACAGTATAGTTAGTACTTGTACTAGGATTTGCTGTAACCGGAGAACCATTTGCGCTGCTTAAAGATGAGCTTGGTGTCCATGTATAGGATGTGCCTCCCGCTGCAGTTAAAGTGGAACTATTACCTACACAAATAGTAGCCGGATTTGGAGTTGCTGTAATTGTTGGT
This sequence comes from Bacteroidota bacterium, assembly GCA_017303905.1. Classification (NCBI taxonomy): domain Bacteria; kingdom Pseudomonadati; phylum Bacteroidota; species Bacteroidota bacterium. The sequence goes on from JAFLBH010000004.1 coordinate 331,203, forward strand.
GTTGGATTAACTGTTACAACTTGACTAACACTGGCTGTATTTGTTCCTCCCGCAGTTGCGGTAACTGAAATAGTAAAAGTTCCTGCGGTACCGAAATTAATTGAAGTAACGGATGCGTTTGGAGCCCCTATTACCGGACCGGCTGGAGTTGACGTCCAGGTGTAACCAACAATTGCGGTTGTTCCTGGTGTTACAGCGCAAGTTGTAGTTAACGCTATACCGGAACACAAAGGCGAAGGAATAGCAAAGTTAGGGGTAAAAGTAGCCTGCGAGAATGTGAATAAGGAAATAAACAGTAAAAATAAAACGTAGAAAAATCTTTTCATATTTTAGGTATTATATCTAAATCTAAGTTAGCTAAACAAATTTTAGTTTGAGCGCTTCTCACTCAATACTTTAATAAACTCACTAAGTGGTAAAGATAAGTATAATGTACTACATATAAAAATGAAAGAAGGGTAACTATCAACAGGTGATTTTTAATTTTCGTGAACGTTTAAAAAATACATTTAAAAATCAGAATTTGTTAAAGTAATTAACCGAAATATTCAAATTGTTAATAACTTTAGGATGAATAACGTAAATTAACAGTAGGATTTCTCGTAAAATATTAAAACTTTGCAAAATTCTGAAAATGAAGGGTTTTATTCATATATGCGCACTCCTTATTATGATGGCTGTAACACCATCATTTGCAGGTAATTTGCATAAAGATGATGAGAAGAATAAACCCGGTGATGACAAGAAAAGTAAGGCTAAAAGAGACGATACTACTCACCACACCTTAAACACTCAAATAGCTGAAATAGAAGAAGATGAACAAGATACAGCAAGTATTTTGTTTCCTTCCAACGATTTATATGCCACCTGGGATACTACTACCATTCATCCTTATAATTTTAGTGATTGTTTTCGGACAGATTCTGTGACGATTTGTTTAACTGATATAGGAGAAGGTCGTTTTTCAATGCCATTTAAAGGAATGATAACCAGCGAATTTGGGTGGAGAAGATATCGTCCGCATTACGGCACTGACATTGATTTGGAAATTGGTGATACTGTAGTGTCTGCCTTTGACGGTATGGTTCGAATCGCAAGAAGTAAGATAAGCGGTTACGGTAATGTAGTAATTATACGTCATACTAACGGATTAGAAACAGTTTATGCTCACTTAAGCAAGATTTTAGTAGAAGCCGGGCAACCTATTAAAGCGGGTGAAATATTAGGTCTGGGTGGAAATACCGGTCGTTCTTACGGAGCTCATTTACATTTTGAAATGCGTTATTTAGGGCAGGCTTTAGATACAGAAGACTTTATTGACTACGCAAAAGGAGATTTAAAAACATACGAATTTACACTAAGGAAAACTGACGTTGAAAACAAGTACGATTTACGTGCCATGCACAATCGTCACCGTCATGACGTTGGTGCAGTAAAATACACTACAAAAAATGGTGTTAAATACGGGATTTATAAAGTAAGACCGGGTGATAACCTGGGAGTGATTGCCAAACGTTGTCACACTACTGTAAGTGCTATCTGTAAAAAGAATGGCATAAAGCCAACCAAGATTTTACAAATTGGTCAGAAACTCAAAGTTTAACTCTTCCTATTTCTTATGAAATTCTATTAAGCCTTCGATAGGAGACTTAATAACTTTACCGAGTGTATATCCTTCCTCATTCGCCACCTCAGCAAGTATGCTTTTATAATAGTAACCTATAGAACCTACCGAATGAACTGTATACTTTCTTGAATCCGTATATTTTTCAATTTGCTTGTGAAAAAAGCTTACAAAGCAATTCTTCACTAACTTTTTCATATAAGGGTCTTTGATGTTGTCTGACACAAAAGAATTAATAGAGGCCAAATAGCGACTCGGCATTCCCTTTTTGTACACATTATCTAAAATCTCTTCCCTGTGATATCCTTTTGCTTCAAAAGCGGCTCTGATTTTGGAAGGCAGCTCACCATCAAAATAAGCCTGTACAAATGTTTTTCCTATGTGCGCTCCACTGCCATCATCACCAAACATGTAGCCATAAGAAGGGACATTTTCAGCCACTTCTACTCCATTATATAAACAACTATTACTGCCGGTACCTAGAATACAAGCAATGCCTGATTTCGATCCACACAAGGCTCTTGCAGCAGCTAATAAGTCGTGACCAATATTCACGCTTTTCAAATCGAGGGCAGCCCTTATCCCATCACCAACTATCTTACAATTTATCTCATTAGAACATCCTGCACCATAATAGTATAAAACATCAACTTCTGGCAGGTATTCACTTACAAATGGCTTAAGGTTTAAAATTAGTTCGTCGTAAATTTGCTCGGTAGTTTGAAAATAGGGATTAAATCCAATAGTTTTATAATCGGCAATTACCTTGCCGTTCTCAAGAACTACCCAATCGGTTTTTGTAGATCCGCTGTCAGCTAATAAAATGTACACTTTAAATTGTTTTAGTCCTATGGTACAAAAATAAAAAAAGCCCCGTAAGGGGCTCCTTATTTTATTAAATATTTATGCTTGTTCCTCTGATGAAGTTTCTGCTGCCGCATTATTTTCTTCTGCCGGAGCTGCTGTTGTTTTAGCTGCAATTTTAGCGGCCTTCGCTTCTTTACTAGCCGTTTCAGCTTTTAAACGATCGCTGGCTTTTTTAGAACCTTCGCTTGCTAAACGATCTTTTTTGCTGTTAACTTTTCCTTCTTTTTCCTGTAACCATTTGTTGAATTTTTGTTCAACCTGAGCTTCAGTTAAAGCACCTTTTTTGGCACCTTCCAACAAATGCTTTTTTAACATTACACCCTTATAAGAAAGGATGGCACGGCAAGTGTCAGTTGGCTGAGCACCATTCATTAACCATTGTAATGTTTTGTCGAAATTGATGTCAATTGTTGCAGGATTTGAATTAGGGTTATAAACGCCTAATTTTTCAATGAATTTTCCGTCACGTGGTGCACGACCATCCGCAACTACAACGTGAAAAAAGGCTGCATCCTTTTTCCCATGTCTCTGTAGTCTAATCTTTACTGCCATTTTATTTAATTTTTAATTGGGTGGCAAATATCGGAACTTTTTATGGTTTTACAAAAAATAAATATACCTGTTTTTGTTGCCATTTTTTTATACCTTTGCGTCTTTAAAAACCTAAAACTATGCAAGTTAAAGAAAGAGGCATTGTCCTAATCCCAATCGATTTTTCTGAACAATCAATTTTTGCCATCAAACAATCTTACAACCTTGCTAAATATACTCACTCTAAAATCGTTCTCTTACACGTATACGAAAAAGTAGGTGAAGAGCGTTATGAAGATCTTACCAAATTAACCAAGCAAACCGAAGCGGAAAGTGGCGGAATTCCTGTAGAATTCATGAATGTTAAAGGTGACATTTATGTAGAGACGGATCGCGTGGCGGAAGAAATTAGTGCTACTTTAATTATCATGGGTATAGAAAGTCACATGAAATTTAAAGATATTTTCGGTGGCAGTGCTTCCAAATTAATCCGTAAAGCTCCTTGTCCTGTAATTACCATCCGCGGTCGCGAACACCGTGATGGTTGTGAAAATATTTTATTACCTCTTGATTTATCCCGCCAATCACGCGAAAAAGTTGATATCGCAGTTCAATTTGCGAAATATTTTGGCGCCTCTATTCGTGTACTTTCAGTGTTTAGTCCATCAGATGCCGCTTATGAAAATCAATTATTAGCGTATTCTCATCAAGTAAAACAATTCATTAAGAGTAAAGGTATTTCTTGTACCAATAAATCAATTGCAAGCGATCACGTTGCTGAAACAGTAGTGGATTATGCAAACAAAATTGAGTCGGATTTAATCATGATCATGAATAAACCTGAATTAAGCGTGAAAGAATTCTTTGGTGGTACAGAAGCTCAACACATCGTTGATATCAGTAATATTCCTGTTATGACGGTAAACCCAATGAAGCGTGAAAGCATGAACCATTTTGGTACAGGCTTCTAATTCGAAACTTAAAGCTTATTTTTTTCCAAAAGCCGGCACTTGTACACCAAGTGTGGCTGTTAATTGATACGCAAAGAAATGATGCGTTGCTCTTCCATTTCCTTTACCAATAACAAGTGAATTTACATAGTGCGCAAAACTTGCTTTGCCAACAAATTCAAAAAATCCATATTTAAAAAATTCAGTGCGTAATCCTGTTTCAGCGCCCACTAACCATCCTGCAATGTGAAAATCGTTGTTTAATCGTTTACCAAATAATGTAACATCCGTACGTGGGATAACACAACCTACTCCTCCTTTAATAACCCAACCCATATTGAAAAGCGGACTTGGATTTACAAGCTTCCAACGCTTCACGATATTAAACAATAGAAAATTTGCACCATCCGAATGCTCGAAGTGTAAAAACTTCTTTGGGTCAATTAATGTATCTTGGTCAATGTATGTTCCATTGATATCTCCCTTCACTCTCAACTTTTGATAATCTTTCATAATATACTTAGTGTGATCATAATTGATTTCAACGGCTAAATCAGATTTATTATTAAAATAATACCCTAAACGATAAGCGTATTGAGGAACAGTAAAATTTACAATGTCAGGGATTTTATCAAAATCAGGACGATCCTTCGCCTCAGCGTCATACACAGTGAAATCATAATTGTGATTATAACCTGTTTCCGGATGATACGTATTTGAGCGGTCTACAAAACGAATGTCACTTTTTGAAAACCAAACACGCGTATAGCCTGCCGACAAATACAAGGTTCCTTTTTTCTTTGTACTAATTTTCAGGGAGTCGTTTTGTGAAAACAAATGACTTGCTGCAATGAAAACTAAAAATAAACTTAAGCGCATTTACTCAATAATTTGGGCGCTAAGGTAACGATTATTTTCTTTTACATTAATGATTATACTCAGGTAAGGTTTTGGCAAAAACGACAAGGCTAACTCTGGCCATTCAATAAAACAATAACGTTTTCCATCAACATATTCTTCAAAACCAATATCTAAAAGTTCTTCGGCCGACTTTAATCGGTACAAATCGAAATGATATAATTTTTTTGTGGGCGTTAAATATTCATTGACGATAGAATATGTAGGACTGCTGAAATTATCTTTAGAACCTAAAGCTTTGCACAACTCTTTAATAAAAGTAGTTTTTCCTGCTCCCATTTCTGCCTCAAAGGCAAAAACCTTTAATTCACCCGCAAAATTTAAGATTTGCCTGGCAAGTTCCGGCAATTTATTGGCATCACTAATATCAATTTGTAATCTCTTCACTAACGTGGTGATAAAGTAATATACGGAATAATCATTTCTTCTAAACTAATACCGCCGTGTTGGAACGTATTACGATAATAATTTACATAATGATTGAAATTGTTTGGATACGCAAAAAAGCGATCTTCTTTCGCAAATATAAATCGTGAACTCGGATGTAATTTAGGTAAGAACGCATCGCTCGGATTTTTTACCTCAAATACCTCCTTGGCATTATAATCTAATGCCTTACCCTGCTTGTAACGTAAGTTAGTATTCACGTTTTTATCACCTAATACTTTGGTTGGTTCTTTTACATGTACGGTACCATGATCAGTAGTAATAACAATCTTCACTTTTTTTGCGGCCAACTGCTTAATCATATCCAATAAAGGCGAGTGCTCAAACCACGACATGGTAATACTTCTATAGGCCGGTTCATCATCTGCCAATTCACGAATCACTTCCATTTCGGTACGAGCATGACTTAACATATCTACAAAATTATACACGATTACATTGAGTTTGTTTTGCATTAAGTTATTTATACTCTCGGCTAATTTCTTTCCACCGGCATAATTCGTTACTTTGTTGTAAGACAGTTTAACATCTTTACCCAAACGTTTTAACTGTGCTTGCAAAAAATCTTCCTCGTGCATATTTTTTCCACCTTCATCCTCATCATTTAACCACCAATCAGGGTGACGTTTTTCCATTTCACTCGGCATAAGTCCGCTGAATAATGCATTTCTTGCATATTGCGTTGCAGTAGGAAGAATACTAATATATAATTCTTCATTCTCCACTTTATAATAATCCTGAATCACGGGCTGAATGATTTTCCATTGATCATAACGAAGATTGTCGATGACAATTAGGAAGATGCTTTCACTTTTGTCTAATTCAGGGATAAATTTATTTTTAAGTAAAGTATGGCTCATGGTTGGTGGATTTGCATCTTTCCCATTTAACCAATTCACATAATTTTTTTCTACGAATTTAAAGAACTGTGTATTTGCATCAGCTTTCTGCATCTTTAACACATCCAACATTCCTTTGTCTTGTGCTTTATCCATTTCCAATTCCCAATACACAATTTTTTTAAACACATCCACCCACTCGCTCCATTTCAAATTATCACTTAAAGTCATGCCGATTTGACCAAACTCCTTTCGATACTCCGTATTTGTTTTTTCAGAAACCAAACGCTTATTATCTAGGGTTTTCTTGAGTGATAAAATAATTTGATTTGGATTCACCGGCTTTATCAAATAATCTGCAATCTTTCCACCGATAGCATCATCCATAATGTGCTCTTCTTCACTTTTTGTAATCATGATAACAGGCAAATCGGCACGAAGCTGTTTAATTTTCGCAAGTGTTTCCAGTCCGCTTAAACCTGGCATATTTTCATCTAATAAAACGGCATCAATTCCTCTGTTCTCCTTCACAATATCAAGGGCTTCATCACCACTAACAGCGGTAATTACATCATAGCCTTTATTATTTAAAAATAAAATGTGAGGCTTTAACAGCTCCATTTCATCATCGGCCCAAAGAATTGTATTTTTTTCCATAAACGTTTTATATCTTTACAATATACGCAGTAAAGGTAAAATTATTGTAGATAATTAAGATTTTTTAGCATTGATGTCGAATATTAAAAGTAAAATAATCAACGACCCCATTTATGGTTTTGTAACCATTCATGATGATTTAATTTACTCCCTTATAAACCACCCTTACTTTCAACGTCTACGACGTATTAAGCAATTAGGATTAACGAATTTGGTTTATCCTGGCGCATTACACACTCGTTTTCATCATGCAATTGGCGCCATGTATCTGATGAGCGAAGCCTTGCAGGTTTTGAAAAGCAAGGATGTGAAAATTTCTGACGAAGAAACACGCGCCGCTTTAATTGCGATTTTATTGCACGATATCGGACACGGACCGTTTTCGCACGCACTGGAGCATAGCATTGTTAAGGAAATTCATCACGAAGATGTTTCGTCGATGATTATGGATAACCTGAATAAAGAATTTAAAGGAAAGTTGTCGTTGGCCATCAAAATCTTTAATAATCAGTATAACAAACCTTTTTTACACGAATTGGTGAGTTCACAATTAGATATGGATCGTCTGGATTATTTGAAACGCGACAGTTTCTTTACAGGCGTGAGTGAAGGCGTTATCAGCAGTGAGCGCATTATTAAAATGTTGAATGTGGTGGATGATAAATTGGTTGTTGAAGCAAAAGGTATTTATAGTATTGAGAAGTTTTTAATTGCACGGCGCTTAATGTATTGGCAGGTGTATTTACATAAAACTGTTTTGAGTGCCGAGAATTTATTGGTAAACATTTTAAGAAGAGCCAAGGAGCTTAGCGGAAAAGGTGCGCCTCTTTTTGCTACACCTACCTTCTCTCTATTTTTAGAAAATGATTTCACAAAAGAAGATTTTTTAAATAAACCTGAGTTGTTACAAAAGTTTGCCGCTTTAGATGATTATGATGTAATGGCTTCGGTGAAAGCTTGGAGCGATTGCGATGATTTTATTTTAAAAACACTTTGCAAAAACATGCTCGAGCGCAATTTGTACAAAATAGAATTACAAAATGAAGCGATTGCTACAGCACATAAAAACAAACTAATTGAAAAGGCCATGAAAACTTATTCGATTAGCCGAAAAGAAGCGTCTTATTTTGTTTTTTCAGAAAGCGTAAACAACCGTGCTTATAATAGCGGCGATCATGGTATTAATATACTTTATAACACGGGCAAACTGGTTGACATTGCTACTGCCAGTGATTTATTAAACATACAAGCTTTAAATAAATCGGTAACGAAACATTTCATTTGCTATACTAAAGAACTCAAATAAAAAAGCCCCGCATTATTTGCAGGGCTTTCATTCATATTTTCCAAATTAGAATTTAGCACGAATCTTACGGGTTGCCCCTCTCTTCTTCTTACTGAAGAAATGGCCGTAGCGAGAACGGTAAAACGAACTCTTACCACGCATTACATAACTATATGATAAATTCATTGTCATGTAAGAATCATTATGGGTTTTATCACCACGTTTTTGGCCCCAACCATGAGAAAAATGCGCATTATCAGGATAATTAGGTCCTAATTCTTCTGTTCTGTAAGACATTGTTTCAGACAAAGAATTTCCCGGAGCTTGATCAGGATAATTGCCACTAATATCATCAAGGTAATCAGTGAACGTGGTTCTCCAATTCAACTCCCAACCAATACGATGTTTCTTTTCTAAAGTAAAATAAAAACCAACACCAATAGGAATGTTCACGCCAATAGGTTTATAAGCTATTCCTTCTGTTTGTAAAGGGCGTAATTTAATCCATTCACCATTTAAATTCCCTTTCGGGTTACTGTAATATCCGCCAACGCCACCAAAAATATAGGCACGGAAACCATTACGATAGCGATATGTATTTCCTAAATCATTGTTTTCATAAAAAAACCATTCAGCTGTAAAGGCCAAATCAAACATATCATTACGAAAGTTCAAATTACGCGCACGGCGACCCGGATTGGTTGATAATTTATCATCCCCCTCTAAGCGCAAATAATCCAAAGCCAATTTTACAGAAACTCTTGGGCGCCACTTATAACGTGCAAAACCTCCCACATTCCAACGTGTTTTGGCTAATTTCATATCAGCCACGAAATCACGACGGGTTTTCTCCTTCCCTCCAATATCTCCCAAATAGTTAGATGCTCCAACTGCAAATCCAAAATCCCACAACCATTGAGAATAGGATGCGGTAAAAAAGAAAACAAGTAAAAGCGAGTAGAATAGTTTTTTCATTTGACTACAAAAGTAATAAAAATCTCTAATTTTATGGCTTAAATATACTAAATTTTAATCCCTATGTCAAATCCAATTTGCTCTCTTTTTAACATAAAATACCCGATTGTTCAAGCCGGAATGATTTGGTGCAGCGGGTGGGAATTGGCCTCTGCCGTTTCTAATGCCGGAGGCTTAGGTTTACTTGGCTCGGGTTCTATGTATCCGGACGTTTTAAGAGACCAAATTCGTAAATGTAAAGCTGCGACCGGTAAACCTTTCGGCGTGAATGTTCCCCTTCTATACCCTAATATTGAGGAACATATGAAAATAATCATTGAAGAGGGAGTAAAAATCGTATTTACCAGCGCAGGGAATCCAAAAACATGGACCAACCATTTAAAAGAACATGGAATTAAAGTTGTTCATGTCGTGAGCAATGTAAAGTTTGCCCTAAAATGTCAGGAAGCCGGTGTTGACGCGATTGTTGCTGAAGGTTTTGAAGCCGGTGGACATAACGGCCGGGAAGAAACTACTACCATGGTTTTAATTCCTCAAGTTCGCAAAGCTATTCAAATTCCGCTGATAGCTGCCGGCGGTATTGGTTACGGTTCACAAATGGCGGCGGCCTTTGCTTTAGGGGCCAATGCGGTGCAAATTGGTAGTCGATTTGTGGCAACACCGGAATCTTCAGCGCACCAAAACTTTAAAGATTCTGTTGTGAAAGCAAAGGAAGGCGATACCATTTTAACACTTAAGCAATTGACACCAGTTCGCTTAATTAAAAATGACTTTTGCAATAAAGTATTAGAAGCTGAGAAGAATGGCGCTTCGGTTGAAGAACTGAATACTCTTTTAGGAAGAGCACGAGCTAAAAAAGGCATGTATGAGGGCGATTTAACCGAAGGTGAATTAGAAATCGGACAAATTAGCGGTGATATCAACGAAATTAAACCCGCCGCCGATATAGTAGAAGAAATAATAAAAGACTTTAATTCCTGCATTAAAAGAATCGGTAACTTAACATTCTGATTCGCGACTATACTATGATAAAATTCGAAAAGTTTAAACTACAAAATAATCTTACTGTTATTGTTCATCAAGACAAGTCGACGCCGATGGCTTGTGTCAATATTTTATACGATGTTGGTGCGCGTGATGAAGATGAAAACAAAACAGGTTTCGCGCATTTATTTGAACATTTAATGTTTGGTGGGAGTATTAATATTCCCAATTATGATGAACCACTGCAATTGGTAGGCGGAGAAAATAACGCTTTCACGACGAATGATATTACAAATTATTATTGCACTGTTCCTTCAGAAAATTTAGAAACTGCTTTTTGGCTGGAGAGCGATCGCATGTTGAGTTTAGCGTTTACTGACAAAAGTTTAGAAGTTCAAAGAAATGTTGTTATCGAAGAATTTAAACAACGCTATTTAAATCAACCATACGGAGATGTTTGGTTATTGTTACGCCCGCTAGCGTATAAAACTCATCCATATAAATGGGCAACAATTGGTAAAGAAATTTCGCACATTGAAAATGCAACCATGGAGGATGTAAAATCCTTTTTTAAGAAGCATTACAATCCGAGTAATGCCATTATGGTTGTAGCCGGAAATGTAGAGTTGGAAAATGTAAAACAATTAGCAAAAAAGTGGTTCGAGCCAATTGCCGGAGGAACTAAACCGCAAAGAAATTTACCTAAAGAGCCGAAGCAAACCGAAGCGAGAAAACTTACCGTTGAAAGAGATGTACCGGTAGATTCCATTTACAAAGCCTACCATATGGTGTCTCGTCATGATAAAAATTACTATGCATGTGATTTACTATCGGATGTTTTATCGAGAGGAAATTCTTCACGTTTATATAATTCATTAGTAAAAGATAATCCTATGTTCTCCGAAATAAATGCTTACGTAATGGGCGATTTTGACGAGGGATTATTTGTTGTATCCGGAAAATTAAGTAATGGTGTTGATATTGAAGCGGCTGAAAAAGCCATCATTCATGAACTCAATAAAATTAAAAACAGTTTAGTATCGGAAAACGAATTACAGAAATGTAAAAACAAAGTTGAATCGAGCATTACTTTTTCCGAAACGGATGTTTTAAATAAAGCAACGAATCTGGCTATTTCCGAATTAATGGGAGATGCTGATTATATTAATCAGGAGATAGGCAAATATTTAGCTGTTACGGCTAATGATATTAAAGATATCGCTAACAAAGTTCTTGACGAAAACAACTGCTCTACTTTGTATTATCTAAAAAAGAAATAAGTCCCGCAGATTTCGGTGATAATCGCAGATGTTATTATGCATAAAGAAGATATAATTGAAAATGAAATTTCATACAAAATAAGAGGGTGCATCTTTAAAGTTTATAATGAACTTGGTCCCGGATTATTAGAGTCTGTATATGAAGCAGCCTTGGCTTTTCAGCTTCAGCGAGAAGGATTGTCCGTGAAAACTCAAGTACCTGTTCCATTAATTTATGCAGGTCAAAAACTTGAAGTGGGCTTTCGAATTGATATTTTAGTGGATAATCTAGTTGTTATTGAAGTAAAATCAGTTGAACAATTAGCGGATGTTCACCATAAACAAGTTTTGACCTATTTAAAATTATATGATAAGAAGTTGGGCATTTTAGTTAATTTTAATACTGATAATATTTCGAATTCAATTTATAGAAAAGTAAATAATTTATAAACCTCTGCGTATATCTGCGATATCCGCGGGAAACAAACTGAAATGATAGATTTTAAAGATAGTATCGACCATTATCTTCAAAAACCATTTGAAGAACAATTGGAAACCGAGAAAATGATTTTTAATCAATTTCAAAGTCACGATTACCTGGTATATCGCGAAGAACGATTGAAACATTTGTCGAAAATCAATAAAGATAGAAAACTCGATGCGCTTATTTCATTCGTAAAATACAATCAACCTAAAATTGGTGTTTTTGCAGGAAGCTTTAATCCTTTTCATAAAGGACATTACAATGTATTGCAAAAAGCGGAATTAATTTTCGATAAAGTAATCATTGCCTTTGGAAAAAATCCCGCCAAGGAAGGTAGAAACTGGCCTCTGCCTAAAACAATTAAAAATCGTCAGATTTGCGAGTACGATTCTTTACTCACCGATTTTCTTGACACATTAAAGTATGATGTAACAGTCATCCGCGGATTAAGAAATTCAACAGATTTTCAATATGAACAAAATCAATATCGCTACATACAGGAATTAAAACCGGATGTAAAAATCATTAATATTTTTTGCAATAAAGATTTCGAACATATCAGTTCGTCCGGTATCAGAACACTGGAGAAATTCAATAAACATCAGCAATATCTTTTAGATTAATACTTATACTTCATTCCCATGATAAACAGAACCCTTGCGCCGGAATTTAAAACCATTGAAAAGATTGACATTATTCAAGCTGAAGAAAAAAAATTGGACAATGGCATTCCTGTTTTCAGTATTAATGCCGGTTCGCAGGAACTAACCAAAGTGGAGCTCATTTTTAAAGCAGGTATGTTTTATCAAAACCGAACTTTACTTTCTTCCACGGCCAATACCTTACTCGAAAATGGAACCACAAAATATAATGCTTTACAATTATCTGAAAACATCGATTATTACGGTTCGTTTTTAGAATTATCAGCCGGACAGGATTTTTCGTCGGTTACACTTTATTCATTAAACAAATATTTGAATGAAAGTTTAGTTTATGTGGAAGACTTGGTAAAAGATTCTGTTTATCCGCAGAGTGAAATTGACATCTATTTAGCCAACCGAAAACAGAAACATTTAATTAATTCACAAAAAGTAAATTATTTAGGGCGAAGAAAGTTTTCGGAATTACTATTCGGGGAAACACACCCGTATGGCATCGACTTAAAAAACGAAGATTTCGATACAGTAAAGCGTCAGGATATTCTCGATTTTTACAAAACACATTATAACTCCAAAAACTGTTTTATTGTTGTATCCGGAAACTTTTCCGCAAATCTTATCAATATTCTTAATCAACATTTCGGAAAAAGTGAGTGGGGGAATCCGGCAGCAGTCACAAAAAAAATGCCGGCCATTCAATCAACCGGACAAAAACACGTTTTAGTGGAGAAGAATGATGCAATTCAATCGGCCATCCGAATTGGCCGTGTGCTATTCAATAAAACACATCCCGATTATTTCAAATTTCAGGTATTAAATACAATATTGGGTGGTTATTTCGGTTCGCGTTTAATGGCAAACATTCGCGAAGATAAAGGATACACCTATGGTATCGGCTCCGGATTAACGTCGTATGTTAATGCAGGTTATTTCGCGATTAGCACTGAGGTTGGTGCTGATGTCACAAACAATGCATTGGATGAAATTTATAAAGAGATAAAACGTTTGCGCGAAGATTTAGTGAGTACAGAAGAATTAGAAACGGTTCGCAATTATATTTTAGGTCAGTTTTTACGAAGTGTGGACGGACCATTCGCGCTTGCTGAAAAGTTCAAAGCTATTTATGAATTTAATCTCGGATACAATTATTACAGCACCTACTTTGAAAGCGTAAAAAATGTGACGTCTGCTGAATTACGAGATTTAGCCAATAAATACTTGCAGCAAGATGATTTAATTGAGTGTGTGGCAGGTAAACGCTAATACTCATTTATAATTATTTTATCTCCAAAAACTGATTTATATTAGTTCTACTCTATTATTTTGAACATTTCTTTAAATGAATCGAATTAATAGTTTAATTTTACTTAAAACCCTATTACTATGAAAAAAACCATTTATCTGACCGGAATCATTCTTGGTCTTGGTGCTACATCCCTATGTGCACAGGAAGCTCCTACTTCCAAAAAAACATCCAGCTCAATTTCTTTTGCATCTGAAAAAGAAAAAAGTTCAAAAATTAAGGAACTGGAAAATAAGATTAAAATTGATGAATCCGATCCTTCTTTTCCGGCTGAGGAATTAAAAAAGGAAAAACAACAATTAGCCGAAATGAAAAAAGCTAAAATTATTAGCACAAATAACTCTAATAAATAACATTAAAATTAACTCACATGAAATTAAAAATATACTCTTTATTGTTTTTAGCAGTAGGCTTTGTATTTACCACTAAAGCCCAGTTAACCGGTTATTCCAATGTATCACCAATCACTGTTTACAACAGTGCAAGCGTAACTGCCATTGATTACCAGTTAAAACTTACTATTAACACGCAATCACTTATTGCAGCTTCTCAAATGCAAACTTCCGGCGACGATATTCGTTTTGGAAAAAATTGTAATGGTAGTACTTTATACAACCATTGGTTAGAGTCTGGTATCAATACAGCAACAACCATTGTTTGGGTTAAAATCGATACTATTCCTGCGGGAGGTAATCGTACTTTCTATTTCTTTCATGGAAATAGTTCAGCTACATCTGTTTCATCTGTTCCGGGTGTATTCATTGGTATGAAATCTTCTACTGATTCGGTTAGTTCAGGCGGTGCCGGTGGTGTTGGTAACTCTCAACGCGGATTCCGTTTTTCTCCGAATGAAGACATTTTGGTAACGAGCTTTGGTAAACGTGAACCAACAGGAACTACTCGCTATGTTACTTTATTTGATAATACCACTACTAACATCATTTCACAAATTCAAGTAAGCGGTCCGGCTGCAACTTATTCTTATGCTCCACTGCCAAATCCGATTTGGTTAACTCAAGGAACACAATACGTTCTTCAATTGTATCAAGATGTGAGCGATGGGTACTATTTTGGAACATCCAGTCAGATAAACAGCAAGCTTACGTATTTTGATATGCGTTATTGCAACAGCTGTACTCAAAACACATTCCCTACTAATGTTCTTACAAATTACCATTACGGTTATCCGGATTTACAATTCTATTGGAAAAACAACATCACTCCTGCTCCAACTTATTCAATGGGACTTACACCGGCAATTTCTGTTGCACAAAGTGCCAGCTCTGTTTGTCCGAATGCTTCTGTTACCATCAGCGCATCAACGACAGCAACAGGTTATACTTATACATGGAATCCGGGAGCAATAAACGGTGCTTCTATTTCAGTTACTCCTAGTGTAAGTACTACCTATACAGTTTCAGGAACACAAACCGGTTGTATTGTTGCTTCAACAAATACAGTAGCTATTAATGTTTACGCGCTTCCAACTGTGAGCGCGACTACCAGCAATACTTTAATTTGTGCCGGACAAAATGCAACATTAACTGCAACAGGCGCGAATACTTATGTCTGGTTACCGGCAGGAAGTGGTGCTTCAATAGTTGTTTCTCCAACCGTTAACGCAACTTACACTGTTACCGGAACTAATACAGTAACCGGTTGTTCTAACACGAGTATTGTTACACAAAACGTGAGCGCATGTACAGGCATCAACAACATAGCTGCTAATAATTCATTTAATGTATTCCCTAACCCTAACAATGGTAAATTCATGATTGAATTACCTGCGGATGCGCAAGTAGAAATTACCAATGCATTAGGAGAAGTTGTATTCAGTCAGTTAATGAAAAAAGGCAACCAAAACATTAACTTAGCATCAACCTCTAAAGGCATTTACTTTATTAAAGTTGGTATAAATGGAAAGGCGACAACAAACAAAATTATTGTTGAGTAATTCAACCTTACGAAAACAAAAAGGCCATTCCTATGAATGGCCTTTTTTATTTGATTGAATATTTTTTTTAAACCGCTTCTGATCTATCTTTGATAATCTGCAGTAAATCTACCAACAAATCAATGTTATCCGGCTTTTCTTTTATTTTGGCCGTTACTTGTTTTTGCGCTTGTTCCAATTGATTAGCGGGAATCGCATTCTCAATGTTTTCGATGACTGTTAAAGCTTCTAACGAAACATTAAAATCTTCATTGCAGGTTAAGTCAACAAAAAACAAAAAGTCATCTGTGCAATCTAAATCAATCTCCCAACACGCTGCTATTAATTTAGCCTTTTTAGCATCACTCTTTGACGACTGAATAGCCTTAAATAAAGCTTGCTTTGCTTTGCTCGCTTTTAAATGCTTTAAAATTTCTTCCTTCTCTTCCGTGCTGATTTTATCTTCTACCAATGCCGCAATAGCATCCTCTAAATCCTCATTACTTTTATAACCATCTTTTCCTACGATAATGGTTCGGTATTTCTTCTCATCAAAATACTCCTTTGCTTTTTCCTCAAAACTTTCGGGCTTATTTTCCATTTATAATCTTTTTATAGAATTCGTAATCAAGCGAAATCAAATTTCTGCTTCATTACATTAATTGCTTAATAATACTTTCAACATTCATTCCTTCCGCTTCCGCCTTATAATTTAAAACAACACGATGTCTTAAAACAGGTATCGCGATGGCTTTTACATCTTCAATATCCGGACTGAATTTTCCATTTAATAAGGCGTGGCATTTTGCGCCCAATACTAGATACTGGGAAGCACGCGGACCAGCGCCCCATGCTAAATACTTCTTTGAAACATCAGAAGAAAACTCACTGTTCAATCGTGTTTTATTCACCAATTTAACAGCGTACTCCACTACATTGTCTGCCACCGGTACTTTGCGCACTAATTCCTGAAAAGCTAAAATTTCTTCGGAAGTTAAAATTTTGTTTAGCTTAACATTGCTCGATGTTGTTGTTTGCTTCACCACCTGCAATTCCTCTTCAAACTTCGGATAATCTAACCAAACATTAAACATGAAACGATCTAATTGCGCTTCAGGCAAAGGGTAAGTTCCCTCTTGCTCAATTGGATTTTGAGTAGCTAAAACAAAAAAAGGATTTCCTAACTCGTATTTTTTTCCGGCGGCCGTTACATGACGCTCTTGCATGGCTTCTAATAATGCGGCCTGTGTTTTTGGAGGCGTACGGTTAATCTCATCCGCTAAAATGATATTAGCGAACAAAGGTCCCTTTACAAATTTAAAATTCCGGCTTTCATCCAATATCTCGCTACCAATAATATCTCCGGGCATTAAGTCAGGTGTAAACTGAATACGATTGAAACTTAGACCTAAAACATCAGATATAGTATTAACCAATAAAGTTTTTGCCAATCCCGGAACACCAACCAATAGACAGTGTCCTTTACAAAACACGCTGATTAAAACATCTTTAATCGTGTCTTGTTGTCCAACAATAACTTTACCTATTTCCGAATTAAGTTGCTTGTATTTGGCAACAAATGCTTCTGCCGCTTCTGTATCTGATTTAAATTGCATAGAATTAATTTGATATATGCCAGTTGTATTCGAATTTACAATTGTACTCAGGATCAATTTTTATATAAGTAACTTTTGATCGACGCTCAATCCATTCTCTGATTAATTTACGCTGACGCTCAAATGTAGCCATGGTTAAAAGTTTAGCGTAATCATCTTTGTAATTAATTTTGTGTGGATCGGTACGTGAAATAATAGTAATGATTCGGTAACCAGGCTTGCCATCCATAGAATTATACTGCACCGGTGTTGAAACATCACCTGCATTCATCTTATCAAATACAAAAACTAAGTTTTGATCCATCTGACTGATTTCTTCATTCTCCCATTTGGTTGCGCCCGTCATTGGATTAATTAATAAACCACCGTTTTGTTTTGTTTCCTTATCATCGCTGTATTTTTTCGCTGCTTCCTCAAAAGTTATTTTCCCTTCAATGATTTGCTTTTGTAACGAGTCTAAAAACAATTTTGCGTTGTAAACATCTAACTGCGACATTTTAGGTGCAATGAGAATATGGCGTAAATCAACTGTTTCACCTTTACGCGCAATCATTTCAATAAAATGATATCCATATGGTGTTTCAAATACTTCAGAAACTTCGCCCTTCTTTAAACGAAATGCTACCGCTTCAAATTCAGGAACCATTACCCCACGCATAACTGATTCGTAGCGTCCGCCATTTTTAGCTGAGCCCGGATCTTCACTATACAAAGCTGCCAATACACTCATGCTCTCCCCTTTCAAAACCCGCTCGCGATATGATTCAATCGCTGCTCGCGCATCCGCTTTTGCCTGCTCATTAACAGGAGGCATTTTTACAATGTGTGCAATTTGCAACTCAGTATTTATAACAGGTAAGCTATCCTGAGGTAAAGAATTATAATACTGACGAACTTCTGAAGGCGTTAATTTAATTTCACCGGTAATACGCTGACGCATTTTTTGTGCTAATAATTGCTCACGCACATCATCTCGCATTTCATCTTTGAAAACATTTGTGCGCTTACCATAAAAAGCTTCAAACTTACTTTCATCGCCACCAAACATTTGAATATAATACGCTAAACGTTTTTCCAATTCCTGTTCAACTTCTGCATCCTGCACCTCAACACTATCTCGGTCGGCTTGAGCCAACAATAATTTACTGTAAAGAATTTCTTCAAACGCTTTACATCTTGGTGCATTGGGATCCTCTTTTTGTTTTTCAATTTGGTAGGTTTCGAAATCAGAAAGTAAAAGTGGATATTTACCCACAACCGCAATCACTTTGTCGATGACTTGTTGTGCCGATAAATTAAAACCGAGTGCAAGAAATAGTATAAAAAACGCTTTTTTTAGCATAGAGAGCTAAGTTAAGCATAAAAATTTGTTTGCGGATAAGATTTTGATTACTAGGGGTAAATTTGAGTTTTTTAACAATCAATTCACCTTGAATTTTCCCTCTGATTTAGCTTTCTCCATTACTTGTTCTTTGTACTGCCTGATAAGCTTCATTTTTCGCTGATTAAGAATGATTTTCTTAATATTTGCCGATTCGTAATTGATAGGGGACAAAGCATCCTTAACTTTAATCTGCTTTATCTTCAGATAGTACCAGGCTAAGCTATCTGTAAATTCAAAATAACGTCCTGCATAAAAATTAAACTCAGGCACATCGCGTAATTGCGGAATTTCTTTTTTAATATCTTCCAATAATAACCATGTACTGTCGTTCATGAAATAATTATCGGCGTACTGTAAACACAAATTTTTCAACTGATCTTTATCCTTAGGATTGGGTGAATAAATAGCCTTTTTGAATTTATCAATGGCCTTAGACGCAACCGGAATTTTAAAATAATTTACCGTAGCGATATTATCCTTTAAAATGAAATTATCGCGGTTAGCATCGTAGTAGGCCTGAATTTCTTCCTTCGTTACTGCGGTATCCAGATTGTTTTCTATCAATTTAACTTCATATTTATAATTGATAAGCTCTTTACGATACCTTTCTACTTCCGCTTCAATGTCCATATCTTCCGGCAGAAGTTTTTGTTTGGCCTCCTGATAAAACAATTCGTCCTTGGCCCAATTTTCAATCAACTTTCTCGCCATAGCGCTACTATCTTTCACTGATTCGCTGAAAAAATTAAAACGTTTGTACTCGTTTTCGGTTAGCGACTTTTCACCCGCAATAGCAATTGCTTTTTCATCGGTTTGCTGATTTGAATTATTGCAAGCCGTAAAAACCAACCAAAAAAGGAATATGTATACGTAATATTTCAATTCTATTTATGAAAACGGCTGTCTGTTCGACAGCCGTTTTAATTTTAATATAAATTCAGGTTCTCTTATTTTACAGTTTTCAAAACTGCTTCATCAATTTTCACCGGATATTTATTTTTTAAATAAGCGATCCATTCTTTTTCTAAATTAACCTGGAAATCTGCAGTAACTGCACCACGTGCTTCATTTAATGCTTTCGGTGATTTAGGAATAATCTTATTTACTTTAATCACTAAAAACTTACTGTCCTTATCATCTTTAATGTTTTTGGATACAATTCCTTCTTTCCAATTATCATCAATATTCTTATTCTCACCTTTTAAGAACATCACATTTTCTACCGCTAAATTTAATTGAGACGTTTTATTGATGGCTTCAAGGATTTCCTTCTCACCTTTGTTTTTCGCTAACATCTTTCTCACCTCAGCAGCGATTTTTTCGTCGGTGCAACGGTAAGTAGTTACATCCGCTCTATCGCCCCACAAATAATTATTTTTGTTTTTGTTATAGAACTCACGTAAGCCGGCTGTATCTTTCACTGCTTTACTCCAAACTTTTTGATCGGTTAAATCAAATAATAAAATTCCATCGCGGTATTCGCGTAACAAATTTCTGAAATCCGCATTCTTTGTTTCTAATTGAGAATCTTCGTACTGAACAACCATTTCTTCAACCCACTTCTCATAAAGCTGTAACAACAAATCTTTTAAATCTGTCGGACTGCGATACACCATTTGAGACTCCATAAACTTTGCAAATTCGCTCTGTCCGAATTTTTTATCATTCATGGTGATGATTTCTTTGTTTCCTAATTTATCCGCCGCAGTTGCTTTCCATGTTGCTGTTAAATAAGTTGTATCTAAAACTTTCAATAATTCGTCACGGTTCTTCGCGTTTTCTTTGAAGTTGCTTTCCTTTTTAACACGAGCAATTAATGCTTTGCGTCCCATTTGAGAGCGACTATCACGTTGTACGCGGGCTTTTAATTCAGGCTTCATTTGATCTAAAGGAGAAAGTCCTTTCACATCAATACGCTTAATGATGTGCCAGCCATACGGTGTTTCAACCGGCTCTGAAACTGCACCGTTTTCTTTTAATGCAAATGCGGCGTCTTCAAAAGCTTTTGGTAAACGACCACCTTTAAATGGGGTTAATTGTCCACCACGGTCAGAAGTTTGTTTATCATCAGAAAAAGTTCTTGCTAATTCTTCAAATTTTTCGCCGGCCTTAATTTTTCCTGCAATCTCATCAATTTTTGTTTTAGCATTAGCTTTATCTTGAGGTGTTGCATCTTTCGCAAACTTAATCATGATGTGAGCTGCTGTCATTTCACCGCGATTATTGCGCTTATCGTATACTTTTAAAATATGATAACCATATTTGGTTCTAACCACATTAGAAACTTCTCCTGGCTTTGTATTGTAAGCGGCAGTTTCAAAAGGATAAACCATGTCTAATGCCGTGAAATATCCTAAATCACCTTTGTTATCCGGTACTGAAGGATCATCACTGGTTTTAGGTGCTATTTCCATAAATTTATCCGCACCCGTTGTTTTATAATATTCAGCAAGTTTCTTTACTGAATTTAATTTTGCTTTATAAAGTCCGCTATCTTTTTTAGCCAAGTCTGATTTTACCTGAGTAGAATTTTTCAATAAACGATCGTAATCATTTATTTGAGCCGCAGTAGGTAATTTACCCATGATGCCATTTCTAATTAAAGTAGCGCGTGTAAATGCTTCTAAGGTATCTTTAGGAAACTCGGTTTCAGCACAACGAATAAGAATGTGACTTGCTTTCA
This sequence comes from Bacteroidota bacterium, assembly GCA_017303905.1. Classification (NCBI taxonomy): domain Bacteria; kingdom Pseudomonadati; phylum Bacteroidota; species Bacteroidota bacterium. The sequence continues at coordinate 352,601 of JAFLBH010000004.1, forward strand.
CTTCATACTTCATGCGCTCATAAGCTTCTGTAATCAAGTTATCGTTGGTGTTTTTATCGGTTAGGTAAGGCGCAGATAGCTGACGGCGATAACCTGCTAATTCATTTTTAAATGATTGTGCTGTATCTAAGCCCATTGATTCGGCTTCAAACACTTTCATCTTAAACAATGAGAATAAATCCGCATAATCGCGTACCGACTTCTCATCTGAAGTAGTTTTAGTGTTGTTTTTTCTGTACACACTTTCAAATTCAGATTTATAAACCGGTTTACCGCCGATGGTCATCACCACTGGCTCGCTGGTTTGCGCCGCTAAGGGCATTGTAAAAGCTGCAAATAAAACTGCAATTGAAATCTTCTTCATAAGTTTAATTTTAAACGGAATGCAAATTTAATTTTTTTATTGAATTAAGGGTTATTTGAATATTTCATTTAGCTTCTGCTCTAAAGCCGGTCCGCGTAAGTTTTTATCCAAAATTTTACCATCCCTGTCAATCAACAGGTTTTGAGGAATACTCGTTATATTATAGATTTTTCCAACCTCGTTACCCCAGCCTTTTAAGTCACTCACATGATCCCAGGTTAACTGATCTTTTTGAACAGCATCTAACCATTTTTCTTTACTTTGGTCAAACGAAACTCCTAAAACGGTAAATCCTTTGTCTTTGTATTTTTGATACGCCGCAACCACATTTGGATTTTCTGCACGGCATGGTCCGCACCAGCTGGCCCAAAAATCAACCAATACAACGCGCCCTTTATAATCCGATAATTTGATAGGCTTACCATCTGCTGTGTTTTGTGTAAAGTTGGTTGCTTTATACCCAATTGAAGTTCCTCTTAAATTGTCCAAACGTTCTTGAGCAAGCTTACCAAATTTAGTTTGCATGGCTGCCTTATCCATGAGAGCAATGGCTTCCTCTACTTCCTGCATGGTGAAGTTAGGATTAGCGAATTCTGCATAAATGATGTAACCGCTTACCGGTGATTTTGGATGATCCTTAATAAATTTCTTTAATCCGTCTTTTACCCCTTTGGTTAACTGTTCGAACTCAGCTTGCTTTGCTTGCATGGTAGCCATGTCGTTATTAGAACGCGCCACGTTATACTGTGAAACCAATTCCTGTTGCTGCATGCTGAAAACCGTCATCATAATGCGGTAATCTTCATAATCCTTCTGACTTTGACCGCCCTTTACTTTTAAGTTCTGAAGCGAATCCATGTTCATTTCAACAGTGGTTTTACCGGCATCTACATAAAATACAATATTGGGCTGAGTATTTGGGTTTGGAGTGAATGTTAACCAATACATATTCGGTTCTTGGCTCTTTGAACTGAACTTAAATTTTCCACCCTCTACTTTAGCTGAATCGGTATGAAAATCTTCTCCCCATTTGTGATTTAAATAAATGTAACGGTTTGTATAGTTCTTAACGCTGCCTTCTACTGTAAAAGCGAAAGGTTTTTGAGCCATGATGGCGCCTCCTAAAAAAGCAGCTAATAGTATCGATTGTATTCTGTTCATAATTGAATTTTAACAAATTTAAAAACATTAAATATAAGCAATAATCGCTTAAGTTTTTTTAACAGCAAATATTGTTCCGCAATTAAAAGCCTATAACGCTTTTAACAGAAATTAATTATGTACGGGAGTGTATTTATGGATATCAGACAAATTGATGAGTATATGTCCGTCATTGTCAGAATCTTGTTTTACAGGCACAAATTTGGCCTTATCCACAAAATCAGATGCTTTATAAGACATACGTGAATAAACGTTTTGAGAATAAGTATCGTTGATGGCTTTGATCAGGATAATTAGTTCTGCGTCACGCTTCACCAATTCCTCGGATGTTAAATTATACATAGGACTTTGCTCATCGATGGGATGAACGATGGTCCAACTTAGAGTTAGAAAATTAATTTTATTCCTCTCCAAATTTAAACCGTTAAATTCTCTTTTATTGGTTTCCAGATTGGTGTAAGACAACACAACGCTTGCTTCAATTTCAATTAACTCATTCTGTTTAGAGTTGGCGATTCTAAACATCAATCCTTTTCCTTCTTTGTATGGAGATATCAATACATTTTCACTATAAATCAAAGCTGCTTTAGGTCGGGAAAAGCGTCCGTAAATAACCCCGGTTGCCAAGGCAAAACCTAATAAACCACACAAAGATTCGATGGCGGCTACTGTACTTACATGATTGGCATTGGGGTATACATGCCCATATCCTACCGTAGTGAGTGTTTGCGCGCTAAAGAAGAATAAATCCATAAACCGATCCGGACCGGTAAACCCCTCTATACCGCCGAAATGCTCATAACCTAAGGCAAAATAAATGCAAGCAAACAGTGTATTTACCAATACATAAAAAGCAAGAATTACAATCAAAAGCTTTGTCCAACTAGTGGTTATAAGCCAATGATAAACATCTATATTATCATAACTTCGCAAGCCCTTACGGCGCACATTAACGGTACCGTCTTTATTCAAAAAACGAACGTTATTATTGTACGACTTGGTGCCAAAACCCAATTCCACCTGCTCGTGACTTTTGTTACTTTTCGCTTGCATACTTTTGCGTAACTTTGTGAATTATGTCCAAAGTTAAACTTTCTTATTTACTATTATTAGTAGTTCCGTTATTATTGGTGGTTTGGTTTTTTTACAATAAAAACCAGAACAAACCGCTGCGTTCATTACCTTTTTACGGACCAAAACGAGCGTTAAAGATTAATGATACAACGTATCACACCATCCCGCCATTCTTTTTCATCAATCAATACAATCAAAAAATTACAGAAGCCGATGTAAAAGGAAAAGTATACGTAACCGATTATTTTTTCACTACCTGCCAATCTATTTGTCCGGTGATGAGTACCAGTTTAGAACGCGTTTACAAGGAGTTTCACAGTCGCGGTGATTTTATGATACTTTCACATACGGTAGATCCTGAAACCGATTCGGTGGCACAATTGTTGAGTTATGCAAAATTACATGGCGTAAAAGATGCTAAGTGGATGTTTGTGACCGGAGAAAAAAAACATTTATATGAAGTAGCGCGCAAAGGCTATTTATTAAATGCGGAAGAAGGCGACGGTGGTGCAGAAGATTTCATCCACACACAAAACTTTGCTTTAATTGATAAAGAAAGACACATCAGAGGTTTTTACGATGGAACTGACAGCACTGATGTAAACAATTTGATTACTGATATTAAATTATTGTTGCAAGAGTATGATTTCAAAGCAAAAAATTAAACTAACAGTCTTTGGATTACTCTTTGTTGGATTTGCCACTGCGCAAAACAAACCTTCTGTTTACAAAATTGATGATTTACTAAAACGAATTCATAACAATAGTGATACGATTTATGTGATTAATTTTTGGGCCACCTGGTGCAAGCCTTGTGTTCAGGAATTACCTGACTTTGAGAAATTAGGTTTGGAAACTAAAAACACGAAGGTGAAAGTGCTATTGGTGAGTATGGATTTTAAAGAAAACTTAAACGATAAAGTGTTTCCATTTTTGCAAAAAAACAATTACAAAACCGAGTGCGTATTGTTAGATGAAATAGACGGTAATAGTTTTATTAATAAAGTAAATCCAAAGTGGAGCGGCGCTATTCCTGCTACCTATGTCACCAAACAAAACAAGAAGCTGGAAGAATTTGTTGAGAAAAAGTTACATTACGAAGAAATCAAAGAAATTTTAGGAAAATTTTAGATTCAAATAAACAAACTGATGACCAGTTTGTTATATACTCAACGTTCAAAATACATTTATTGTCGATTACTGAGCTTAATCACATTTTAATTCGTTAAAATATCAAAAAGCCTTGTAATTTTTAGTATCTTTGCACGTTTATTAGAGAAACCAACGTTTTTATTTTTATTAGATGAGACAGCTCAAAATTACCAAATCAATCACCAACCGTGAAAGTGCCTCTTTAGACAAATACCTTCAGGAAATAGGCCGCGAAGAACTCATTACCGCAGAGGAAGAAGTTCATTTGGCAAAAAAAATCAAAGAAGGCGACCAGAGAGCACTTGAAAAGTTGACGAGAGCAAACTTACGTTTCGTTGTTTCCGTAGCAAAACAATACCAAAATCAAGGGTTAAGCCTACCCGACCTTATCAATGAAGGTAATTTAGGTTTAATTAAAGCCGCTAAGCGATTTGACGAAACCCGCGGTTTTAAATTTATTTCTTATGCTGTATGGTGGATTCGTCAGAGTATCCTTCAGGCTTTGGCCGAACAATCACGTATTGTACGTTTACCTTTAAATCAGGTAGGTTCGTTAAACAAAATCAATAAGGCTTACTCTAAATTAGAACAGGAATTTGAACGTGAACCAAGCGCGGAAGAATTAGCTGAGATTTTAGATTTACCAATCGACAAAGTTGCTGATACCATGAAAGTGAGCGGTCGCCATGTAAGTATGGACGCGCCTTTCGCTAACGGGGAAGAAAGCTCTTTATTAGATGTATTAATTAATCATGATTCGCCAAAAGCGGATAACGGTTTAATTAATGAGTCATTATCAAAAGAAATCGACCGTGCATTATCAACCTTAACCGAAAGAGAACGCGATGTGGTGAAGTTGTTTTTCGGAATAGGAATGAACCATGGCTTAACATTGGAAGAAATTGGTGATAAATTTGATTTAACCCGCGAACGCGTACGTCAAATCAAAGAAAAAGCCATCCGTCGTTTACGCCATAGCTCCCGTAGCAAATTGCTACAACAGTACTTAGGTTAGTTTTAGTTTTTATTATTTAAAAGCCCTGAGGTTTAAATACTTCGGGGCTTTTTGTTTACCCCTTCCCTAACTTTTAACCCTCCCTTAATCATTCCTTAACACCTTACCCAACTTTTGGCATTAGGTTTGCGTACGGTAAAGTAGAAAGTCACTTTACCGTACTTCTATAAAGAAAAAAGATTACTATAAAAATTAGAAACTATGAATACAACGCAAGCGATAGTGCTATTGAAAAACGGAACCAAAAAATTCGGTTCTATTATTAATTCTGAATTAAACGGAACTATTTTATTTATTGCCGGAGATGAATCGCTTTTTCTCGATAATGAAAAGGCAAGTCAATTAATACAATACATTCCGGTTGAAGATATCGAGTCTATCGACACTTATTTGAAATAATTCCATACCGGATCGTTCATTAACGGTGCGGCTTTCACAATCACCTCTTCCTTTTTTACAGGATGCATGAATTGCAGCTGATAGGCATGCAAATGTATCGACCCGTCTTTATTGGTTCTATCGAAACCATATTTTAAGTCGCCCTTAATCGGACAACCAATGGCAGATAATTGCGCGCGGATTTGATGATGTCTGCCTGTCAGCAGTTTTATCTCCAACAAATGATACGTATCACTCGATTTAATGTACTTATAAATTAACTCCGACTTCAATCCATCTTTCACCGGTTTTTCATGCGCTTTGGATTTATTAAGCTTTTCATTCTTCAATAAATAATGAATCAAATGATCTTCGGTTTTTGCAGGCTTATTTTTAACCACCGCCCAATACGTTTTTTGTAAATCCTTTTCGCGTATCATTTCATTAAAGCGTGATAAGCCCTTACTCGTTTTTGCAAAGATGACTAATCCTGATACCGGCCTGTCCAAACGATGGATGACGCCCATAAAAACATTTCCGGGTTTGTTATCTCTTTCCTTAATATAGTTCTTCAACTTCTCGCTTAGTGGCATATCACCGGTTTTATCGCCCTGCACAATTTCTCCGGGTAATTTATTTATAATAAGGATGTGATTGTCTTCGTAAACAATCTGTTCTTTATGAATTGTATTTTGCAGTGGGTTCAAAAGTTAGGATTTAGGGGGTTAGGATATAGGAGTTAGGGGTTAGGGGTTCTGAAAAAAATTAGGTTTACATTTTTACAAATAAGCATATTACTTTCATTTCATTTATTCTCCGATACTAAATCCTGTCTCCTTAATCCTTTCCTACTGCAGCTTTAATAATATCTTCATAAACTGTTGTCCATCCCTTCCATTCATCAACACTTCCCATTGTATCATTATGTATAATGGTGACTAATTCACCCTGATGTTTCTTTACTTCATCAATAATTGGTTTTACATAATTCATCGCAGTACTCACATCGGCTTTATTAGTAAATTTTAGTGTAGTTTCAACGATGCAGAAGGGATGAATAGTAAGATTCGTTTCTTCTTCCGAATCCAAATCATACCAAACATACGGCATACAATAGGAGGCTCTGAAACCATTGTAATTTCCATAACCCATCGAATAATCATTTGCTATGCCGGCTTGCAATAAAGCCTGATAGGTTTCAGGAAAAGAAATCATTGAAAAATGTTGCCGGCTGTTTTTAATATCTCTATGCGTAATATTCGCCAACCTGTTGATTTCAATTTTCAACTGATTTAAATTATTATTGGAACGATACGACGGATGAATACCAATCTTAGCATAATCTGCTAAATGCTTTATCAATACCTGAAAATCCTTATTGTTAGCAGGATGATTTTTATCGTTCACACCATAATCACCCAACAAAAAAAAGTACATCACTTTTATATTATACTTCTTCTGCACTTCCAGTAAAAACGAATAGGAATCAAACGGATCAACCATTTTATTCATCACCACTTTAGAACGTTCTAAAATTTCACTGAAACTAAACTTGGAAAGACTTTTCAAAAAACCTCCCAATGAGCGCATGATACCTTTGAACTTAAACTTATATGCGTTATCAATATCAACTGTAGATAAAAAACTAAAATGATGCTGCTTGAATTCTATTCCCGGATAACTTTGAGAGATTAAGTTTTTTATTTGCGCAAACCATTCGTTTACCAATGGAAACTGAATGAAATCATACTGAAACGCCAAACTGCTTTTCACATCGAAACGATTGTATTTATCTTGTTTAAAAGGTAAATACTCCTCGTAGCGGCTCAATAACCAAAAGGCCGCTGATAATATATCAAATGGTATTTGTCCGGAATTTTTAAAAAAAATCCGTTTATATACTTCGTGATTATGAACTTCGATGTGATGATCTTTTACCCCGTACTCAAATAATAAACCGGATGGAATTATTTTAATACTTTCCTTTACAAACTTCTGTGAAGAGTAATTAATCTTTACCGAATTATGTTGCTCAAACAATACCGGGTTTTGCGTGATGGAAAAATCCAATCCCAAATAATCCTTTATTAAAATATTGAGGATAAATTTTAAACGCGGACTACTCTTCTCAGAATATATGAGCACGGTTGTTTGCACCATATAAAATTAGGAAAAGCACAAAAAAAGGGCACAGGGCCCTTTTAAAATTATAAACACTGTAAAGTGATTAACCTAATAAGGTATCCTGAGCTGCCTTCAGGATTTTACGCGTGTTTTCAATCGTATCACTTTCAGCATAGATTCTAAGAACAGGTTCAGTTCCGCTGGCGCGAATCATCATCCATTGATCGTTTTCAAAATAATACTTCCAACCATCGATGGTTTCCAATTTTTCAACCTTATAAGAGCCAAAGCTTTTGTATTTATCTTCCTTACACTCTTTAATGATTCTTTGTTTAACCACTTCATCCAAATGCAAATCGTTACGCTCATATACAAAACGACCGGTTAACTTATATAAGTCGTCGATTAGCTGTTCTAATGTTTTACCGCTCTTTGCCATGTATTCCCAAATGGTTAAACCCATCCAAATACCATCACGCTCCGGAATGTGTCCTTTAATGGCAATACCTCCACTCTCTTCACCTCCCAACAAAACATCTTCCGTTACCATATAACCGGCAATGTATTTAAATCCAATTTGCGTAATGGTTAAAGGTAATTTATAGGCTTCCGCTAATTTCTTCACGCGCGGAGTTACCGAGAATGCACAAATCAATTTTCCGTTGTACTTTTTCTCCTCCACTAAATATTTTATCAATAACAAAATGATGTGGTGAGAGTCCACAAAGTTTCCTTTGCTGTCGTATAATCCAATCCGGTCGGCATCACCATCGGTACATAAACCACAATTAATTTTTCCGTCCTTCTTTATTAATTCACTAAACTCTAATAAATTTTTATGAATCGGTTCCGGTGCTTGTCCGTGAAACCCGGGATTATTATCATTATGTAAATGCACAATATCCGGAAACAAACGCTTCATAATGCGCTGACCGGCTCCGTACATACTGTCATAAGCCAATTTTAAATTCGAATTCTTAATAGCTTTGATGTCGAAATGCTCTTCCACATGTTTTAAATACATATCCTCCAGCGGAGCAATTTCTAATAAGCCTTTAGATTTTGCATCATTTAAATCAACCGCATTGTAATTGATAGTGCATTTATCAGGAATTATATCTTCTACTTCTTGTATTTTCTCAGGTACTAATGGTCCGCCATAATGACCCTTTAGTTTAAATCCATTATAAGAAGGCGGATTGTGACTTGCCGTGATGATAACTCCTAAAGAAGCTTTTAATTTGAGTGCCCCCAAAGAAACCATAGGTGTACTCACGAAATCCTTCGCTAAATAAACTTTAATGTTTTTGGCGATACAAACTTTAGCAACTGTTTCAGCAAATAATTCTCCGGCGAAACGGCAATCATGTCCCACAACAATACTTGGCTTATCGAAATTTTTCAATAACCAATTAGCCGTTGCTTCAGTTACACGCGCTACATTTTCTTCCGTAAAATCTTTTGCGATAATGGCTCTCCAGCCGTCGGTTCCAAACTTAATTTTTGTCATAATGAAAATCAGAAGTCTAAAGATAATAAATAGCCTCTAATTGGAATAATTAAAGCGGGATTAACGCATTATTCCCTTCTTATTCAAGGCTTTCTGATAAGCATCCGCGTTACGCTGATGCTGTTCGTAGGTAGCGGCAAAATCGCTGTATCCGCTAAAATCAGGACGAGCACAGAAGAAAATAAAGTTATGCTTAGTGTAATTTAAAACGGCATCTATCGATTGAGTATTTACCAAACAAATTGGTCCGGGAGGTAAACCTTTATACTTATAGGTGTTATATGGAGAGTCAATTTCCTTATCGGCATTCGTTACACGTTGCACCTCAAAATTTTTATTGGCAAATTTTAATGTTGGATCGGCTTGTAAAAGCATATCCTTTTTTACACGATTAATGTAAACGCCTGCAATCTTTTGCTGTTCGCTGTAAATGCCACTTTCGCTTTGAACTATAGAAGCAATCGTTACAATCTCCGGTAAGGTAAATCCGATTTTAGCGGCTTTTTCCTTGCGCGCTTTCGTGAAAACAGAGTCAAAATGTTCCTTTATTTCAGTAAATAATTCGTCAACAGTAACAGCCCAACTTACATCATACACATTGTTTAATATAAGTGCCATCACATTATCCGGATCCATGCCAAATTCCTTTTCTAAACGTGTATCATCGTGTAAAAAGTCTTCTACTTCATCATAACTTAATTCGAGTTTATTATCCAGGTATTCTGCAAACTCATCCAGATTATGAATCTGAGAATTGAAAGTTAATTTTATTTTTTCCTGACGGTTGTTCTTTAACATGAGAATAATCTGACGATTATTCATACCATTTGTGACTTTAAATTTACCTGGATGTACATTTTTATCCAACTCCATTCGCTTAGCCATAAACTCGAATGAAGCATGATTCTCAATGATGTTTTCATTGTATAAAATCTCTAATAATAATTGATAATCGGCATCCTTGGGAATAAAAACATACTTGTAGTTTTTACCTTCTGTATTAACATTCGGCTTATACAAATTAATATAAGCCCAATAGCTGCCAAAACCAACACCTGCCAATACAAGCAGCACGATTAATTTTGAAATTAGTTTTCTACCGAAGGCCATATGGTTACAAAAATAAAAAGATTATTCTAAGACATGCTTTTTAATTTGGCCAAAATTTGTTGTGCCTTTTGGTTATCCGGATTACGCTTTAAGATGCGCTCTACAATTTCGATAGCTCCCTTTTTATCCTTTAGATACAGTTTTAATCCTGCCACATTAAACAACAAAGGTTCATAATCCAAATCTAGTGCAAGGCCTTTATTGTAATACTCTACTGCGGATTTTACTTCATTTTGCGTTAATTCTAAAAAACCAAGATTTGTGAAACCTGAAATGTTTTTAGGATGTTGCGTTACTATATATTTAAATTCCTCTCTTGCAGCATTAATATTCTTAGTATTCATATAGGCCGAGCCTAATTTATTTCTGAATTCAAGATTGAAGAGCGCTAATTCACAGGCTTTCTTAAACCAAAGGACTGACTTGTCCATTGCGCCTGTATTATAATACGCTTCCGCGATATGGTAGGCACTCCACGCGTGTATATTATCATAGGATTTCTTGCTGATTTTTTCAATGAGTTCTCTCTCGCCTACTTTCGTCACATAGCTGATTATTTTATTAAAGTCTTGTTGCGAGAAACGCAATTGCAATAAAGCGTGTAAGTTCATTAAAATCTCATCCTTAGTTCCATCCTTTAATATTGCTGCAGCAGAATCCAAATATTCCGGCTTGGCTTCAAATTTATCGAACTGATTTATATAGGCTCGTGCACGTATTAAGGCATCCGGATTTTTTTCGTTGATGGCAAATAAACCAATGAACTCTTTTATTTTTTCTTTTTCCTTTTTAGTTATTGGTTTACGGATGTAATGATCATGAACAGTTACATGTGGAATATCAATGGAGCCTGATGAAGGCATGTGACAATTAATACAGTTGGGAGTTGGGAGTTTAGAGTTGGGAGATTGTCTGAATTTGACTACTGACTTTTCAGTACATTCCAGTATTGATTTTTTACCCGAACCGTGACAATTATTGCAGGCTGTATTAAATAGTTCTTTGCCCGTTTCTTTTACACTTACATGTGGATTATGACAGGTCACACAGGTTAAAGCATCTTTGTATGGCTTTAAAGATTTATTATCCTTTGATTTTTCGTAAGACTGAATAAAACATTGGCTTTGTTTTAATCTATCAGCATGAGAAGCCATAATGAATTCATCATCTGCATTTTTATACTTGGGTAAAAAAACCGTCATGAAATCACTTAATTTCATACCGGGCTTAAAGTCGTAAAATGATTTCCCTTCCTTCAACACAGCGTTTCCCTGAAGATGGCAACGCATACACACATCGAATTGCCGATCGATGGAAAGCTTTGATGGATTGACAATACTGTAATCAATATATTTTGAAGTATCTACTTTACTTCCGCTTTGTCGTTGCGCAACGTGAATACTACCCGGACCGTGACAACGTTCACAATTTATTCCTTCCGGAACCGAATTAAATTTATTTTCAGAACCTAACTCGAAATCCGGAAATGCATTATGACAACTCATGCATTCCAGTCCGATTTTACGTGTAAACCTTGTATTATGACCATCTTCAAATCCCGGCGGCAAATCCCATTTCTTCTTTTGCGTATAAAAAGTCATAGGCATTTGATTCATATAACCGTTTACACTTTGTAAATGCGAGTTCGTATGTTGTCCGGAGCCAATAATATAATTTACCTGCTCGGTTCTTTGGAATACAGTATCACCTTTCTCAATCTTAAATTCTCTAAAAAACAAACTATCATTTTTCCAAAAGGCAGTATAGTGTAAATCCGTATACTTATCATAAATGGCGGGGTGACTAAAATCTGCGGCTGATTTTTCTTTTGTCGCGCGAGCAAAGGATTGTCCCATCCCCGTTTTAATAAAGCTGTTGTAAATATCCTGGTGACAAAGTTTACATGTATTTATCCCAACATAATGAGCCGTATCGCTATGGTTTAAATAAACCAGTGTATCCTTAGTTTTTGTTTGTGTATTTTTTGTGCCTGACGGTTCTTTACACTGATAATTAAGGAGAATTATCAAAATTATAAAAGGAAGTATGAACTTTACAAAGCGCATTACTGATTAATCAACTGTAGTAACCACTCATCGCTAAATTCATTGGCAGAAGAACGATTCCATTGTTTTTTTAAACCAATTTTTTCAAATCCGGATTTTTCAAACAATTGCAAACTAGCGGGAGCATTAACCGTTACATTGGCATAAAGTTGCTTTACCAATAAAGTATTGAAAGCATAATCTTTCAAAAGTTTTAGAGCTTCGTAGGCATAGCCTTTATTTCTGTATTCTTCGCTGATTAAAATGCCAATGCCTGCACGCAAATGATACGGATCAAAATCAAATAAGTCGATAGCTCCAACTGCCGCATCATTTCCGTGTTGTGAAATAATCAAGCGCAATTGTTTATTTGTATAAATATCTTCATGCGCATTCACTAAAAATTGCTCGAGCACATAACGACTAAACGGAGTTTGCGTGTTGCTCACATGCCAAATTTCGCGGTTGTTCTCCCATTTATAAAGCACGTCAACGTCTGATGGCTCTAAAGCCCTTAAATAAATATTTTCTCCTTTGATAAACATTAGTCTTTGGTATAAATTTCCCGTTCTTCCGTAATTCGCTTATTTAATTGCTCGGCTGTATATGTAGGAAAAGTGAATACTTTATCAGAAGTTTCATTAATCACGTTGATTGCCTTACAATCCACAATGTAATCATTATCATTAAGGTCTTCCAAAAAATCAAACAACAAACGTTCCCTATTCACTTTAATAGCATAAAACTCTTCAAAAAATTGTTTGATAGGACTCAGGCAAGTTGCTTGATTAGCTTTTACAGAGGTATATTGCTGCATCTGTTCTTGAAATATTTGCAACTGGTAATCCTCGCTAAAAACAGGGTGCTTAATAATTTTAAAAAACACGGCCTCAACAGAGCGTTGCTTTATTGTTTTTAAAATCAACTCGGCTTTAATGTTTAATTCACGTTCCTTTATAGTTAATGAATTATAATTTCCATTAATCATTAAACCGATATGAGCAGGAATTCTTCCGGCGTGCAACAAAACCAACCATGTTCCCTTTAATAGTTCATCGGGATTATTTAATGCTTCGTAAGCATACTGATATTTGGAAGTAGCGATCAAGAAAATATTATTCTTTAACTTCAATACGACCTTCAAAAACAAATTCGGCCGGACCTTCCAACCAAATGTTATAAAAATTAGTTTCCAAAACCTTATCGAATTTTACACGAAGGTCGCCACCTAAAGTTGAGATTTTGCAATAGTTTTTTCCGGTAGAAGCGCCGCTGATGGCTGCAACCAGTGCGGATGCAGTTACGCCTGTACCGCAGGATAAAGTTTCATCCTCCACACCTCGTTCGTAAGTCCGAACAAAAACAGAATCCTCTTTTTTCTCAATAAAGTTCACATTAGTGCCTTCTTCAGCAAAACGTTCATTATTGCGGATTTTTTTTCCTTCTTCAAATACATTGTACGAATTTACATCGTCAACAAATTTCACGTAATGCGGAGAACCTGTGTTCAGGAAATAATGATCGCCGTTATTCTCAATACTCTTCACATCGTTCATCTTTAAAGAAACAAATCCTTCATGAATTACAGCCTCATGTACACCATCAATAGCAATGAATTTGGTTCTGTCATTGATAAGCCCCATCTTTTTTGCAAAAGCAGTAATACATCTACCACCATTGCCGCACATGGTACTTTGATTACCATCACTGTTAAAATATACCATTTTAAAATCAGCGCCGGGTTCCAATTCCAGAAGCATTAATCCATCTGCACCAATACCAAAGCGACGGTCACATAACCATTTTACCTGCTCGTTATTTAATTGAATTTCGTTTTTACGATTATCAATTAAAATAAAATCGTTGCCGGTACCTTGATATTTATAAAACTGCAATTGCATTAATTAATCTTTGCTAACAAATCCGAATTATTAACTCTTTCCATTGGCATGAAATCAGGATTAATAGCTACACGGTACACCTGATCTTCACTCTTCAAATAATAAACATTATCTACTTTGTACAAATTAAAAGAAGAAAAATCAGAAAAGCCATAAAGCATAATTCTGTTTTTAGTCATCCGATACCCCTTTGAGTTAAGTGGTGTTTTTCTAAATTCCACAAAAAACACATTGACAGGATCATTGGTATTCACACCGGCTAAATTAGCCGCTAATGTATCTTTTTGCATCACATCCAAATCAATCAACTTTATACTTTTTACCGAGATTAATTCTTCAGTAGCGATATTGATATTATCATTCTCCTTTAATAAACTGTCTACTTCTTTATTATTTGTATACGGAGAAACTTTGGTATTGATTTTAAAACGTTGCTTTTCATCTTCCCGCTTTTCTTTATCGTCATCCTGCTGTACAGGCTTTTCAATAATTTTGATTTGGTTGGTAGCCGCTGATTTAATTTTATTGAAATAGTCATCGAGCTTAAAAATGAAAAAACCGATGCCAATAATTAAACCAATGGAGACTCCAAAAACAAAGGCAGGTATTTTACGTTTGATTTGCATTTTTTAGCAATGTAAATATAGTGATTTTTCAGTAGCGCGCGTTAAGTATTGTTAAAAGAAACTGACAGCCTGAATATTGGAATTAATTTTGCGTTATAAACGTAAATTCACTAAAAATTTATTTGTTATGAAAAGCTTAGTTTCAACCGCTATCGCTGCCACTTTTGGTGGTTTTATAGCCTTAGGAAGTGTTTACTTGATTACTGAAAAAACCGCTAAACATAATCTCACGGCACAGGCTGCATCCAACTCACCGGTTAAGCTAACCTCTTATACCGGCAATATGATGAGCAGCAATCCTGACTTTGTTTTAGCCGCCGAAAAATCATTAAATACCGTGGTTCACATCAAGACTACCACGGCCCGTAATAACAATTTAAGCTACAATCCATTTGAACAATTCTTTTATGGCCATAGTGGCGGACAACCATATATACAGGAAGGAAGCGGATCGGGAGTAATATTGTCGGAAGACGGTTATGTTGTTACCAATAACCACGTAGTAAACGGAGCCGATGAAATTGATGTGATGTTAAATGACAAACGTAATTACAAAGCCGAGGTAATTGGTACCGACCCAAGCACAGACCTCGCACTTCTTAAAATAAAAGAGAAAAATCTGCCATTCATTGGTTATGGGAACAGTGATAATATTAAAATTGGGGAATGGGTTTTAGCAGTTGGAAATCCTTTTAATTTAAATTCAACAGTTACAGCCGGAATTATCAGCGCTAAAGGACGCGGCAATATCATTGAAGGTAATCGCGGAAGCGGACAATTCCCAATTGAGTCGTTTATTCAAACTGATGCGGCTATTAATCCAGGCAACAGTGGCGGAGCATTGGTAAATACGGATGGAGAATTAGTAGGAATAAATACCGCTATTATGTCGAGCAATGGTGCTTACCAAGGTTATGCTTTTGCTATTCCGGTTAACATTGTAAAAAAAGTGGTTTCTGATTTGATTGAATATGGAACAGTACAACGCGCCTATATCGGTGTTAGCATTAATGACATTGATTCGAAATTTGCAGAGCAAAAAAATCTAAAGCAGTTAAAAGGTGCCTACATTAACGGACTTACCTCTAATGGTGCGGCTGAAAATGCGGGTATTAAGATTGGTGACGTTATCACAAGCGTAGAAAACAACAAAGTAAATAGCGTATCCGAATTACAAGAACAAATTAGTAAATACCGTCCTGGTAATAAAGTAAATGTTACAGTTATGAGAGAGAATAAAGAAATAAGCATACCGGTTACTTTAACCAATATAAAAAACAGCACAGAAGTGATTAAAAAAGCAGAACCTGTTTTAACTAGCGTAAATAGTTTGGGAGCCACTTTTGAAGAAGTAGACAAAGAGTATCTTGCAAAATTCAGATTAGAAAACGGCGTGAAGATTGCCAAATTAACAGGAGGCAAGTTAGCCGGTGTGGGAATGAAAGAAGGATTTATTATCACCTCCATTAACAAGAAAAAAGTATACACAACAGCTGACATTCAAAAAATGCTTGAAGGAAAAAGTGGAAGTGTATTGGTAGAGGGCGTTTATCCTAATGGCATGATCGCTTCGTACGGATTTGGATTATAGAAAAACCATACCCTTTTAAAAACAGATGTCAAACTGGCATCTGTTTTTTTTTTGATATACTTTTAAATCAGGCAAACATTTATAAATTTATCATAGACTTATACTGATCTAATTATTTTGTTTTTATTTCTGAAATTTATAACTTGTACTTATGAATAACCTAAGTAAAGAAGACCTGAACAAGAAAATAATTGAATTAAGTGCGCATAACCTAGAATTAAAGTCGTCATTGAGTGAAAAAGAACGTGAATTAGAGTTACTAAAAAAAGATTTCGATCATTTAAACGCCTTTATTATTGATGAGATTCGAAGCCATATTGAAGAAATAGATAAGTTAGCAAAGATTCCCGAAGAAAACCCAAGTCCGATTTTCAGATTTTCAAAACGCGGACGAATATTGATTTACTGCAACGGTCCCGGACAAAACCTTCTAAATGAAATTGACCACTCAACTAATTCTCAAACTCAGGAAGAATGGCAAAAAGCCATTGCTAAAATACAAGAAAACAAACAACCCGTAACATATCATGAAATTAACTTCATCGACAAAGTGTATTTAATTTCAATCATTGATGTAAAAGGATCTAATTATAAAAACGTTTATGCGACAGACATCACTAACTTAAAAAACACTGAAGCCGCATTAAGAAACAGCGAAGAGCGATATAAAACGGTGATTGAGAATGCTTCCGACATAGTTTACAACACCAATAACGAAGGATATTTCACATATATTAATCCCATAGCCGAGGCAAAAATCGGATTTACACTAGAAGATCTCAAAAACAAATTATTTGTAGAATTAATTCACCCCGACTATAGAAAAAAAGCGATAGCAACATACTATAAACAAAAACTGAATAAAGTCAACTCAACCTATTGGGAATTTCCAATCATTAACAAAAACGGTGAAACTATTTGGCTAGGTCAAAATGTTCATTTAATAATTCGTGATAATAAAATAACAGGATTTTCATCCATAGCACGTGATATTTCAGAGCGCGTTAAATCGCAGACACAGTTAAAGTTGCTTAATACTCAACTTTCTTCATTAATAAAAAATCAAAATTCCGGAATACTATTAGAAAACAGTGAGAGAAAAATCGTATTAGTAAACAACAAATTCTGCGATATATTTGGCATTAGCACCGAACCCGAAAAACTAGTTGGTTATGATTGCTTAACCGCAATTCAGAAATTGAAGCCCATGTTTGTAAATGGGAATAAAGTTATTGAAGAACTTGAGAAATGTATTAGTGATAGAAAAACAAACTTAAACGTTGAAGTAAAACTTATTAATGGGAAAATATTAGAAAGAGATTATCTTCCTATTGTTATTGACGGTGAGTATTTTGGTCACATGTGGCAGTATAAAGATGTAACTGAGCAACGATCGGCACAAGAAATATTACAAAAAAGTGAAGAAAAATACCGAAGAATAATAGAAAATATGCGCATCGGATTAATGGTTACTGATCCAAACGATACCATAATTGATGTAAACCCTAGTTTTCTTGAGCTCTCAAAATATAATAAAGAAGAAATAATCGGGAAACCTGCAACTTCCATTTTTGAAAACGTAACTGATTCTGTCATTAATCTTCAGTCGGTAAGAAAAGGCAATAATCCGAACGCCCATGAATTAGAACTGAATTGTAAAGACGGAAATAAAAAATGGGTAATGGTAAGTGGTGCTCCTATTTACGATTTTAATAAACAGTACATTGGTTCCATCGGTATTTATCTTGATATAACACAGCGAAAAAAATACGAGAAGCTTCTAAAAGAGGCGCAACAAAAATCAGAATCCTCTATGCGTTCTAAGGAGATTTTTCTTGCCAACATGAGCCATGAAATACGAACGCCAATGAACGCTATTTTAGGAATGTCCGATTTACTATCAGAAGCCAATTTAAACATCAAAGAGCGATCTTATCTCAACGCAATAAAATCTTCATCTGAAAATCTATTAGTCATATTAAATGACATTTTAGATTTCTCGAAAATTGATTCTGGAAAAATGGAGCTTGAAGCTCACCCATTCTCT
This sequence comes from Bacteroidota bacterium, assembly GCA_017303905.1. Classification (NCBI taxonomy): domain Bacteria; kingdom Pseudomonadati; phylum Bacteroidota; species Bacteroidota bacterium. The sequence goes on from JAFLBH010000004.1 coordinate 370,699, forward strand.
TTCAATGAATTAATTAATAACTTAATTATACAATTCGAATACAAAATCACTGAGAAAAACCTATTTCTAAATAAAGAAATTGACAATAAAATTAATTTTAACTTCAATAGTGACTCTACTAGATTATCTCAAATTCTTATTAATTTATTAAGCAACGCCATTAAATTCACTACAGAAGGTAATGTAACTCTTAAATGTAAATTAGTTGAGGAAGATACTAAATCACAGTTGATACAATTCTCAGTAGAAGATACAGGAATCGGAATAGATGAAACAAAACTTGATACCATTTTTGATAGTTTTATTCAAGAAGATTCAAGCATTAATAGAAAATTTGGAGGTTCCGGATTAGGACTTACTATAAGCAAACAATTAGTGAAATTATTTGGAGGTGAAATTCATGTAAAAAGTAAAAAAGGAGTTGGCAGCATATTTACTTTCTCAATCAGACTTCAGAAATTTGGTGAGTTAGAAAGTAATTCGCTTGGAAAATTCAATAAAAATCCGCAAAACTATCTCCATTTTACAAACACTAAAATTTTACTGGTTGAAGACAACCAAATGAATCAATTAATTGCAACAACTATACTTGAAAAGCATAATTTATCGGTAACAAAGGCTTTTAATGGTCAGGAAGCAATAGATTTAATCGACACTGATAATTTCGATGTTATTTTAATGGACATACAGATGCCTGTATTAGACGGCATTGAAGCAACAAGAATACTCCGGTCAAAAAAAGTATCCATTCCTATAATTGCCCTTACCGCTAATGCTATTGAAGGCGATAAAGAAAAGTATTTGAGTGCCGGGATGAACGACTATATCTCAAAACCATTTAATAAAGTGGATTTATTGCATAAAATCGCAAGGCAACTTCCGGAAAATAAAATCAAATATGAAATTCCCGCTAAAGACAAAGCCATGAATGAAAAAAAATATAATCTTGACCGTTTATACAAAGACAGCGATAACAATCAGGAGTTTGTTAATCAGATGGTAAACTTATTCATTCAAATGTCCGGGGAAATCACTCAAAATATTCAAAACTCCATTGAAACAAATAATCTTGAGTCCGTTAAAAAAAATGCGCATAAAATAAAATCATCTATAATGTTATTGGGCATAGACTCTTTGACTCCTCTGATTATAGAGATAGAAAAATTTGACTTTAATTCAAACCCTGACTCTTTTATTCTGTTGGTGTTAGAGTTTATTCAAAAGCTAAAAATAATAGTTGAAGAGATTCGATATGACTTTCCTACAACCACAAACCCCAACGTTTAGGTCGAAAATCAACCGTTACAACCGAAGCATTTTTAATCTTCAACTGATGCCTACCTCTATTCCACATGAAAAAACTCACTTTGGAATTTTGTTTGAGCCATGAATGGTACTCTGAACCTAAAAACAACTCACAATACACTTCATAATACTTACCCCTTTCATAAAAGCCTTTTATTTCCGGTCCGCCGAAATACAAAGTAGAATCCTTGTCGTTTTTTACCGAACAATTAAAACTTACGTTCGCAGGAATAGTATCACTTTGCAAAGTGATTTTGGCTAAAATAACATTTCCTCTCTTAGAAGAAACATCCTTTAAAGCCGCATTCATCGAAAGTGGAAATTCAATTAAGGAATCTACAGTGAATACCTTCTCTGTTAAATTGAACTTTTCTGCTTCAAAGTCGTATTTATAGAAAACTGGATGTAGCCAATCTGAATAAAACAAAATTTTCTGTTCATTCTCATCAATTCTTGACGCTCTTTCTTTCGACAATAAATAAACTGACACATTCGCTGTTTCACCATATTTCTCTACATGTGAGAAGAATTCTTTAGCCATAGCTAATTGGATGGGTGATGGATTACCTAATACTAATTTGCCGGCATTCCTTTGCGCTAAAATGTTTTTAAACTTTTCCGGATCGTTCAATTCTTCTTCCTGTGCTAAATGATAATTTAATTTCTTACCGTCTCTCAATTCATAATGCATAACAAAATACATCTCCGTATCAAAAAACACAGCCTCTACATTATTCTCACCATATTTCGCCTTTGCTTCTTTTAAAACAGTGTATTGAAATTCGTTTTGATTGAGAACAGCAGAGGTAAAAAATTCTTTACTGTAAATCGACTGAAATAATAAAACCGCACAAACTAATCCCAATGCGGGAATGCTCCATTTATCTTTAAATTTTATTAAACTACATGCTCCTACAACAAAAGCAGGAGCCGAAAATAACATAACCGAATACTGAAAGATGGGGGCTTTGGTTACAGAATAAACATAAATCACCAAATAATTCACAAAGAATACTACAAGCAATAACAAAGATTTCTTTTCAATCTTTAATTTATTTATAAGTAAGGAAAACAACACAAACGCAATGATAACCATCCATACATAACCTGTTCCTAACACGACTTGAACAAACTCCGCAAACGCCCATTTACCCGGAGGCGGCAACCAACCGTTTTGCGCAGAACCAATGCCTCCATATTGTAACTGAAAAAGGGTGATTGATAAATGCGGCAAGTAAATTAGCACAACAAAAACGCATAAACCCAGATACCTTTTGAGATAAGTTCGCTCTATGAGAAACAATCCCGATACAGCCAATGTAAATGCAAACAAAGCTCCCATGTGTGCATTCAATGCGCTTAAAACAAAAAACAAAACAGTGAAAATAAAATCACTTTTCTTCTTTTCCGGATCAAATACCCAATTAAACCAATAAAATAAAAGCGCACTGCTAAAGAAAACACCGGTGGCGTACATCCGCGCAAGGGGCGAATAGTATAAAAAGATAAATGAAAAAGAAAAAATAGCTGCAGATAACAATGCAGGTAATTTCCCAAACCATTTCAATGAAAAGCGATATATATAGTAAATGGATCCCAAACTCATTAAAATAAATGGCAGTTTCATCCAAACTTCCGAGTACCCAACAAGTTGAACAATTAGGTAAAGAAAACATTGAATCAAAATGGGATGTGCGTCAATTCTTGCTCCATACATCACCAAATCATGCCAATTGGAATAAGTAGTTCTACTTAAAGCGCTTAATTCATCATAACTAAATTGATAATCAAATAAAGGAATAAAACGAATAATAGCTGCTGCCACTAAAAGGATGGTAAACTCTTTATTATTTCTAAAAAAAGGCAACATATTATTCTTCTCTCAAATATACTAAACCTTTATATTTTACGTTATTATACTTAAATTTGATTTCGTGAAACAATTCCTTTTTATATTATCAGTTTTGGCTCTTTTCTTATTTGCCGGAACTTCTTGCAAAAAAAACAAATTAATAGAAGATGAAAATGCTAAGGTAGAATTTTCACAAGATTCTATTCTGTTTGATACTGTATTTACGCAATCAGGTTCCACCACACGTAATTTCAGAGTTAGAAATCCGCACAATCAACCTATACGTATCAGCTCAATAAACCTAAAAGGAGGAACTTCTTCACCTTTCATATTAAATGTAGATGGCTCCCCGGGAAAATCATTCTCCAATATCGATATCCCTGCAAAAGACAGTATTTACATTTTCGTGCAGGTGTATGTAAACCCTACGAATGTGAATAGTCCACTTATTATTTCCGATGCAATTCAATTTGAAGTAAACACGAATATTCAGGAAGTGCAATTAGAAGCATGGGGACAAGACGCCTATTATCATAAACCAAAAAACGCCATCAAGTTTTCAAGTGGAGGATATTTACCTTACAGTACCATTGCAGATCATCCAACAACCGGTGCTTCTATTACAAATACAACTGTCACCTGGCCTAACGATAAACCACATGTGATTTATGGCTGGTTAGTGGTAGATTCTACTCAACAATTAAACATTCAGCAAGGAACCAAGGTGCATTTTCATCAAAACGCGGGTATGTGGGTTTACAGATATGGCACGCTTAAAGTAAACGGTACATTAAATAATGAAGTTGTATTTCAGGGCGACAGATTAGAGCCTTACATGCAAGATATACCCGGACAATGGGATCGCATCTGGATTAATGAAGGCAGTGTGAATAATGAAATTAATTATGCGATTATAAAAAACGGTTTTATAGGAATTCAGGCCGAACTTCTGTTTGGTAATTTCTTCGAACCGCGTCGTTTAAAAATCAATAACACAAAAATTCACAACATGAAAAAATGGGGATTGTATGCACTCGCATTTAACGTGAGTGGTGGCAATAATGTTTTTTCTAATTGTAAAGAATATGTAGCGGCATTTGTAGCAGGTGGCAATTATAAATTCGTTCATAGCACCTTCGCTAATTTTTGGAATAAAGACGGAAGAAGCACCCCGGCGTTTCATGTCGACAATCATGCCGGTTCACAACAAATTCCTCTTGACACATGTTATTTCGGAAATTGCATCATTGATGGCAGTCAGAGTAACGAATTAGAATTAGACATTGTTACAACCAATACGTTTGCCATTAATTATGTTTTTTCGAACTCACTCATCCGTACGAATACAAATGTTTCTAACACCACGCATTTTCCGGTTGGTAACAGTATAAATGGCACAAACACCTTTTACGATCCTAACGTGTACAATTTTGAGTTAAAGACAGGCTCAAATGCCATTAATTTGGGAAATACGGCTGATGCCGGATTATATCCATTAGACATTAAGGGGAATTCCAGGACTTCTGTTCAGCCTGATGCCGGAGCTTATGAGCTTCCGTAGTCAATTTTAACCCGTTAATCTATTTTAACAGCCAAACAGAACTTTTTTACCCGAAATTTGTTCTGTATTTGTTATGAAGAGTACTTATTTAGTTCACATTTCCCTGCCGGAAGTATTTACATCTCGTTTGGCAGCCCTTATACCCAAGCAACGCAGTACGATTAACGATTTGTTAGAACAACGTGTTGTGTTAAGTTATTCCTTAGATATGGAACGTCAAAACCTATGGGTTTTTGTTGAAGCCAAATCAGAAAAAGGAGTGATGGATATCATCAGTAATTTCCCTATTATCAATGAGGTTAAAGTTGAAATAAAAGAATTAGCCTTCTACGATTCAAGTCCGATGGGATTACCGGAATTGATCATGAATTAGAACAATTAAACAAATCATCCCTAACACTTCGACAAGCTCAGTGACCGGGAGATCACTTTCCAATCACTTCAAACTTCACAACACTGATCTCCCCTCTTTCATCGGTTACTAATAAAGTGTGTTTACCAATTTCAGGGAGAATAGAAATCTGATGGTACTTTTGAGTGCTGCCTAAAAATGTTCCGTCCAATTGCCAAAACAAAACAGCATCCGCGTTTTTATGAGCAGCTTTTAATATGCAATTCTCTTTTTCTCCTTTCTCATTCACGGGCACATAAATTTTAAATCCTTCTCGCGGGTAAACAATATCCAAAAGTTTTGTATGCTCATCCGTAACACAACCCGGTAAATAATCCGGCAAGGGCTTGTAAAACAAGCTGTGCTGCTTATAAAAATATTCCTGAGTAGGCGTTACAATCAACCAGGGCGTTTGCTTCATGTCGCTTACAGGATAACAATCACTATTCACCCTGAATTTTCCGCTGGCATCGGTGAAAATAATTTTATGAAAAGGACAAGACTTTGTTTTTTGTGAACCAAGCGGCATTAATTGCAGTTGAGTATTCGGACAAATCTCCGAGGCTTTAAATCCGCTTTCCTTACACACTTTTATGTTTTCCATATCCGATACCGGCTTATTAAACCACTTTTTCTCAGTCAATAAATTAAATACCGAAAACATTAATGGTGCCGCAGCGCCGGTACCCGTTAGTTCAGGCCTTCCTTCTCCGTCGGCATTACCTACCCACACCGCGACCATGTATTTACCGTTTAAACCAACAGCCCAGGCATCTCTGAAACCATAACTCGTTCCCGTTTTCCAGGCAATTTTGTTGCGGGAAAGAAATTGCATCCAACCTACATAATCCTGCGGGCGAATCAATTCTGTCATGGCATTAAAGGTGTACCATAAGGAAGAAGCATTGAGCAAATCTTCTTTTACCATTTTAGGTTTGTCAATTTCTTTCTGCAGATAATTTAAGGGGCGGTAATTATCCGCGGTGTATTTTTTACGTGAAGCGTCGTAACCCAACAAAGCTCTTCCCATGGAAGAATAGGCAGAAGCGATATCCCACAGCGTGGCTTCACCTCCGCCTAAAATCAGCGACAAACCATAATGCGTAGTTGGCTTGGTGAAATTTTTAAAACCTAATTGCTTTAAGCGGTAATGAAATTTAGCCGTTCCATAATCCAACAGCATTTTAACGGCGGGTACGTTCAAGGAGCGCGCTATAGCCTGATTAGCCGGCACCAATCCGTCGTAAGTTAAATTAAAATTCTTTGGTCCGTACGAACCGATTTGCGTTGGTACATCTTCGATTAAGGCAGCCGGCAAAATTTTATTTTCATTAAGCATGAAAGCGTACAAAAAAGGTTTTAAAATACTTCCTGTACTTCTTGGCGCGTTAATTACATCCACATAATTTTCATGTTCGTTTTTTTCACTGGAACTATTCCCCACATAGGCCAACACATTGCCTGATTCTACCTCAGCCACCAATACGCAGGCATTATGAATTTGATTAGCGGATAAACTGGCAACATGTTTATTCAGCAAATCACTGACCTGTATTTGCAGATTTTTTTTAATGGTAGATTTATAAATCTGCGAAGAACCCTTTTCGTTAATGCCGCGGTTCAATAAATGATTGGCAAGTTGCGGAACAGCATAAGGCTTATCCGGTAAAGGTTCTTGTATCGATAATTTATACGTGGATTCATCAATGATCTTTTTATCGTATAATTTTTTCAGAAGTGTATTCCGCTTTTTCAGTAAACGCTGCTGATTTTTTCCGGGATAAATTAAGGAAGGAGCATTGGGAAGAACTGCTAATAAAGCGCTCTCCGCCCAGCTTAATTGAAAAGGACTTCTACCAAAATAGCGCCAGGAGGCCGCGGAAATTCCCACTACATTACTACCAAATGGCGCGTTGCTCGCATACAAATTTAAAATACTGGATTTTTTATAACTCAGCTCTATTCTAAACGCTAATAAAATCTCAACGAGCTTATTATAATACGTTCGGGATTTATTACCGCGCATCATACGTGCTACCTGCATAGTAATGGTACTTCCACCACTCTTTACTTTGCCGGCTGAAAAATTGCGTTGAATGGATTTTAAAATGGAAACCGGATTAAAGCCGGGATGATAATAAAAATATTCATCTTCAAACAAAGTAATGCATTGCTCAAACTTTACCGGCACACTGTCTAACTGTGGATAGCGCCATTGTCCGTCAGATGCGATTTTAGCAGAGAGTAACTCATTATTGGCATCCAGCAAAACCGTGCTGCAGGGTTTGTTAAATAATTGCGAAGGCAACCACAAATAAAACAAAACCAAAAGAACAAGCACAATTCCCCATGTAGTCTTAGCTCGGACCGAAACTTTTTCCCATATATACTTGACTTTAACCACTTCTATACTTTAACTTTTATATTTCGCATGTAAGATTTTAAGGTTTTTCGGATTTCTAGTGTGGCAATATCGGTCTAAAATTGTATCATAAAATAAACCTATATGAAAACAATTTTAGTTATTGAAAGCAACCCGGAAATAAGAGAAAATCTTACCGAATTATTGGAATTAAACGGTTTTACTACTTTAGCCGCGGATTCTGTTGTTGATGCCATTATCCTGTTAAACCAATGCTGGGTCGACATGATTTTGGGGAATTTCAAACCAGATTGCAATGATTCAATTCGACTCGTTAATTTTCTATCAAGCCACGAAAACCTCAACCGAATTTCAATAATAAGTATGAGTAGTACTCCTTTAAAAGGAGAAAAGCAAGAAATAATAAGCTTTGGCATGGATGAATACCTTATTAAACCATTTTCAGAAACGGAGTTGATATTTTCAATAAAAAAAGCCCTCATATATCGTGCATGGAAGGAATTAAAAAGATGTCTGCGAAACAACAAAAATTTATATCAGCAGAATCATCCATCAGTTCCCTTCTTTTCATTAAACTAATTACTTACTCGCTACACTATTTTGCTTTTGCTTCACTACTCGTATCCATTGTCCTTTCGTACGGGCGTAAACACTCTTATCATACATCGCCTCTACATTGATAGCCGGTAAATAATATTTTCCCGCATAACTTGAGTTGAGAAGTATATTGAAGGTTTTGCTTTCGTTCGTATACAAATCAAAATAGGTCATCACTTTATCATCTTTAATATCCTGATAATCGTAAGCCGAATTTTTAAAAGCCGATTCATTGCCATCCATGCGGCTGTTATGAATTTCCCAACCCGAAGGAATGTAATTGATTAAGGCTAAATTTTTCAATTCACCCATCAATCCTAAATTCTTCACCGTTACCGATAACATAAAGTTACTGCCCTGCTCCATATTAGATGGATCGATGGTATTGCCATTCATATCTCTGTAAACTGCGCTTACCGCGATATTTTCATTACCTTCTTTCTCTTCGCCAATCGGAGGTTTACCTCTATTAATTAAGCGTGCATACAACATGCCTTTACCATTGTTCTCGATGCTGTAATTAATACTGTTTGCGCCTTTGAAACTAATCGGAATCTGCGTGATAGCGGCATTGCCTTTCAAATTCACTTCCTTGCCATTTACATTTACCACTGCCTGCATTGCTGAAGCACCGCCGAACTTTTTGATAAACTCCGCCACCGATACCAATCCGAAAGCGGTGGTTTGTGTACTCAACCACGACTTGCTTGACAACACATCCGATACTTTCTTCAATTGCGCAAAGGCTTGTTGTTTCTTATTCATCAAACATAATGTTTGAAGAACAATGGCCATATCGCGATCGGATGAACCATACGTATAATAATTCACCGAATAAGGCGTAATATTCAATGATGCCTTAGCGATTATTTTTTCGGCTTCATCGATTTGTCCCATCTTAGCATAAGCTCCGGCCAATAACCAGCGTGCCTGCTCCGATAAACTATAGAACTCACGCAAACGATTCATTGCACTCATACTTGGTTGTCCGGCTAAAGCCAACACATACAAACGATAGGCTTGAAGGACATCATTGTTCCAGTATTTGTTTTTAGCAAACTCATAATTTAAAGCGGTGGTCTGTAAAAACTTCATGAGGTTTTTCTTCAATCCTCCCGGCAATGAATAACCTTTTTTCTCGGCCAACACCAGGAAATGCCCTGCGTAAGATGAACCCCAATCATTTGGTTCGTTGGCGCCTTGCCAATATGCCATGGCTCCATTACTTAACTGGAACTTACGGATTTCATTGATACCGTATTTAATGTTCTTCTCAATTTCCGTTTTACGCTCAGGACTTAAATCCATGATGTCGCTTAGATACAATTGCGCGAATGTTTGAGAAGTAGTCTGCTCTATGCAGCCATGCGGATACGTGATTAAATAATTCAAACGTTCTTCCAAATTAATCGGAGGAATGGTTGACAATTCCAATACACCGCTATTCGTACCTGCCAAACCTGTAGGATTCACATTACCTTTCTCAGTTTTTCCGGCATCAATCCAGAAATCCTTACTGGTAGTTTGATACGGATTCGGATTTCTCACATCCAATTCCATTTCGTAAACAGAGGTGTGTCCGCCGCCTTCCGCCGTAATTTTTACTTTGGCAATGCCGGTTTCATTCTTCACTTTCAAATCAAACACCACCAGCTTTTCATCATCTTTGCCGATACTAACGGTCTTTGAATTACCCCCAACCGTTTGAAGCAAGCCGTTCACTTCCACTTTAACCGTGGTTGACCCAACATTTTTGTCGCCACCAAATACAGAGATAGGTAACTTCACCTCTTCGGTAACGCTCAATACGCGTGGTAATGTACCTAACACCATTAATGGCGCTTTTACCGGAGTTGTTTTCTCTGCATGACCATAAGCTCCTTTATAGCCGGCAATCACCATGGTGCGGACAGAGCCCACATACATTGGTAATTTAAATTTGATTTGCTTTTTATCGCCTTTATCCAAATGGAAAGGACCAAAGAATCTTACCATTGGCTTGAAACGATTTGCTTTAGCGCCATCATCACCGGCTTCGCTGCCGTCACCACCGATACTGAGTATACGTTCCAGTTCCGCGCCAAACGCTCCGATTACATCATCATACATATCCCAGGTTTTTACACCTAAAGCTTCTTTACTGTAAAACGCATTCCAAGGATTTGGTGTTTTAAATCGTGTAATATCCAACAAACCTTCATCTACCATCGCAATCGTAAACGCCATTTCTTTTCCATTTTCTTCGCCTACGTTAATGGTTACATTTTGTTCAGGCACCAGAACTGAAGGCATAGAGATGGTTGGTTTCAAATGGGTTTCCGGATCATCGATAGTAATTGGAACGACACCATACATGCGGATTGGTAAATCATTCTCACGTTTATGCGGCTGCATTAATGAAACATGCACATACACATTCGGAGCCATCTCCGGTTTGATTTTAAATTTAAATAGCGTCGTACCCTTTTCAGTTTCGAGCCAATGCGCTTCCACTACCCTACTTCCGTTTTCAATGGTTACCAATGCGCGACCCTTATCAGGAGATGGAATGGTAACAACTGCTTCTTCTCCGGTTTTATACGCTGTTTTATCGGTCGTAAACTGAAGCATGTTAGAGATAATTTTATTATCCTCGCCACCGTCTCTATCCATCCAATTCGGCCAATCGAAATACGTTATAGCGGTGGATGAATGTCCGCCATCTAAATCACTCACGCGGATTAAATAACGTCCCCATTGATTTTCCTTAATGTTCACTTTTACTTTACCATTACCGTTTTTAGTAGAAATAATTTCTTCGAAAACCGGCTTGTGGTATTCATCACTCGCGTAATTCGCTAATTCATCATTGTATTGATCCCACCACCAGCGCCATTCCAATTTATACAACTGCACTTTAATGTTAGAGCGCGAAACCGCATTGCCTTTATAGTCTACAGAAGCAATTTGTATTTCATGATCTTTGCCGGTATAAAGAATTCCGGTATTATGTTCGCCTTCCGGTAATTTCACGCCTACATAATGTCCGTATGGTGAATAATCAATAGAAAAGCGGTCGACACTAAAGGCGCCACCTTCTTCGTAAACACGCGTTGTAAAATTCGCATTAAGGAATCCCGGAGCACTTCTTTCTAGATTTATATTAAGAGGAATAGTTGCGTTTCCATTATCATCCAGCTTATCATTAAACACGCTCAATTGTTGTGATTCAAAGCGTAAAGTTTGATCGTCGAAATTATAATTCTTGAATTTCGGAAATTCGGTGTACCCTGAACTTAATGCTACATCAATAGTAGCCGGTAAATTATGAACTGCGGCTCCTGTTAACCAGTTGGCATGGAGCTTCACATTATTTTGTTCTGAACCATTGATGATTTTATTATCGGCCACATCCACCTGAATCTTCAAGCGGTTTGGCATAATGGTTTCGATGCGGATACTCTTGTTGAATTTAATCGTTCCTACTTTTACTTCCGCGTTCCATAATCCTGTCGGAACGTTCTTATCTGTTACCGTGGTGAAATTATAAAAACCATCAACGCTCTTGTTATTGATGATGCGTTTGTAGAGTTGTCCCTGCGGATTGGTTAATTCAAATATCACCGGGATGTTGGCTGGGATATTCGCGAGTTTATCTTCCAGAATAAAATTCAGGAATAAAGAATCACCCGGACGCCACACACCGCGCTCCCCATAAATAAATCCTTTAATACCCTTCTTAATGTAATCGCCCGACACATCATACATGCTCAATGATAAAGCAGAACCATCATCTAATCGTAAATAAGCGCGTTGCTGCTCTTTCTTTGCTACAAGGAAGCTGGCTTTTGTTTTAATGCTAATGAAGGCTTGTCCATCGCCGTTAGTTTTTGTCGTATGAATCAATTGCTTTTGATAATCGTATAATTCTAAAGTTACATCCGCTAAAGGATTCGTGCTTAATAAATCATTCGCTACTACAAATAAGCTTCCGTCATTTCCTTTTTTAAGCGTTAATCCTAAATCGGTAGCTAAAATATTACGGGCAACGGTACGTTCGTACTGACGATAGTATGCCGATTTACATGGATTATCACGATTGCTCCAACTGTATTCACCGTCATCTTCATCCTCTCCATAATAATCGTAACTGTAATAATCATCATAGTAATAACCGAAATAAGAAACTTCATTTTCGTCGGCTTCCTCTTTTATATCCTCCATTTCAAATTTCTCATCCGGACTGTTTCCTAAACACGGATAAGTTGAATAGGCTTTTTTGAAACCAAGGAATACGCGGTAAATAGCGCCCGGTTCTGTTTTGATCAAGGAGCTTAAATCAAGAGAGAATTTTTTCCATACTCCAAAATCGGCAGGATTCGTTAGACCTAAATTAATTCTCTTCTCAATAATTTTCTTACCAACCTGCGCCAGATAGCTGCCGCCATCCATATCGTTTTGCTGTAAGAATTGCAATACATTATTCTCGTAGATCTTAATTATTTTCACATCTACAGCCATGAGGTTAACCGTTTCGAACGGAAGGGACAGACCGTTAGTTGAAGGAAGTATATTTCCGTTTCCTGAAAATTTAACAGCCGGTTTAAATTCATTAATCACAATGCTGTGTTCTGATGACTTATCCAGACTTTGTCCTTTGGTATCGCGCACGCTTTCGCTCACTGTTAAGGTATAGGTGCCCGATTTAATTTCAGTTGGATAAAGAAGAACCTGATTGTTGTTGACGATGTATTTTATATCCTTAAAATCGCCAAGGTTAATTAATCCTTCCATGGTTTGATTTTGATCAACCGGATTGGAAAAATTAAGCAAGACAAACTGTTCGTTATCGCTTTCAACGCCGGTAGCCAATAAAGTGAATTTACCTTTTGCCGGCACTTCCAAGGTTTTAGTTTCGTTGTAAGTCAGTTTTAATGGTTCCGCGTTGCAATTAATAGAAAGCTGTGATGTTCCTAAAGCCGGACGCTCAATGCTATCAATTAAAAATTTATGGATGGTTTCCTTATCGTTATGCACCCATTTCAGGCGAAGGTTTTCACTTCCCAATTTAGCGCTCACCATTTTCTCAACCGTGGCTTCATCGGCAAAATCAGCCGTAGAAACAGTTCCCGCCAAAGAGTAATACTCATAATCGGTACCGTGATAAGATTTCAGTTGGTTTACCTGTAATTGTGCCGACTGTTTAATGGATTGAAATCCGAATTCAAACTCCTTAAGTTCATCCTTCACTTCAATTAATTTATCCAGATGAAAAGTGGCTTTATAATTGGTACCCGGTTCCAAACGGTTTTTAGGTTTAAACTCGAGTGTTTGTGCGTCGCGCCATACTACTTCACCTTCGATCGAAGGCTCGAAAGAAAAATACTCCTCCTTCAATGGTGTATTCAATTCGGTGGCATTTGCGAACTCGCTGCTGAGTTTTACTTTAATGGTAGAGCCGGTAGAAACGTAGCCGGTAGTAAAAGCACTGATGTAGGAAGCAAACTCAGGATTGATTTTATAAGCAGGCCCCGAATTGTAGCTGCTTCCTGTTAATGATTTAAAATAATCGCGGTTGTTATAAACAAACACACCTGCGCCGGTGATGGCCATGCCAAGCACCATCCATTTTACTTTATTAAGCCACATAAATGATTAGGAATTTGATGATTAAAATTACAGTTTTACTGCACATAGGTTTTTTGAGTTGCTTTGGAGTTGTTAGAAATTGTTAACGGTTATGTTTGAGGTTTCAGGTTTGAAGTTTGTTTGATATTTCTGGTTTGATGTTTATTTGGAAATTGGGTTATTGTGCTTTGTTAATAGATTTTACAAAATAGATTGCAATAAATAGGATGATGGGGCGTTATAATTTCCATAAGTATGATAGAAAAAATCTTATGGAAATAAGAATTTATTAAAAAGCTACAAATTGTAGCAAGGTTGTGCTTTAAAACGTACTAATTTAGTCGCATGAACGAGAACCTCGATCCGAACGAAGAAAACTTAACACCTTCCGAAAGGGAATTGGAAAAGGCTTTGCGACCTATAGAGTTCGATGACTTTAGCGGTCAGGAAAGTGTGGTGGATAACCTAAGAGTTTTTGTGGAGGCTGCGAAACAAAGAGGCGAATCGTTAGATCACGTATTATTACACGGCCCTCCGGGGTTAGGTAAAACAACGCTTGCCCATATTATTTCAAACGATTTGGGGGTTAACTTAAAAGTTACATCAGGGCCTGTTTTGGATAAACCGGGAGATTTAGCAGGTTTATTGACTAACCTTGGGCCTAACGATGTTTTATTTATTGATGAAATCCATCGTTTAAGTCCGGTTGTAGAGGAATATCTTTATTCGGCTATGGAGGATTTCAAGATTGATATCATGATCGACAGCGGACCGAATGCCAGAACCGTTCAGATTAAATTAAATCCATTTACTCTGGTGGGTGCCACAACCCGCAGCGGTTTATTAACCTCTCCGCTTCGCGCGCGCTTTGGCATTAATTCCCGTTTAAATTACTACGACAGTAAAGTGCTCACACGTATTGTTGAGCGCAGTTCAGATATTCTTAAAGTTGAAATAAGTCCGGAAGCGGCTTATGAAATCGCAAGACGAAGTCGCGGCACCCCGCGTATTGCCAACGCATTATTACGCAGGGTTCGCGACTTCGCACAAATTAAAGGCAATGGAAAAATAGATATTGAAATTGCTACATTTTCATTAAAGGCCTTAAATGTAGATAAGAACGGATTAGATGAAATGGATCATCGCATTCTTTCCGCTATTATTGAAAAGTTTAAGGGAGGTCCGGTAGGAATTAACACGATTAGCACTGCGGTAGGTGAAGAATCGGGAACTATTGAAGAGGTCTATGAGCCGTTTTTGGTTCAGGAAGGTTATTTAAGTCGAACCCCGCGTGGACGGGAAGTTACCGAAAAGGCGTATAAGCATTTAGGGAAATCAATTTACAATAAAGGCGGTAGCTTATTTGATTAAGCAAGTTGTTTTTATTTTACCGCTTCCGGATTTAACAGGAGAGGATCGTATCCGTCGTTATAAATTACATTAATAATAACTTCTGCTCCGTCCATTAATTTTTTCGTATCACGTAATCCCATTTTAGTAAGTGTTACTTCCACTACATCAGTTTTTAAATTTAGTGGTAACACTTCGTCATTTACTTTGATTTGTTTAATACTATTGTTGCCATCGGCCATTTTTGGATTGGTTAAAAATAAATTGCTCCAGAAAAATTTTCCGACAATAATCATTTCCGCGTCTTTACCGGCTTCCTGTTTATGAAGGGCTCCTAAACTTACAATCATCGGTTCAGGACTTGGGGTACATCCGTCTTGAAATATAAACTCTACTCTTATTTTTTCTCCTAATTTCAATCCCAGTTCATCCAATTTCACCTGAAACATGGTTGCATTAATTTCATCCTTCGTGGTTTTACCATTCACCTTCACTTCTGTAATACAGAATCCAACACCGCCCTTTCCGTATGGGTTTTTTATGACAATATTCTTTCCGCGATAAACACCCTCAAAACCTAAACCATTAAATGATTTAGTTTGTGCCTGGGTAAATAAACCTATAAGACAAAAAAGCAGACTATAATTTAAGATATTTTTCATTGTTGTAAATATAAGGTATTTATATATAGGAATAATACAGGTTAGAACCCACTATTTTCCCGATTTAATTCTTGAATCTCCTTCCGCATTCATCCGTTGCTCAATACGCATTTTACCAAAACGATAATTTACAGTTAAGCGAACACGTCTTGTATCCATCCTGTCATACCAATAAAAGTTATTATCGGAGAAACTGGTTGAATAAGAAAAATAATCTTTATACAAAACATCATGAAAAGCTAAGGTGATGTTAAGCTTTTTATCAAAAAACGCTTTATGAACACTGATATGGATAGCGCTTCTATCGTGGTATGTTTGCGGACCATCCTTGAATTTTGAACTATACCCTGCCCAAATCTGAATTTTGAAATCTTTTGGCAAATAGAACTCTTGATTCAAATTGGCATAATAATTAAACGTTTCTGAACTTACATCTTCGCCCAATAGCTCGCCGCTAAACGTACGATACATCAGAATGCCATATGTTTGAAAACTATACCACTTTATTCGTTTCTGTACCGACCAGCTTACATAATAGTTTTCTCGATCGCGAAGGTTAGAAATAGTATCTACGTTAATCTTCGAAGAATCCGGTGTATAAGTATACCAAAACGTAAAATCCTTAGTTTTATTGAGTCCGGCACTTAAAGTTAAGAACTGATTGTAATTGTAATCTAACGTTATATTATGGGTAAACTGTGGTCGGATTTCAGGATTTCCAACTCCATAATTCAATTGTTCATTGAAAGTTCGAACAGGATTCATCATACCATAATGCGGGCGATCAATTCGATAACTATAAGCTGTGGTAATTGAATTCTTTTTATTGAAATTGAAATCTATGCTGCCACTCGGAAATAAACCAACATAATTACGTTTGAAAGCATAATTTGTTTTAATGTCTTTGGCATCAAGATCCGTTTCTTCTGCACGCAAACCTAAGCTAAATCCTATTTTATCCCAATTTCTGGAAAAAGTAGAATAAGCGGCCAATATTCTTTCTTTAAATCGATACACATTAAATAATGTTGTATCACCGGTAAACAATCCTGTTGTTTGATTAAAAAAATTTAATTCAGTACTGCTATAATTATCCGCGAAACTAGCTTTTAATCCTGCCTCCAGCGATAATTTATTCTTGAATGTTTTATTTAAATCAATCTTGGGAGAAAACACTTTAAAATCACGATCGTTAGTTGTATTATACGTACTTGCCGGTGCCACTTCAGTATTACTTATATCATAAAAATGATTCTCATTCGTTTTATATTGTTTCTCCACAAAATTACTGTAACCGAAACTCAATTTGATTTGTCCGCCTGTTGTATCTATTTTTTGAAGTATACTTAAATTATAATTTGGAGCATACATTTTAAATTTATCTTTTACGGTATAATCCATTCGAGTGTAGCCAAAATCACTACCATTGCCAATTTCGGTGCGCGTATCGCTGTTATAATGATCGTTATTGTAATTACTATTAATGTAAAAACCCAATACTGTTTTAGGTGTTACATCATATTCAATACCCCCGCCACCCCACATCACTCTTTGAAAACTTTCGGAAGTGCCATAAGAGTTTATAGTTTGAGTGCTGCCATTTACGTATAAATTACGCTCTAATTTTTGATCGCTTACACCATCCCAATTTCCATAGGAGAAATTAGAAAAAACACTTAGCTTGTTAGATTTATAATTGAAAGAACCCCAGGGGCCGAACCGCAACCTTTTCATATAACTAATACCAAATGATATATTTCCATTATACCCTTTAACCTTTGCTCGCTTGGTTACTATGTTAATGAGTCCTCCCGTGCCGGCAGCATCATAACGAGCAGGTGGATTTTTGATTAATTCAATCTTTGAAACAGCGTCGGCACTCATGGCAGCGAGCATATCCAGTACTTGAGGAGCCGGCATTTCCTGCAAACGATCATCTATTAAAAAACGTGCGCCGCCAACACCATTAATAGTGATATTATTTTGTGGATCAATAATAACACCGGGCAATCTTTTTAATAAATCTAATACCGTATTTCCCTTAGCTAAAATATCATCCTCTACATTCATTACTACCATTCCCTTTTTAAATTCAACCGCAGGTTTATAAACCGCTACAGAAACTTCTTTTAAATTAACGCCTTCCGTTTTAAGTTGTTGAGCAGGTAGTTCAATTCTTGAAAGTGAATCAATGGTAATTACATTACTAAAACAAACCCTATAACCAACATTGGTGAATTTTATGCAGTAATTTCCGCTTCTTATATTCTCAAATTTATACTCGCCCTTATCGTTACTTATATTGCCTTTAACCAAACTGCTGTCGGAAGCGTTTAATAAAGCCATGGCGCAAAAAGGAATGGGAGCTTGGGTTGAATCAGTTACAATACCACTTATTGAATTTTGCGAAAAGGCCACAACACCTATTACACTCATAAAAATCACTAATAGATGTTTTTTCATTGCAGGTATAATGTAGAGATTATTAAAAGATACATGAACGGCGGAACTTATTTTTTATTACTTATTAATGAGTAGTACACTTTAATGACTGAATGGTTCAATCCGATTTATTATCAATTATTTTAATCCGTGATTATCCCCCCACTAAAGGGGAGATTTCACGTTATGAAAGAGGGAGTTCACACCTACTCCTCTATCTGAGCCTGTACAAAATCATCAAATATGATTCTATCACCAACAGCCGCTTCCTCAAAAAACAAGTAAACATCTACCTGCTTATTGAAAATAATTTTTAAATCAATTGCCCGAAACTTATCACTTATGAATTTTCCCTCACCTGAATTACCGGAGGGTGCTCCAATACCAATAGCTATTGGATGAAGATGTTTATTATCGGAACCTTTAATCAAACTAATGTTTTTTAACTCACTCTCCAGATTAAATTTTGATTTACCATCTACTTTTACCGACAGCCATACCATTTTAAGCTGAGAACGCTTCTCCAGTTCACTCGCACTAATATAACCGAACTCACATGCGTTGCAATTCATGGTTATTGGCGATGGTACTGCAGAGCCCATATTATCAAGCGCATCCATATTAAGCAGAACACATTTAGCATTCGGACTTGCTTTAAAAGGTTCGCTAAAAATATAATCTTTATTCCTTTGCTCCGGCTTTTGGATTGTATCCGTTAAAGGAGCCGCATGAAGACTCGACGGTGAATGACTTTCAGTTTTAATGACATTAGAAATATTCGTTGGTGCCTTTTTTACAGAATTTTGCTTCTCAGCACCCTTCTGAATTGATTCGACAGATGTATCACCGGTAAAAAAACGGACTTCCTGTGCTTTAGAAGCCATTGTATCCTTGTTAACTGTTAATGCATTCTCCTTAGTTTCTGCAACTGCCTCGTTAATTGTTGATTCTGAGGAACTCACCTTATAACAAACAACAACTGTTGTACTGATTATAGCAATAGTGATTGCACTTTTAATGATTATACCTTTAATTGAAGCCGTTTTAATAATTGCCTTACCAGCACCAACGGCACTACTTTTAACAGCCGCGAAATTCATCCCCTGGGAAATTTGTTCAGGTGTGAGTTCCGGACGGTTTTCTATTATTTTGTAATTCTTCATGTGTTTCATTTTATCCTGTACTCATCATGCAATTTGTGTAAATACTTTTCTTAATTTATCTAATATGCGATAGGTTTTTACTTTAGCGTTGTTCTCGGTAATATCTAAAATTTGAGCCACTTGCGAGAAAGGTCTTTCTTCAAAAAACCGAAGTTCAATTATGAGTAATTCCTCGTCTGATAAATATAAGAGTGCCCTTTTCAAAGCTGCAAGATCTTCCTTACTCAATCCGTCTGTTTCGTTAGCTATTCCTTTTAATCCCTTTTCATCCAAACTTATAACACGCGCTTTCTTGGTGCGTCGATAAAACAAATTCACTTCATTAATAGCGATGCGATATAACCAACTTGAAAATGGCAAGCCCTGGTGCTGATATTTTCCAATACTACTGAGCGCTTTTATAAATACCATGGCCGTTACATCCCTACTATCTTCCACATCCTCCATCCGTTTGTATACAAAGCGCAAAATACGCTCGTAATAAGTTGTATACAGCGGCTCGAAGCCGGCAGGATTTGCTTTGGCCTTCTCTATTATT
Organism: Bacteroidota bacterium; assembly: GCA_017303905.1. NCBI lineage: Bacteria > Pseudomonadati > Bacteroidota > Bacteroidota bacterium. The sequence continues at coordinate 390,550 of JAFLBH010000004.1, forward strand.
TGCTGTTCATTATCAATCTCCATATAGGTGTGTAGGGCTCTTTCGGGATATACAATTCAGAAGGCTAGCAAAAAGATACAAAAAAGGAAAGATTTTATCTTAAAAACGAGTCTTTAAGGTTTTTTGGGAGTTGTTCTTTAATAAAACATCGGGTTCGCACAAATTCATTTCAATATTTCAATGAAGCCTGACACGTTCGGTTATTTTATTGATTCCATTAACTCAGCAAAATGAAGTTTCAATCAAATTTTCTGAATCTTAATAGACTATTACGCAAGGATTGAGTGGGTAATTGCATTACATTTGTAAAAAGCACAAACCATGTTTACAATCGATCAAATAGCGGCAGCTCATTCAAAAGTAAAATCGGGAGCTGATTTTCCAAACTACATAAAGGAAATAAAACAATTAGGTGTGACGCATTACGAAACTTTTGCCAGTGACAGTCGAGCCATTTTTTATGGTGCTACAGACTTCAAAGCCGGCATGCCTGCTAAATTTTCCTCTATACCAATTTCGGAGGATTGTAACGTGAACCAATTTAAAAGCGATTTAAAAAATCATCAGCAGGGGAAAACAGATTATATAACTTTTCGCAATGATGCCGCTAAATCAGGAATAGAAAAATGGAAAGTAGACCTTCACCAAATGACATGTACTTATTATGACACAAAGGGGAATGAAATACTCACAGAAAATATTCCACAATAAATTACTTTAATTACACGTTACAACAATCGATTCATTGAGGTTTTTAATGGAGAAAAAAGATAAAACAGTATCTTCATTGCTTTGAGAAAAGCGCAAAATTTGAAAAAAATTGTTTTAATAAAAAAATCTCATACACCCGGAATTCTACAAGCTGAATTGTACGACAACGGCATTATAGAAATAACCTGGGACGCTTCCATTGAGACCATTGAAGTTTTACATTTAAAAGAAATGCAGCGACTTGTTGAGGAACTCGGTCAAGGAAAGAAAATGCCGCTCTTATTCAAGCCTCACGATTTTTTACATTTAAGCAGTGAAGCCGGAAAGTACGCTACCTCTGAAGAGGGAACCAAATATAGTTTAGCTATTGTTGTAATGGTTGACAATATGGCCAAAAGTTTACTCATGAATTTCTTTATGAAAATGAATAAGCCAATTGTTCCAACCAAAAGTTTTTCGAAAAAGGAAGAGGCCATTGAATGGCTTAAGAGTTACTAAAAATCGCCACTTTATAATCAAATTTCAACTATTAATGTTATTAACAGATATTTGATATTAAATTCATATTTTTATTTATTCAATTATTAAAATCGTTAACAAATGAATCCAATTGTAAGAAATATTATCGCTGTTATTGCCGGAGCGTTTGGCGGCGGTGCCATTAATATGGCCTTAATTATGGTGAGTGGCTCTGTAATTCCGCCCCCGGAAGGTGCAGACATAACAACCATGGAAGGATTAAAAGCTTCCATGCACTTAATGGAACCCAAACATTTTTTAATGCCTTTTTTAGCGCACGCATTAGGTACTTATTCAGGTGCCATTATTGCTGCAGCCGTTGCCGCAAATCATAAAATGAAATTCGCATTAGGTATCGGGGCTTGGTTTTTAGTTGGTGGCATTATCAATATCATTCTGCTTCCTTCCCCACTCTGGTTTACTTTAACGGATTTAATTCTGGCTTACATTCCGATGGCGTATTTAGGTGGTAAAGAAATTACTAAGCGAATAAAACCAAAAGAAACAGTATAAAGCATTAAATAAAAAATCCCGCCTTGAGCGGGATTTTTAAATTTTAAATTTGTCCTATTCTTCTATTTCTATCATAGAAGCCTTCATGATTTCTTTGTTCTGCTTTTTATTAGCAATGGACAATAGAATTGCCGGTAATAAAACCAAATTAGTAATTAATGACATAATTAAGGTTAATGAGATTAATACGCCTAATGCGGCTGTACCACCAAAACTGGATACAGAGAAAATAGAAAATCCAAAGAATAAAATCACAGATGTATAAATCATACTGAAGCCTGTATCCTTAATAGCTACGCTTATCGCTTTAAAAGCATCTCCTCCGAGTTTTCTTAATTCCTGACGGTATTTTGTTAGGAAATAAATGGTTCCGTCTGAACTTATACCAAAGGCTATACTAAAAATTAAAATGGTAGAGGGTTTAAATCGAATATCAAGGAAACCCATAACGCCCGCTGTAATAATTAATGGAATCAAACATGGTAACTTGGATAACACAATAATTCGCACCGAACGGAATAAAGCCATTCCTACAATTGCAATTAATATAATTTCGATGATTAAACTCTCAAATAAATTATAAAGTAAATAATCATTACTCTTTAAAAACACTAAGCTGTGACCAGTTAAACTAACGTCGTAATCTTTCGGCGGAAAAATAGAATCTACTTTCGGTCGAAGTTCCGCTACTAATTCCTTTATTCTCTTAGAGCCTACATCCGCCATTTGAAAACTAATGCGTGTAATTCGCTTAGTACTATCAATAAAAAATTTCATCCGATTATTTTGTCCGCTTAACGAACCGGAATATTCTGATAAAGTTTTTAAATCGGTAATAGAAGGCAAACGATAATATTTAGGCGCTCCATCCTTATAGGCCTGATAAGAAAACTTCACCGCCTCTACAACTGAGAGTGGTTTTGAAAATTCTTTATAATCGCCAAACAAGGCTTGTAATGCTTTCATCTTATAAAGCACCTTCGCATTCTCTGCAAAAATTCCATTTTCTTTTTTACTGTCAACCGAAATCTCAAATGGCAATACACCATGGAATGCACTCTCAAAGAAATGCAAATCGGTATAAACAGGATCTTTCTTAGGCAAATCATCTACTACATATCCAACTAAACTAATCTTAAGCATTCCTATTGCTCCAATAACTGTTATAATAACTGTGCTTAAATAAATAGCAGGTCTTTTATTCTGAACTAAACTATCAACATAATCCAATATTTTATTTATACGCTTTGCTTCCAGATGTTTAGTGTGCTTTGCTTTGGGCTCAGGCAGTAAAAACAAAAGAACAGGAATCAAAATAAGCGTAACGATATAAGTTGCCATAACACTGATAGCTGCCACCACACCAAACTCCACTAACATTGTACTTTTAGTAAAATACAATACGCCAAAACCAATAGAAGTTGTAACGTTAGCCAGGAATAGTGTAACACCAATTGTTTCAATCATGCGCGATAAAGCTTTTATTTTATTACCGTGCAGAACAAACTCAGCCTGATATTTATTAATTAAGAAAATACAATTTGGAATACCAATAACCATTATGAGCGGTGCGACAAGTCCGGTTAAGACGGTGATTTTATATCCGAATAATTCAAGGACACCCAGCGACCATAAAACACCAATTAAAACGATTACTATACTAAAGAACACATTGGCTCCGGAGCGGAAAAACATCCAAAGAATAAATCCGGTAATTAAAATCGCCAACACTAAAAACAAGGTCATCTCATGCGAAATTTTTTCCATCATCTGAGAGCGGATGTACGGCATGCCTGAATAATGCATCTGAACATGATGTTTAATTCCAAATCCCTCCGTAAGAGTTTTGATGTCGCGCACAATATCTAAACGACGCTTTGAATTGAGCGTTGATGTATTAAAGGTAATAGCCATTAAAGTGGCGCCCGTTTCCTTATTGTAAATGATACCCTCGTAGAATTTGAGTTTATCCATTTCCAATTTAATACTGTCAACATCCGATTGTGTTCTCGGAATTTTGGTAATAACCGGAACAAAATCAAACTTAGAGAGACTATCGTTACGAATTAATTTATATGCAGTAGGAACCGATAAAACTTCCTTAATTCCCGGAATAATTTTAATGGTTTTGCTTAGATGGTACCAGTCGTTGAATTTATTGAGCGTATAAAAATTTTTATCCTCAAATCCTATCACCATGACGTTTCCATCTTCACCAAATTGCTTTTTGAATTTTTGGTATTCTACATAAGCTGGATCATCGTCCGGCAAAATGCGTGCAAAATCATAAGACAATTCAATTTGAGATGCCTCATATCCCATAAATACTGTTGCCAATAGAACAACAACAGTAAATACAGCTTTATTTCTTAGTAACAATCCTGAAAACTTTCTCCACATAGAACCTAATTTAATACCTTATCCTTCAATATAAATTTGTAATAAAAATACAAGGACACAAGCGCAGCCAATATTCCTATTAAATTTGTTATCGTCACAAACATTCCTACAAACATAACGGTTAATCCACCTAAAAACATTCTCTCCGAGAAGTAAACTAATTCCATAAGCTTTAAATCTCCACTTCTTCTTGAATATTTATAAAGTTCTTTATCAATATGAAGCTGAGCCACAATCATCCAAATCAGAGCAGCCTTAAGAAGCAAAACACCTGCACTATTAATCATTGGGTGATCAAAGGATTCAAACGGAACAAAAACAAAATACATTTCCGGAAATAATGAATAAACAAACGTCATAATTACAAATAGAAAAAACAGCACCAAAAAAACGCCGTTTATCCGTTTAACCCTTTTGTAAGAAACTGTTTGCTCCAAACTACGATACACTTCCAGTCTTATTAGTCTCCTAAACCACTTCCAGAAGAATGTAATCAATACAAAAACAACAATAAAGGCAGGTAAAAATATTTTTAACACTTCGCTTCCCATCCGGGTTTAAAGATATTTATTTTCAACATTATCTACAATTAATTTATTGAATTTGTGATAATGTGTATCTTGCAAAAAGATGCATTTACCGCCCTTAATAACTGATTTAGCGCTTATACTTTTAGGCGCTGCTGTATTTGGCATTTTATTTAGATTTCTAAAACAACCGATAGTTCTTGGGTATATTATTGCTGGTGTTATTGTTGGGCCTTATTTCAAATTTTTTCCTACTGTGGCGGAAATTGAAAGCATTAAAACATGGGCTGAAATAGGAGTGATTTTTTTGCTTTTCAATTTAGGCTTGGAATTCAGTTTTAAAAAACTTCTCAAAGAAGGCTCTCGCATTATTGTGATAGCGCTTATGGGTGTTGGCTTAACACTTTTATCAGGATTTTTGCTTGGAAAACTTTTGGGGTGGAATAATACTGACAGTATTTTCATGGGAGGAATATTAGGTATTGCATCGACTACAATAATTATAAGGGCCTTTCAGGAACTAAATGTTAAAACACAAAAATTCACCAATATAGTTACCAGTGTTCTTATTGTAGAAGATCTTGCTGCTGTTATTTTAATGGTAATATTAACCACTCTATCTATTAGCCGTGAATTTGAAGGCACAGAATTGCTATTTTCTGTCTCAAAATTATTTTTCTTTCTTGTTCTCTGGTTTGTTTCAGGCATTTTCTTCTTACCATCCATTTTAAAGTTCTTGAAGAACTTGCTTAATGAAGAGATTCTTTTAATTTTTTCCCTTGCCTTGTGTTTTGCATTAGTAATTATGGCTCTGTACGCCGGATTCTCACCTGCATTTGGCGCATTCATTATGGGATCCATTCTCGCGGAAACTACAAAAGCCGAAAGAATCGAACATTTAATCTCTTCTCTTAAGAACCTATTCGGCGCTATATTCTTTGTATCAGTTGGCATGTTAATTAACCCCAACACTATCATAGAGCACATTATTCCTGTTGCTCTTTCTGTTCTTATTTTGATTTTTGGAAAACCACTTTTTATAATTATAGGATCTGTTTTAACCGGACAGCCTTTAAAAATCGCTGTTCAAACAGGAATGTCCCTTTCACAAATAGGTGAGTTTTCCTTCATTATAGCTTCACTTGGATTAAGCTTAAAAGTTACAAGCGATTTTCTATATCCTGTTGCGGTTGCGGTTTCAGTTATCACCACATTCACTACTCCTTATATGATTAAGTTTTCAGAGAATGCAAATAATTTACTGCAGAGAATTCTGCCTGATAGATGGAATGAGATAATTAATAATTATAGCATCAGTACAGATAAACTTACAGAAATCAGTGAGTGGCGAAAATTAATAAGAAGTACAATTAGTAATTCCATTATTTTTATTGTTATTATCGTTACTATTATACTTATTAATATAAAATTCATACAACCCTATTTTTGGGAATATAAATGGAGTCGTATAATTACTGCCGTAATAACAATAGTTTTTATTTCGCCTTTCTTATGGGCACTTTCGTTCAGGCGCGGAAACAAAAACGATTACGCCAAAATGTGGAGTATAGAAGAATATAGAAGTCCTTTAGTTACTTTGCAACTTGTCAGAATACTATTCTCGATTGTATTGATAGGTTTTCTATTTGATAGCTTATTTTCAACGAGAACTGCTTTACTTGGTGTATTTATAACTTTTATCGCTTTGTATTTATTCAGAAAAAGGATTCAGAAGTTTTATGGTAAAATTGAAGGGCGTTTTCTTTTAAACCTAAACGAACGAGAAACACGATACAATAACAAAAAATCACACTTAACACCTTGGGATACGCATCTTTCATCATTTAAACTGAACTCTCATTCGCCATTTATCGGAAAGATGCTATTAGAGTCTGAAATTCGGGAAAAATTTGGGGTAAACATTGCTGCAATTGATAGAGAAGACATTACTATAAACGTACCAGACAGGTTTGAACGTTTGTATCCACAAGACATTATTTCAGTTATTGGCACTGATGATCAATTAAAAAAATTTAAAGATTATATAGAAAAAGAAGAAGTTGCTACAAATATTCTTAAAGCCAAAACAGAGATAAAACTTCTTCATTTCACTATAAATACAAAATCAGTTTTGATTGGAAAAAGCATTAAGACATCTAACATCCGTGAGAGAACAAAAGGACTTGTTGTAGGAGTGGAAAGAGATGGAAAAAGAATTCTTAATCCTGAATCGGATTTAATTTTTAAGGAAAACGACAAAGTTTGGATTGTTGGTAATGAAAAAAGAATTTTAATTATGGCAGGAGAAAAGTTTTAAAAATTTCTTTTCACCTGCCAATTAGCTCTAACTATTTCTTTTGTTTATTAGCCGTTTCATCGGCTTTTATTTTCGCATCATCCAATGTTTTCTGACAACGCTTTTCGCTCTCATCCACCATCTTTTGCGCTTGCTTATCAACCTCCTTCTTCGCTAATTCTGCCGCTTTCTTGGCTGCAATCTTAGCAATAGGATTAGTAGCTTGTTCTACTTGTTTGTCAGCTGCGGCATAACCTTCCGCTTTGTATTTATCCACTTGAGCTTGGGTTTCTGCTCTCATTTTCTCAACCTGTGCTTTAGCATCATCTAAAATTTTCTGTGCTTCTTCGTTAGCTTTATCTACCACGGCAGCCACCACTTGTTCTTTCACTTGCTCAACAGCGGGTTTATCCCCGTCTTTTAGTCCGGTTTTAATGGTAGGCTTACTAACCGTACCGCCAAAGTTGATGTTTACTTTTACTTTCTCTCCTAAACTAACATTTGTTCCGGCAGCTTGATTAGCTTGTGCCATTAAACTATTTAAAGCACTATTGGCTTGTGCACCAAACATAGCGCGCGGAATTTCCATTTTCCATTTATAATCGATGGTTTCATCCAAACCGGTACTTCCGCTAATGTTAGTATTGATTTGGTTTACCTTTACATCAAATGGTTTTGTCTCAACCCTACCGTCTTTCATTTCAAACGACACATCCATATTCTGGAAATCAAGATTTTTTAATTGCTCAATCTTTAAAGCATCTCCCAATTTTACGAAAGGTTCATATCCTCCAACACTCACTTTATTAGTTTTTAATTTACCATGCATGTGCGCGGTATTCAAATCCGGCTCCATTTTATCATTTAACACCATGTCAAAATCTTCGATAACTGCCGAGAACATACCTTTTGCATATTTACCGATAGGTGCCAATTTTTGTACTGAATTAAACGCATTGAATGTTGTTTGAATATCGAAGTTATCCAACTTCAAAGTAAAGTTTGCTTTAGGCTTGGTTGGATTCGTTGTTTCATAATAACCATTCAATAGCATAGCGCCACCAAGTACATTCAGTTTTAAATTCGTCATGTCTACTTTTTTCTTACGAACCACAATATTACCGGCTACGTTTTCCAAATTAAGGTTGGTATAAATTATCTTTCCCATTTTCGCGTTCAAAACAAAATCGATATTACCCGGCACCTCAATAACACCCGTTGCGGCAGTTGAAGTTGGCGCAGCCGCAGTTGTTTCGGTTGGCGTTGCTTCTTCAGGACCCATTAATTGGTTTAAGTCAATCACGTTAGAGGTCATATTAAAATGCCCGGTGATTAATGAATCCTTAAATACATACTCCATGAAATTTTCAATCTTACCGCTAGCTTGAATATCTGTATTACCCATTTTAGCATCAAAGCCTGCTAACTCTACAAATTGATTGGTAAAATTAAACTTGATCATATTCAACAAAACTTCATACGGTAATGTTGAACTTTTATAATTCATACCCGCAATTTCAAGTACCCCCTGCGCTTTAAATTTTTCGTATTCCTTCTTCTCAATTGAACTCATTCGTCCGGCCATCTCTATATCTGCGGTAATGGTTCCATTCATTTCATCACCCTTTTCAAGCGGAATAAATTCTTTTACAGTTGCCAAAACAATTTTCGCTTTCACTTGTGCATCAATATTCGGATCTGAAATTGGCGTAGCAACATGTGCCCATAAATCAACAGGATTCCCTCCCATTTCTACATGAAATTTATTGACATCAATTGTTGTAGCATCCAGTACACCGGTAGGATTTTTCACTTTCACATCAATGTTTACATTGTTCACTGATTTCGGTAAAGAAGGATATTTAAACATACCATCGGCAACAGTTAACTCTACACCGAAAGCTGGATATTGCTTATCATTATAGGTACCTTTTGCGTATCCGTTTAAAGCGAGTTTACCCGATGTTTTTAATCCAGCAAAGTCTTTGGAGTAAACAACAGGAATTAAAGATAAAATAGATTTGAATTCCGTTTGTTTAGCTTTGAAAGTAACATCTAAGCCAATGTCATCCGTTGGCATGGTAATAACACCATCAAATCCTAAAGTCAAATCATTTAAACTTAATTCATTTTCTTTAAATGTAAATTTCATGTTCGGCATATCCATGTCTAAATCGGCTTTAGAATGAATATGTACATCTGTTAAATAACCAACACCGCCCATGTTATAAGTTGTTTTAGCGATATCAAGTAAATTCTCCATCACAAAAACATCCTGTGTAAAATCACCTTTCAATTCGTAATTAAACCCTTCTAATCTTCCATACATGTCACCTTGTTTATCATCGTAAACAATATATGTATCGCTAATCTTAAATTGCTTTAGCTGCAATGCAAATTTTGTTGGCTCACTTGGAGCTTCAGTAGTGGTAGTAGTATCGGCACTTGCCTTAGCAATATCCCAATTCGCTTTACCATCATGTAACACCACCGCTTTAATTCGGGCTTTATCGATCACCACTGAATTAATCTGATATTTATCGCCGCTTAAAACACTTTTCAAATTGATGTTGGTGCTTAACTCTCCAATATAAGCCAATGTATCCTTCTCAAATTCGTTGATACCAACAATTCGTACATCTTTAATTACAAAATGAAAATCAGGAAACGTACTGATGAGGGTTAAATCAAAATCGCCGAAATCAACTTTTGCATTTAAATTATTATTAGCTTCCTCTTTTACAAGAGCAACAATTTTATCTTTAAACAAAAATGGTGCTGCAATAATTAAAATGATTAATAAAAGGAACGTAATTCCTGTCCATTTCAAAATGCGCTTTATCAAGCTCTTTTTCGGCTTTTCGTTCATGTCTGTCATAATAAAAGATTAAAAGCTAAAAATACTAAAGATTAGCGTTTTAACAGATGATTTAATTAAGGAAAAGATTAAATTTTATTAAAATTTACTTACGTTTTTTCACTTACATGATTATCCAATTTTCGGGATAAATATTGTGCGAATGAGCCTCCACACCTGCAAACCATTGAGTTGGAGCAATTACCAATTTATTGGCATATGGGTTAAGCCACGCACCCCACCAACTGAAACTGCTATTAGCAATGATATGATGTTTACACAAACTCATTAACCAAATATCGTAGTGTGGCTTCTCTGTGTTAATATCAATGTAGGTAACCGGAAGAATAGAGTTTAGATTTGCTTTTGCCCAAGCAACATCATCCGAAAACACAAAAAGATGTGCCGACTCACAAACGGTCTTTATATACGAAATAGCTTGATGGTAATACGCTAAAGAACAACTGCCATGAAAGGCAGCAGCTTCTTTATTGTTTACATAATCGCCTCTTCGAATATGTAAACTCACCGCGGTAAGCGATTTTATTTTTTCTGCCAATGCCGAGTTTGCAGCATCCGGTTCTTGCTTGATTGTAAATTCATTTAAGAGAATTTCCCTCACCGATTGAAAATACAATTCCGATTGCCAAAAACCATTTAAATAGGTTTTGGCAGGAAAACTGTAGAACTCCTTCATAAACGCATGTCCGCTTTCATTGGCGACAATTTTTGAAAACAATATAGGCAGCTTACGCTGTAAAGTACTATGATATTTGTTACGATATAGGGGAAGAAACGGTTTAACATCACCTTCTGTAGCTATTGTTGCATGAATATTAAACACATCCAAAGCATAATGCCGCTTCGTGTATTTGTTTTGAGGATCTGCTTCCAAATAAGACAAATCCAATTTTAGTTCAGTTTTGTGTAAATGAGCCAAACAACGCCCCGCCGCGTATTGAAACATCTGGTTACCCAGTCCGCCCATTAATTTGACAATAATCATTTAAAACTGCTCTAATTTAAAATAACGTTTATTATAACGGCTGTTATATAAACGCCAAATTAATCTTTTTATGGTTACGTTTTTGTCCTTTTTGTTTAAAATTCTTTCGAATATTTTCTTCAATTCCCTGCTTAAATCAGTTAATGCTTCCAGTTCTTCTATTTTCTTAATTTCAAAATCCCTGAAAAAATACTCGAAAAACAACTCGTAGTTTTTAGTTTGTTTCAACTGTGGCAGTAATAAAGAAAACAATAAAATATTCTCTTTCAATTCAACATCTCTTGTACCTTTTACGGCTTGCGTAACTTGTCCGGGTGCTTCATGTACCGTGCAAACCAAAGCTTCATTTACATAAGCAAATTTTGCCGCCTTTAAATAACGTATATAGAATTCTACATCGACTAACCATTTGAATTTTGAATTGAAATACTTTTTATTATTCAAAAATAAAGTAGCGGATGGAGCACCTATTACATTTTTAAAAAACAGAAAATTAATATCTTTTTCGAGTCGTTTTAATTGTGCTGAATTAGGCTTGGCAATTCGTCGTGTATCACTATTTTGATGCCATACTTCGGTATTACAAAACACAAAATCCACTTTAGCTTTCTCTGCTGCATTCACCATTTTAGTCAAACTATCTTCCTTAAGAAAATAATCATCGTGATGCATAATTTTGATGTATTTGCCTTTGGCTCTCTCCATGGCTGAGTTCCAATTGAGGGGATTTCCTAAAGCAGGAGTGTTATGAAAATATTGTAAAAGTGGATTTCTATATGATTCTATCAACTTCCTTACAGAATCATCTTTGCTATCATCGGTAATTATCACTTCAAAATTCGCATATGTTTGCTTCAACACCGAATCAATACACATTTTTAAAAAATGTGTTTGCTGATAAGCAGGAATACATATGGAAACTAAGGGCTTCATTTATTGTTGTGACCACACTGTGGTGTTTTTTACAATACTGTTTTTATAAAATTGATTTTCTTCGTTTTGTTGAGAGCTGTTCTCATACCAGGGCAAATGATGCAGGCTGTATTTACCTCCCAAACGAAACGCTTTGCATTCTTCTGCATTCCCAAAAGCTAAAGGTCTATACAACGCAAATGTTGTATCTACTAAAGCATCGTACACATTATCGCTAACTTTTTTAGTCCAGTACTTTTCTTCTGCCTTGATAACTTCGCTTTTGAAGTTATAATAATCAGGTAAATCATCTAACTTCAAAGCTGCTCCTGCCTTCTCTATTCGATTATTTGCTTTTAGCACTTTGTATAATTGAAAAACCAAATCCTTCGGACAATCATTATTTGGTACCACATCCGGGTCGGTATAAACATAATATGAATTCTTAACTTCTTTAAAAAAAGCACTCTTCCATAAAGCCATATAACCCAAATTGTCATTCAAATAAACGATTTTGTTCTTCGCGGTTTTATAATAATCTAATAATGGAGGATAGGTAGAATTATTATCGAGAATAATAATATTCGTATATCCATTCTTCTCCAACCACTCGATCAAAGTCTTTAAATAAGTTAAACGGTTGTAGTTATTAATGATTATTGGAACGGCATAACTGTCTTTCTCGCTTAAAAAATCATTCATGAAAATGCGTTGGGTTGAGCGACCCAACTTACGCAACGCCGACAAAATACTCTTACGTTTATAATACAACCACTCCTTCATTATGCGAGTTTGGCCTCCTTATACCGCTTCAATTTTGTTTTAAATTTAAACCAACTGTAAGTTAGGGGTGAGTAATTCTCCAACCAACTTTGTTCCCGTTCCTTTTCTTGTAGTTTTCTATTCGTATCGGTACTACCAATTCCACCCGTATTAAATACAGCAACGAATAAACTCAAATGCTTGTATTTTAATTTATGTTTCAATATCGTGCGGATGAAAAACTCATAATCCGCTGTGATTTTATAATTTTCTTTATAATAACCATACTTCACAAACACCTCGCGTCGAATAAATGTACAAGGATGCCAAAGTGTAGAAATCATAAAGTGGTGTACGTTTAATTTATCAGGAGAAAAAGCTTTTTCGATTTGCCCATGATTATTCTCTAACAATAAATCACCATAAACAAAATCTTCCGACAAACCGGCTTCCGAAACTTTTTGTAACACCAAATTATCAGCGAAATAATCCCCCGAGTTTAAAAACAAACAATATTCGCCGGTAGCTATTTTTGCTCCTTTATTTTGGGCATTGTAAATTCCACTGTCCTTTTCAGAAATCCATTTACTGATTCGGGATGCATTCTTCTCAATTAATTCTTTACTCCCATCCTGCGAACCTCCGTCAATAACAATGTATTCAAAGTCTTTAAACGTTTGATTAAATACCGAGCTCATCGTTTTTTCCAAACCGATGGAATTATTATAATTGATTGTTATTATTGAGAATTTAGCCACGCTTAATGCGTAAGCAAGTTAACCATTTAAGGAATAAAATAAAATGCAAAAAGTCTTATTTATTAATAAAATCACTAACCTTATAATAGTGATAATGTGCCAGTCGGGAGCGGGTTTTGGAGCCGAATATATTCACAAGGTTCATCCTGACATCGTACTGGAAAAACTTAAGTATTTGAGCGAATGTCATTGGTTCCTTATCTGTAGGTTGATTTGCTCCGTTTGAATTAAAACTATCGTCCCTTTTCCGGATTTCCTCAGAAACTTGCATGAGTTCCTTTACATACGGCCTGAAGAAAATATCAATCGCCTCCCTATTCATTTCATAATTCTCACCGGTTAATGAAACCATATCATTACTGAATAATTTCAACCCGTGAAAATGAAAAAACACCGCTTCAAAAATTTTTCCACTGCTTAATTCTTTTCCCTGGATGGTCTTACCTTCCTTGGTAAAAGCATATTGTTGCATATTCCAGGGGGCTAATCCTCCACCCAAATGTTTTAACTCATGTACGCCTTTAAAATCACGCGTCCACGTATCCAGATATTTTTGGTCACCGAATTTTCCATCTTCCACATAGCCATAACACCAATCAATGCAGGCATCTCGCCACCATTTCAGCACTTTCATTCCTTCCGGTGTGTTTTTAAACGTTACGAATTGGACACAATATTTTCCACTTATTGCTGATTGATCATAGCTTGAAGTATATCGGTGTTCGGTAATTAATACAGAATTATCGCCCATTTCATCCACTAATACCTTTGGGTCGGAATAAAAACACATGTCCGCATCAATGTAGGTACAATTATCCAGATTATATTTTTCGATCGAATATAAAATGGTTGAAGACGAGCATGTCCAACAATACTCTCCTGCACTCCTTGAAGGCTTAATGCGCAATAACTCGGGATCTTCAAATTGCTTTAAGGAAATAACTGTGAGATTTGGGTAATTAGCTTGAGATAAATAATCGTAAGTTTTATCATCGAAAGCATAAACGTACAAATGAAAATTTTTACAATGCCTTTGCAGGGAATGGTACATAAGAACACCACGAGAGAGGTAATTAGCATTAAATAATGTACAAAAATTAAGTTTCATTACTTTAATTTAAATAAAAAACCTTTACGATACACCTTTTTTCCATCCTCCATTACAGATTCAGGATCAAACTTACTGTCGAATTCATTTATTAATTGATACTTTTCACCCCATACATTTTTGAATTTTGTCTCATTCAAAAACCAGGCAGGATATGACGCTTTGTAAATAGAATCCGGAACTATTTGAACTGTAATTCTCTCTTCTCCCTCTATAAATGCAGTTCTGTCAATAATAACATATTCGAAACCGTGATTCATTACCTCCTCAATTAAATCATACGGTTTCTCGAAATATTGTATAACGCTGGATAAGAGAATAGCTCTTTTTCCGGAATATTGAATAGCGGTAGGAATATCATAAAAAAACTTCAAGCTTTCCGATTCAAACTCCTTCTTACCCCCATCCACAAAATGTTTTTGCTCTACAATTGACCAATTTATCTTCTTAATAGAATAAAGCAAATCGCGATTTTGAAAATAAGTGCTCCCTAATGAACCTCCAAAATCAATAATACTAAGTTCATGGTTTTGACTAACTGTCTTTAATGCCTCTAATAATGGAACAGAATACTGAATCTGATTAAACAAAACAGAATCCCGTTCATATACAGCTTCTTCATTTTTTACTTTCAATAAAGATTCACGAACTTTATTAAAGATAACATCCGCATCGTAGCCTGAACATTTTGCTTTCGCTTCCTGCCAAGACTTGTAATTTCCAAACCAACCGTGTCGACTTTTACTTTCACCTTGAAATAATCGTTTGAGCTTATTCATAACGCGTTTAGCTAAACTGATAATAGGGTTTGGCTTTGATTCATTTTGCTTGACATTGGTAAGTAATTTGGCGTACTCAGTGAGTACTACAAAACGAATCTTTTTGTTCAGTTTTAAATTATTAGCGTAGGGCTGATTATTCTCCCAACTCAATTTCTTTATTTTTAAATCGAAATCGACTGCATATTCAGTTGCATACTCATTTCTATAATAATTCTCACCATCAATAAAATTTTGATCAAAAGTTATATTTCCGTTTACAGAGGAAAGAGAACAAAAATTAAGCTTATCGTGAAACAAATACAACAAGGTCATATCGCACACACCACCGGGAATACCGTTCTTCATATGATAATTCCACTTCTCTTCCAGTTTTTTAATACCTGTTACATCATAGCAATGAAAAATAAAATCAACGAAGGCTTTTATAGATTTAATAGTCCAAAATGAACAACAGGCTGAGGCGGTCCAACGAAAATTTTCCTGATCAGCTGGCATGGTATAACACACCTCATAATTCGAATAGTGTGTATTATAAATGTCGCTTAAACTATCATAAATCATCACATCAGAATCGGTATAGTAAGCTATGTTGACATTATGCTTCGTCATATAATTACGTAGAATAATCCAGCGTTTGATACAAATCAGCTCAAACTTTTTGGAGTTCGTGCTCATATGTGCATATACGGAAGAAAAACGCTGAACATCTTCAGAAACTGTCGTTACATCCACCCACTCGCAATCAAAATCGGGCTTGCTATCAGAAATTAATACAACGCGTTGATTATACTTACGGGCTTGTTGTACCGACAATTTTAAATAAGCTGGTAAATTTCCAAGATGTATGTATACGGTAGGCATCATTTTATATATTCTTTCAAATGACTAAAATAACCCAAAGGGGATAACCAGTCTTCATATAATTTTCTGTTTTTAATCTGAAGTTCTAAAAAAGCTTCGGGAGAAATTTTATTATGAAACTCCAATAATATCTCACCAATATTATTTATATCGGTATCGTTTACCCAAACCATATGCTCCTTCCAATTAATAAATTCCTCAAATGGTAAAACAGAATCGGTATTGATAAAAACCGGTATGCGCCCACAACTAAAAACTTCGTAAAAGCGATAAGAAAAATTACCGGCGCCACGAGTTACCAATGCATATGGACTATTCAGCATATTTTTAGCGTATTCTTCTCGTGTTTCCTTAAGTCCTTTCGATTGACTGGCCCAAAAATCATCACGTATAATAAAATCACATTTAATTTTATTGTTTCTTATTAATCGCTCTACTGCTTTACCTCTAACATATGCTCCGTATTCATAGGATTTTGATTTAGGCTTTATAAGTATATTCTTGAGAGTTTGTTTTAAACTTCTTCGTTTATTATTAACGTAACCACAATAACACACACTCGGAACAGATTCCTTCTTTATTGGAAAAAAACCATTAGAATAGGCTTCTGTGAAATCTACACTCCATCCGGGAAAAGCATACTCATTCTTTCTTCTTTCCGACTTATAAAAAGAAGTTCTAAATACAATTGCATTTTCAATTTGAATAGGTTCAGGTGAATCCGAATTAAAAAACAGTATTAATTTCTTACCGTAACTTTTCGCGAATTGTGCGGCAGTGTTAGCCAAATTCAACGACAAGGCATCACTGCGATATTCAAATGGTAGAACAAAAACATCTGCATTATTTGGTTCATTCACTAAATTTACAATCGTATGAGCATTAAGCACGAAGTTCTTAAATCTATTGGTATCCGGCTCGCCGGGAGGCACCGGAATTTCACCCCAAAAAGGATATAATAAAACCGTATGATTAGTATTAGCCGGTAGCCATAATTTATCTGAATAAACATTAAGCATTCCTTCCAAATAATTTATGTTTTATCTTTTCAAAGAATGTTTTTTCCTTAGTACCAAATACCTCATAAAAATATTCAGCTATATACACCTTACAGCGTTCATTCTCCTTAATAGGAACTGTTACTAATTTTACTTCGCTGTTATTGAGCTTTACATTAAATTTATCGGTATAAGCACCGCTGTGCATGCCTGATCCGTCTATTCCGATATTATGAACCATTGAGATACCCGGATATAAAGTCAATTTATCCTTTAAAAAAGCTGAAGCATACCATAAAATCGCCCACGAATCATTCTTCCCTTCAATCTGATCGCGTAACATTTGAGCATAAGGATAAGATTTATAAAAATTAAAATCATCAATTAAGTTCTTTGACTCTAATTCGCTTAGTAATTTCTTTCCTTCGCTTTCAAACAAATCCCATCCTCTTTTCCAGGTTGCCCATCCCCAGCAATCAGCACCTTTTAAGAAGAATGTTTGAGGCATTAATCGCTTAACGGGATAAATATATCCGGTGATGGAGATAACTTCGTGAGAATTTTCATACATATCCAGCGCATCATTCATGAATTTTAAAAAATACTTCCCGGTAATTAGATCATCCTCTAAAACAATTACCTTCCCAAATTGATTTACAATTTCCGTTACGCCTTTTTTCACTGAACTCGCGAGTCCTAAGTTTTTTTCTGATTCATGTATAACAACTTCCTTGCACCATTGCTCTTCACGAAGTATTTTTTTTAATTCTGCCTGATTACTCATTGCTTCTTCGCCGGCATCATCCTTTAATCCATCAACATAAATATGAAGAATGGATTGATCGGCTAGCACATTACTTTTTAGAGCTTGTAAAGTTTGACGTGTATGACCCGGACGGTTATACACAAATAATATAATTGGAGCTAAGTTCATTATTTCTTTTGCCAAACGCTGGTACGATTAAACCAAGTACAAAATGGTGTTGGTCCGCTATAATTGATTACTTCTACAAAATTTTCATTTAACTGTTTCTTGAAATATTCCTTGTAATACTCTCTTTCAGAATTATCAAGAATAAGATATCCTCCTTTGCGGATTTTCGGAATACCGTGCTTTATACAAGAAGGCCGTGCGCGACCATCCACCAAAACAAAATCAAAATAATTATCTTCGTAAGTATCAATTGCGGATGCATATTCTACGAAAGATTTATTTACGTAATCTTTATCCTTTGAAAAATATTTATCAGGATTGGCACATAAAGTCACATCGTAATCCGTGCAATTTTCAGGTTCAATATAAAAGGGTTTCCATTTTACATTAGAACCAATTTTGTCCTTCAAAATTTCAAACCATTCTTTATTATGCTCTACCGTTACAACCAGAGAGGCGCTTTTCAAAAAAAACACCGTAGAACCACCTCCGCCATATTCAAATATTTTTGACTGAGAAGTAAGCGTTGTGTTTAAAAAATCAATTACCGGGAAACTTATCCAAGGCAATTGAGCTTCTACCGAATTAGAATGCGCAAGGCGTTTCCATTTAAAAAAATAACGCCATAAAGAAGAATAAGAAGGATGATTCGGCTCATCTGTTCTTAAGCGGCTAATTTCCTTTTTAAAAATATTAAAATACTTGAACATGCTTATTGTATTGTAACCGAATGTTTCATAAAAAAACTACCCTGACTTTCTTCCGGAAGTTTTCCTGTTCTGAAGAAATCTCCTGCTTCCACATTAACAACTGCTGCTTCTTGTATCCAATCCGCAACATCGCCATTTACTGCGCAGAACAGTGTTAAGGTATAATCTCCACGTTTTAAAGGCAACTCCGGAATATGAAAACTAACGAGCGAATTACCCGGTTTCACCTTTTCAAAAATTTGCTCCGTTACATCATTACTCAAATGGGTAATGCGTTGACCGAAATCATCATCAATACCAATAGAGAAACGAGCGTAAGACAAATCGAAAGACGGATTACCTTCAATTTCCAATTCGATCGTTAAAGGAGAACCACATTGTGCAGATGAGACAACTGTCCCGGATTGATCCTTAATATTTATTGATTTAAAGCGAATAGCACCATTTCCCATTCTATCTGGTCTGTTTCCTAAATCTGCTAAACGGGTTGCTTGTGAAGAGCGCATATAAAGCGGAAGGATATCCTCTGTCTTCCCATAATCAATCAATTGTCCGTTTTTCAAGTAAATGGATTTATCGCAAATATTTTGAACGGCCGCCATATTATGACTAACGAACAGAATTGTTTTTCCACCACCTGATACTTCTTTCATTTTACCCAAACATTTTTTCTGAAAGGCCGCATCACCTACTGCTAAAACCTCATCAACGATTAATATTTCAGGATCGAGATGTGCTGCAACTGCAAAAGCCAAACGCACATACATACCGGAAGAATATCTTTTTACCGGCGTATCCAGAAATTTCTCCACTTCAGAAAAAGCTACAATTTCATCGAATTTGCTTTTGATTTCAGATTTAGTCATTCCTAAAATAGAACCATTCAAGAAAATATTTTCACGTCCGGTAAGGTCGCCATGGAAACCAGTACCTACTTCCAAGAGAGCTGCCATTCTACCGTCAAATTCGATTCTACCTGTTGTTGGTGCTACAATTCTACTTAGTATTTTAAGTAAAGTAGATTTACCTGCACCATTACGTCCTAAAATAGCCACTCTGTCTCCTTGATTTATTTCAAAAGAAACATCCTTCAATGCCCAAAATTCTTCCTCTTCACTTGCTTTTGAGAATAATCCTTTTGCTTTTGCCTTAATGGATCCAAAAAACATATCATCCTTACTCTTTCCGGAGAGATGTTTTAAATTATATTTTTTGCCGACATTATTGGCAGTGATAATTACTTGACTCATTAAATAAAATCAGCAAAGGTTTTTTCAAATTTCACAAAGTACCTCAAACTAAATATCAACACTAAAAAAGTTAAGCACAATCCACTTAATACATATACCATATCAACACCAAATGATTGGCCTAAAAAACAATATTTGAAACCTTCAATAACAGTAACAAGTGGATTCGACATAAAAATCGGAGCGAATGATGCCGGTAATTTTTCAAGATAAAACGAAGCGCTTAAAAAAACAGGACACGCATAAAAACCAATTTGCAATAAAAACGGTAGAGTGAATTTAATATCGCGGTATTTTACATTTAAAGTCGCAAAAAACAATCCGACAGAAAATGAAAACAAGATAGCATAAAGAACAAATACCGGGAACAAAAAGAATTCGGGTCCCGGAAAACCATTAATTGCGATTTTACAAATCAAAAGAATAAAAAAAGAAATAAGGAAATCAATTAAACAAACGGCCAATGTAGAAATTGGAATTATCAATTTCGGGAAATACACTTTTGTGAGAATATTCGAGTTATTAAGCAACGAATTACTTACATCAGTAATAGAGGTTGATATTAATCCCCAAATAATAATTCCGGCGCCAACATTTACAATACGTTCTTGCAAATCAGAACCACCTTCAATAAACATGGAAAAGAAAACAAAGATGGCAATATTGATAGCAGGTCGTACTACAGCCCATAATACTCCAATTAAAGTTTGCTTGTAACGCACCAAAACGTCGCGCATAGAAAGGTTCCAAAGCAGCCCCTTGAAACGGATAATTTCGCTTAGACTTAAACGCCCGGAAGAACCACTATCAATAACTGTTTTCAAGATAAGCACAAATATAGTGAATAACCCTCATTTTAGAGGGAAATTGAGAGTAGGTTATTAAATGGCTTTAGTGCATAAATCCACTGTTTTATCCTTGTTTTTTATAATAATTACAAAAAAAATACGCTTAACTAACTACCTTTGCAGTATGCACACCATTGAGCCTTTTTATAACTGGCGACACCTCTATATTGCTTCGGAAGATGAGCAATCGCCATTCTATGGACGTGAATATAGCGAGTTTGAATACTCCAATACCATTTACAACTATTACATTCACCCGCAATGGGATGATATTGGCAGCGAAACACTTTACATAAAGGTTTTATTCAGCGATTACGAGGAAGGATTTGCTATTATAGAATTAATTGGGGAATGGAATGACGCCATCAATAATGACATCATGCTGTTAAAGCGCGACATAATTGATGAACTGATTTATGCGGGTATTAATAAATTCGTCATCATTGGTGAAAACGTGTTGAATTTCCATTATTCGGATGACTCGTATTATGAAGAATGGTTCGATGATATTGGTGAAGACGGATGGATTGTGTTCCTGAATTTCAGAGAACACGTTTTAAAAGAATTCAAACGCGCCAATATTGATTATTACTTTATTTCTGATGGAGAATTAAATGATTTTCATTGGCGGAAATTTTCTCCCGGCCAGGTTTTCGGTAATCTCTTAAAAATAATAGGGAAACGATTGAGTTAATCTCTCAAACCGGAAGTTGTTTCAAAAACATGTTCCAATATTTTTTTGTCTTCCGCTTCCAAGTTCAAATGTCTTCTTTCAAAAACACGTTGAGCAGTTTCGAACATTTTATCTAATCGGTATGTTTCCATACCTTCCGCACCGCCCCATGTAAATGAAGGAATATGAGTTGGTGGAAATCCTCCTCCAAATATATTGGCTCCTACACCAACAACAGTTCCGGTATTAAACATGGTATTGATACCCGATTTAGAATGATCGCCCATGATTAAACCGCAAAACTGCAAACCTGTATCTTCATTTTTACCGGTAGCATAGCTATGCAATTTCACATTACCATAATTATTTTTCAGATTACTGTTATTGGTATCGGCGCCTAAATTACACCACTCTCCCAATACACTATTGCCTAAAAACCCATCGTGTGCTTTATTACTATAACCAAAAATCACAGAATTATTTACCTCTCCTCCTACTTTGCTATGCGGACCAATAGTTGTTGGTCCGTAAACTTTGCACGACAACTTTAAGGCGCTTTCTTCGCCCAAAGAAAACGGACCGCGTACCACAGAACCTTCCATTACTTCGGCATTTTTACAAATGTAAATTGGTCCGGATGTGGTATTAAAAATAGCGGCCTCTGCTTTTGCGCCTTTCTCCAGAAAAATTTGATTTCGTTTACCAATTACAGTATTTGATTTGGATAAAACCTGACTTTTGCGTCCTTTTGTTAGTAAAGAAAAATCCAATTGTATCGCCTCTCCATTCTTTTTAAAGATATCCCAAACATGCTCTATTAAGACTAATGAATTTGAATACGCTTCACTGTTCTGTAAAACAGTATTTTCGTTGAAATTTATTGCTTCACTTTTATAAGCAATCCATTTATTATCTTGTTTTAAGCCTTGTCCGGATTTAAGCTTTTTAATTTTAGCTATGAGTTTATCATCCGGAATTACGCAGGAATTAATAAACAATGAATCGCCCTTTGAAGCGGAAAACTGGAATTTTTCGGATAAATAAACTTCTGTTTGGTAGGAGGCTTTTAATTTTAAATGCTTCTCCCATTTTTCACGAATCGTAAGAATTCCCACTCGTATTTCAGATACAGGGCGTGTATAAGTTAATGGCAATAGTTGCTGCCATACTTTTTTATCATCAATTAAAATCAAGTTCATAATTATCTTGGTCTGCCTGTTTTGATATTAGATCCTTCCGTTGATTTCACTTCACCGGTTTTAATTTCTTCATTTCCTAATGGCTGAGCACCTCCTTTAGTTGGTGTTGTTCCTCCAACTTTTGTTTGCGGACAAGGGCCTTTCGTGTCACCATGAGCCTGATGGGCAGGCCATGCATTTTCATCAATCTCTATTGTTTGCGGATTTTGATTTTTGCCGGGAGGGAGATGGCATATAGTGATTTTTTTGTTTCCACTGTTTCCACTGTTTCCACTGTTTCCACTGTTTCCACTGTTTCCACTGTTTCCACTGTTTCCACTGTTTCCACTGTTTCCACTGTTTCCACTGTTTCCACTGTTTCCACTGTTTCCACT
>JAFLBH010000006.1 GCA_017303905.1 Bacteroidota bacterium
ACCCGCGTATATTTTAAAATTCAATTCAAGTTCAATTAAAAACGGGCAGCCTCTCACCCTGCTAAGGGGGAGTACGGCGTAGCCGGGAGGGGGTTATTGTGCTTTTCTACATTATTTTCTTGGACAGGAAATTCGAAAACTTTTTTCCTATTTCATCAAGAACCCGAAATTAATCTAACCAAACCGACTGCCGTCTGCTTGATGAATCCTTGATTCTTAAATGCAAGTTATTTCCTAATTGCTCCGCAATTTTGAAGGCCTCTTCTTTATTCTTTGTTTCGTGCACAATTATTCTCCGGTTAGAGTTGTGAACCAAGCTAACCTGAAAATACGCATGGGGATTGTTTTCAAATTCATCTATCGAACATGTCTCGCACTTAGCAAACACATTTTTAAAAACCAAAACATAATTCAGTTTTGGTAGGGGTTTAAACTCGCCCCATTTAAACACACCAATCAAACTCTCTTGAATTTTGTAGGTATTGTCTTCGAAATTGATAAACGTTTTGAATTGCCTTAACCAATTATTAATGGCTTTACGTGTACCCGCTAATACTGAATTCATGGCATTAATTTTAAGGTAAAGTTACAATCAGTATAAAAGGAAATCAGTAACAAAAGTCACTTATAAGCCCAGCTTCTGTTTAGACTCTGACGAAACATTGATATTATTGTTTCGAATCCAATCGAGCATTTTTGTCATAAAAAGCTCCTGATTGTCGATAGAAAAAGTTTTAATGGTAGTAGAACGTCCGTTTTTCTTGATAATGTAAAATATTTCGTGACGGTATTCGATATAATCGACTTCGTTCGCGAAAATCTTTTCCATATCCTCCAAAGCAATTAAAACATAATTGGCATAAACGTTAACAAAACATAATTTTTTATTGAATTTAAGCAGACTAATAATC
Source organism: Bacteroidota bacterium (assembly GCA_017303905.1). Classification (NCBI taxonomy): domain Bacteria; kingdom Pseudomonadati; phylum Bacteroidota; species Bacteroidota bacterium. The sequence continues at coordinate 912 of JAFLBH010000006.1, forward strand.
AATTCGGTGAAAGCTATGATAAAACATACAGGATAAATAATCTTTACTGCACTAGGGGAAGCAAAAAGCAATAAGCCGAAAGTTGTATAAATACCAACTTTTAGCGCCCGAAGCGTAAAAAAACTACCCGGGTAATAGGCAAATCGCTCAACCGGTAATTGCGCCTTGTAACTCGTGTTATTATACTCCACATAACTTAAAATGGCGTATAAAAGTCCGAGTATCGCCTGAAATATTAATAACTCTGCCTTACTAACAGTGCCTCTGAAAAGGGTTGAAATGGTAAGGATTACGAGAGCAATGAGCACCAGATTTTTCCCGATTATAGCTTTAGCACTGTTCATTTTAATAATACCATGTTTTTTATTAATTTTAAACTCCGATGAGCTTTGTATTTCCAACCTTTTTATACGCCCTTTTTGCCATCCTCATTCCTGTTATCATTCACTTATTCAACTTCAGGAAGTATAAAAAGATATATTTTACAAACGTAAAGTTTTTACGTGAATTAAAACAGGAAAGTCAGTCGAAAAGCCGCTTAAAAGAGATATTAATTTTAATCAGCCGTATTTTAGCCATTTCAGCGCTTGTATTCGCCTTTGCTCAACCTGTTCTGGTAAACGATACTACCAAAGTTAAAACCGGAAACAAAGCCATAGGTGTTTATATCGACAATTCCTTCAGTATGGAAGGGGTTAATAAAAACGGAAGTCTGCTTGAAAACGCAAAAAAGCGGGCAAAAGAAATTGTTGCCGCATTTGGCAATGCCGATAAATTCATGCTTCTTACCAATGATTTTGAGGGCAAACATCAACGCTTTATTTCTAAGGAAGAGATAAACGAGGCTATAGATGAAGTAAAAATTTCATCGGCTGTAAAATCATTATCATCGGTTATTAAACGTCAGCAGGATTTTTTAAGAGGCGCGAAATTAAATGACATGCGTTCTTTTGTGATCAGTGATTTTCAAAAATCAATTTCTGATTTTAAAAATTTCCCGAACGATACTGCGATAATAAATTCACTCATTGCAGTTAATGCCAACACCAGCGATAATGTTTATATCGACACATGTTGGTTTGATTCTCCGGTTCAGCAAAAGGGTGTTGTTCAAAAACTAAATATCCGTGTTTACAATAAAAGCAATAAAGCGATTGAGAATGGTACCATACGCTTAACGATAAACAATAAACAAACCGGTATAGCGAGCTTTAATGCGGACGCACAAAGTAAAACCGAAACGCAATTAACATTTGAGTGTAAGGAAGAAGGATTTAATTTTTGTTCGTTAAAACTGGATGATTATCCTATAACATTTGATGATGAATTATTTTTCACTTTCAATTCTAAATTAAACATACAGGCTTTGGTAATAAACGGAAAGTCTAGCGAAACAGGTCCTTACTTTAAATCATTAATGCAATCGGATAGTTTATTTAGCTTTTACGAAAACAACGAGTTGTCTATTGATTATGGCTTGTTTGCCAAAGCGAATCTCATTATTCTGAATGAAGTTGAAAATTTCAGCAGTGGCTTAATTTCTGAAATTAATAAGTATATGCAGTCAGGCGGACATCTGGTTTTAATTCCTGCCAAAAAAATGGAAGCTTCAAATTACGGTGAATTTTATAAAGCACTTTCATTGCCTGCCCCCGGAAATACTGACACTACTACCTTGAAGGTTGAAAAAACAGATTTCAAAACCGGATTTTACGAAGGTGTATTTGATAAAATAGATGAACGCATCGACCTCCCTGTCATTAAAAAACGTTACATAACGAATTTATCAAGTCGAAGTAATTTAAAGCCGATTTTAAAATTAATGAATGGGGAAACCTGGCTGGGCGAACTCGACAATAATACTTCCAAATTATATTTGTTTAGTGGTCCGCTTGATGTTGCCAGCAGTAATTTTTGTAAACACGCCTTATTTGTACCAACGATTTATAAAATGGCCATTAATAGTTTAAAAGCGGTACCGCCCTACTATTACACGCAAAATAATTCCGTGATTCAGATAAATCCTATCAGCAACAAAGGCGACGAACCGTTTCATTTAAAATCGTTGAATAACAAATCTGATGTTATTCCGGAAATCCGAGTTGGAAATAACCGCCTAAACATTTTTACGCAAGGACAGATTGTTGAACCCGGCTTTTACAACTTAACACTGCAGACTCAAACCTTGCAAGCACTTGCTTTTAATTTTAATCGTCTGGAATCGGGATTGGAGTTTTACACCAACGACGAAATGGAAAACAATCTGGGTGAAAATCATTTAGTTTCGTATAAGACGATTATTGCAGGTGAAAAAACGCTCACAAGTTCTGTAGCTGAAATAAGCGGTAACACCAAACTTTGGAAATTATTTGTTATTTTAACCTTGATTTTTGTAGCGATAGAAATAGCCTTAATCCGATTTTTAAAATGAACGTATTAATTAAACAAGCCAAAATTATCTGCCCAAGTAGCAGCTGCCATAATAAAACAATGGATGTGCTAATTGAAAACGGCAACATTTCTCAAATTAAAAAAAGCATTACCGCTTCGGGTGTAAAAACTATTGAAGAGGATGGCTTACTACTTTCTTTGGGATGGTTTGATATGCAAGCTAACTTATGCGATCCGGGCTATGAGCATAAAGAAGATTTGGAGAGTGGATTAAAAGCCGCAGCCGCAGGAGGATTTACAGGTGTTGCAGTAATGAGCGGAACCAATCCTCCTTTACACAATAAAGCTCAAGTTGAGTATCTTTTGAACCGCAGTAAAAACAGTTTAACGGATGTATACCCTGTTGGAACTTTAAGTCAGAATCAGGAAGGCAAAGACTTATCGGAAATGTACGATATGAAATTAGCAGGCGCTGTAGCGTTTGGTGATTATAAAAATCCGATAAAAGATGCCGGTTTAATTTTACGCGCGTTACAATACACTACTAACATCAACAGCTTTATTATTACTCATTGTGATGATAAAAGTATTTCTCATGGCGGACAAATGAATGAAGGCGAAACATCCACCATGTTAGGCTTAAAAGGAATTCCTGCGCTTGCCGAAGAAATCATGTTGCAAAGAAATATTTCAGTACTCGAATATGCAGGAGGAAAAATGCACGTTCCTACTATCAGCACAAAAGGAAGTGTGGAGTTAATTAAAAAAGCGAAGGCGAACGATTTAAATATTACGTGTGGAGTAGCCGCTCATAATTTATTACTGGATGATACAGCTTTAGTTGATTTCGACACGAATTATAAAGTGAATCCTCCATTAAGAAATAAAAAAGATGTTGAAGCTCTTCGCAAAGCCGTGGAGAATGGCATTATCGATGTAGTAGTGAGTGATCATCATCCGCAAGACATCGAGTGCAAAGATTTAGAATTCGATTTAGCAGACAACGGTATCATTGCTTTACAAACTGCCTATGTAAGCGCATTAACAGGATTAAAAGGTGAAGCGGAAAAATTAGTGGAAGCTTTGAGTATTAATCCGCGTAAAATTTTAGGATTAGAATTACCAAAAATAGAGGAAGGTGAAAAAGCTAATCTAACCCTATTCACTGTTACAGGTGAAACCAAACTTACCGAGAAAGACATTTATTCGAAGTCGAAAAACACACCTTTCCTTGGAAAATCATTACAAGGAAAAGTGGTTGGCTGCATCAATAATAATAAAGGGTGCTGGAATTAAATAAAGGCTAATTTATATTTAGCTTTTTCTCTGCTTGTACTATCTTTAAACGCATAGAATAAATGTTTGTATCCTTTTCTGGAATAAGAATAAACAAACACACCGTATCCTAGCATTTCTTTTTCTATTAAGTTTGTTTCGTTATTTACATACCAAGCCTCGTAGAATTTAATCAAATTGATATTATTAGGTATTGAGATGGAGTCGCAAGCCCAAATTGTTTTGATAGTTTCCTTTCCCTTTGAATCAAATTCGGAAAAAACAACACTGTCACATTCCATCATTCTTTGAGCCACTTCATCTCGCGTTAAAGGCTTATCATTTATATTCCAAAATAAAAATGATTGCGGATTATTCTTCAGTTTATTTACAGATTCAAGTATCACCCGAAATTCAGGCTCTGTTAAAAATGTCAAGTAGGATTCTGTAGCGCCACTATATTGAAACATTTCCATGTCGCCATTTTCTTTGGCTAAATTTTTAATCTGTGTGGTATCTCTCAAAATAAAAGTGGATTCGATACAAGACGTGATAAGTGTTCTTGAGGTTGATGATTCTGTTTTAGTTTCATCTGATTTATGCGGAGGCGTGCAGGACAACATCATGCAGATTGCCATTACGGAAAGTAAATTATATTTCATGGGATGGGTTTTAATTGAATAATGAATACAACAAAGAAAAGTTACAACAATTCTCCTTTACTTGCTTCATAACCCTCATCTATTTTGAGGTTTTTTTGTTTATAGGCTGCTACTGCTAATTCATCGCAACGATTATTTTCCTTGTTGCTGGCATGTCCCTTCACCCAGACAAATTTCATTTTCTTAGGGTTATAGATGTCTAAAAAGCGTAACCACAAATCCACATTGGCTTTATTTTTAAAACCAATTTTAATCCAATTATCTATCCACTTTAAGTTTATAGCATCCACTACATATTTAGAATCTGAATGCACAACAACCTCATAGTCTTTATTCTTTATCATACTTAAGGCCTCAATTACCGATAAGAGTTCCATTCGGTTATTGGTTGTTAACCGAAAGCCTTCCGACACTTCTTTGCGGTGTTGATTAAACAGCATGACAATTCCGTATCCGCCGGGACCGGGATTGCCACTGGCAGCGCCATCTGTATAGATATGTATTTTACCGTTTGTCAAAACAAAAACGTAGGTTTTTCGCTTGGGTTTAAAAGTAAGAATATTTTCCGACTCACCCCCGGTTTCACTTCGTTCAACCACCCCCTCTCTACTCACGCAGAGAGGGGGAAGCCGTAAAACAAAAAGAGCGCGAAAAAAATTTCCGCGCTCTTTAAATTTTATTGAAATCAATTAATGATGTGCTTCTTCTTTTGCAGGCTCTGCTGCGTGATGTGTTGTATTTGCAGGTGCTGCATGAGTACTATCGGTAGAAGCTGCGGCATGTTCTTCAGCGTGAGCCGCGTGATGTTCACACACTTTACCATCTTTACAACCTTCACACTCTCCGTGTCCTTCGCCATGCTTCTCCATTCCTTTGTGACACTCTTCCATACTCATTCCTTCAGGATGTTTGCTGTGGTCGCCTTTTGCGCAGGCTTCCATACATTCCTTTGAACATCCTTCGGCACACTCATTATGGTGACAAGGATCGCCCAGGCTAACAAATAATACAATAATAAAAACGGTGATTGCACCTAAAATTAAAGGGACAGTAAAAGATACCGGCTTTTGCTCGGTGTGGTTGCTGTGATCGTCGTGATGATGTGCCATTGTTGTAAGTTTTATGGGGATAAAAATACTAGATAATTCTATTTTTCAAAAATCTTATTCCTTTACAAATTTAAAGTTTTGAACAGCATTGCCGTTGGTAATCCTGCCCGAATATATACCCTGCGCTAAAGCCTCAATATTTATGGAGTTTTGATTGATGCTGTTTCTGTTATCAAACTTGTGTTTTGAAATTATTCGTCCTTGCATATCCATAATCGAGATTTCGAACTCACCCTGTGATGGAATAATAAAATTAATCTGATTGGTAGCAGGATTAGGATAAATAGCCAATGCCATTTGTGTAGAAGGGGATTCTTTAATTCCGGTAAACGAACGAATCATATCACGGTAACGTACTTCATTCGGTATAAAATTATTCAGTGCGACTGTACCGGTAATTTCTAAATAAGGCACGTGCTCCGTTAAAGTTAACCACTGATATTTCCTTACATAATTTGGGTATCCGATATTTATTGGTAAGGTGAATGTTCCAACCGGAATGTTCGCCTTAATACTATCTATAGAATATTGAGTGGTGATTACACGTAAGCAAGGCTCCATGCCAAATGGTGTTTTAATGGTTCCCCATCCATCAACTTCCGTTATGCGGTGTCCGTGTTTTTTAAATCCAAATGGCATCAAAGAACTTGATGGTGTAGATAATGCGAAATTTGTTGAATCGCGGTCTAAATAATTTAATGGGAATTTGTAAATGGAGTCCTTCTTACTATAAGAAACTGGAAAAGGGAAACCGGAGTATGTAATTCCCCAGGCATCCATATAAAAACCGTTGGTGTTTTTCTTATAAATATCACAAACGTTATTTAATTGCGCTATGAATAAATCCAGGGTATCGTCTGTTTTTTCGGCGTAACCGGTCGACAGAAAATAACCATAAGCGTTAGCGGGTTTAAACTCACGCATAATCTGACCTACAGGCTTTAACGAGTCAAAATTCCAGGTAAAATTAGCCCCCGTAGCTGTATAACTGGTTAAAGAAGTGTTGGTTGTTAAAGCTATTACTGAAGCTAATGACATGCGCGCAGTGTCGCCGCTGGCAGGAACATTACTGGTTGTAATTACAATCTGTGCGTTAGCACAAGAAATTAATACAAGAAAGAAAGAAAGTAAACGTATTTTCATGAAATTAAAATTTTAATAAATATACTAAATTTAATCAATAACCCGTTTTGTATTAGTAATTTAGGGGATAAATGCTGCTAAAGCTGTTTAGATATCTGATAGTAAGCGCACTGATAGTTTTATCGGTAAAAGGCTCTGCCCAAAATTATAGTCTTAAACTAATTAATACCGACTCCGTAAAAATTTTCAAATATCTGAAATACAAAAACTCGTTTAAATCCGAAAAAGAAATTACAAAAGAGCTCAATAAAATTTTATTTGAACTAAGAAAAGAGGGGCATCTTATTGCCAATGTTGATTCTATACAAAAAGACTCTCTCATAAGCATTGCCTATTTAAGCATTGGTGCCAAATACAAATGGGCAAAATTAAAAAGAGGTAACGCTGAAATGGATGTAGTTTCTAAGCTTGGTTACAGCGAAAAGATATATACCGGTAAGTCCTTTAATTATTTACAAACCGCTAAATTCATTGAGAAAACTTTAAGTTACTATGAAAATAATGGTTATCCGTTTGCGTCATTACAATTAGACAGCTTAACAATTCAAGAGAACACTATCTCTGCGGTGATTAATCTTTCTAAAAACAAACTCATCAAACTGGATAGTATACTGGTTGAAGGCGACGCGAAAATCAACAACACATTTTTATACCGCTACTTAAGCATTAAGCCGAATATGCCTTATAACGAAGAGGCATTCAGAGCAATTTCAAAAAAATTAAGACAATTACCGTTCTTATCTGAAGCTAAGCCTCAAGTGATTCGTTTAACCGAAAAACAGAATAAACTTTATCTGTTTCTGAATAAAAAAAATGCTTCTCAGTTCGACGGTATCATTGGTATATTACCGGATAATACCGGAAAAACTGTTTTCACTGGGGATGTAAAAATTAAACTCATCAATAACATTTTCAGAGGAGGAGAAACATTTGATTTAAATTGGAGAAGACTTCAAACACAAACCCAGGATTTTAAAGCGCGCGTTATTTATCCATACTTACTGGGTTCTCCGATTGGAACGGATTACGCCATTAAAATTTACAAAAAAGACACCTCCTTCATTGATGTAAATAATAATATTGGTTTGCAGTATTATTTCAATGGCTTAAATAATCTTAAAGTGTTTTACAAACAACGAAATGCAAATTTACTTTCTGCAAACGGCTTAGCTTTTACCACTGTGCTGCCGGATTATGCCGACATCACCACTCAATCGTACGGTGTTGGACTTGTTTTTGAAAAAAGTGATTACCGATTTAATCCGCATCAGGGAATTTTCATCAATATAACAGCACAAACCGGTAACAAAACCATTAAGAAAAATCCAAAAATAAATGATGCGGTATATACAAATCTTCAGCTTAAATCGACCCAATATCAAAGTGAAGGAGAGCTGCATGGATTTATTCGCATTAAGGGAAATAGTGTTTTACATTTAGCCGCGCAATATGGCAGTGTGTTTGGTGATGCGCCTGTTTTTAAAAATGAATTATTCCGAATTGGCGGCTTAAGAACTTTGAGAGGTTTTGATGAGGAAAGTATTTTCGCATCAACTTACGTGATTCCAACTATCGAGTATCGCTTTTTATTTAGTCAAAACTCCAACATTCTTTTATTTGCCGAAGGAGCCTGGTACGAAAATAACAGCAGTGGAAATTATAACAGTGACATGCCTTACAGCATTGGTGCCGGTATTAATTTTGATACCAAAGCAGGTATTTTCTCTTTAAACTATGCTTTGGGTAGTCAGCAAGGTAATCCCATCGATATCAGAGCCGGTAAAATCCATTTCGGTTTAACTGCCTTGTTTTAGGCTTTTTTTATTGGTACATTTGTTTATCATGAAATTAAAATTTACAGTTCTGTTATTGGCTTTTACTTTTCTAAAAACGCTTAGCCAAACTATTTATCCAAGTTATAATTTTACGTTAATGAGTCATCTTAATCCGCAAACTAACACCGGAGGAGATGGCCGTAAATACTCAGGCTGCTGGGGATGGAGACAAGATTCTACCGGAAGAGAGTATGCGTTGGTTGGAACTGCTGATAAAACTTATTTTATTGATATTACAAATCCGGCTGCACCAAGTATTCGCGACTCTGTTCAAGCCAGAAGAAGCGGTTGTACCTGGCGAGAAATAAAAAATTACAAGCACTATGCCTACATTGTAAGCGATGATGCCAAACCTAACAGCTTTCAAATTGTTGATATGCGTTATTTACCCGATTCGGTACATGTAGTATATGACGACACCACTTTGTTTGAACGCGGACACACATGTTGGGTAGATGGAAATAAACTTTACGTTGGCGGAGTTACACCTTCGTTTGGAGGAACCATCAACATGCAAGTGTATAGTTTAGCAAATCCTCAATTGCCGGTTTTACTGCGAACTTTAAGTGATGATTTTCCGGTTATCAATTACGTGCACGATATGTTTGTGAGAAACGATACTGTTTATGCATCGGCAGGCGGACAAGGCCTTCATGTTTTTAAATATAATCCAGGTCCGAATAATTTTACTTCGCTCGGTTCATTAACAGGCTATTCAGGAGCCGGATATAACCATAGCAGTTATATCACCGATAATGGGAAAACATTAGTATTTTGCGATGAAGTTCCAACGGGTTTATCAATTAAAGTAGCCAATGTTTCTAACCTTGGAAATATTACGTTAGACGCAACTACAAAACCAAACTCCAATAATGAATTCGTTGCTCACAATCCTTATGTACTTGGCAACAAATGGGCTTTTGTAAGCTGTTATCAGGATGGTTTATTACTATATGATATTAGCACACCATCCAATCCGATTTTAAAAGGTTTTTTTGATACACATCCCCAAGGAGGATCAAATTTGGGAAATAATTATTTCGCACAATCTTACAGAGGAAACTGGGGCGCCTACCCTTATTTTCCTAGCGGAACAATTTTAGCCTGTGATATGCAGAACGGGATATTTCTTTTATCAGCAAAAAATCTGATAAGTGTTGGCGTTAATGAAAACGAAAATCAGAATTTATCGGCAAGCATTTATCCGAATCCGGCGAGCACTGATATTTCCATTACATTCATTCCGGATAATTCTTCAAATTGCACATTTATTGTTACTGATATTACCGGTAGAACTATTTTAAACGAAGAAAGAAAAATTAATTTATCATCACCGCTAGCGCAAGAAAAAATAAATGTCAGTGCATTTGAATCGGGCGCTTATTTGGTAAAAGTAATTTCAGGAAAAAAATCTATTCAGAAAAAAATAATCATAACACATTAATATGTTCTCTGTAAACTCTAAAATCGGCATCATCGGATCAGGCGCTATGGGCTCCGGAATTGCGCAAGTAGCCGCAACCGCCGGACATGATGTTTTTATTTACGATAACAACCCGGCTTCGCTCGAAAAAGCAAAAAACAATTTAGCAAGCTCTTTATCAAAGCTGGTTGAAAAACAAAAACTCACGAAAGAAAAAGCAGATTCTGTTTTAGCAAAATCAAATTTTGTTTCCCAGTTAAAAGACTTAGGTACGTGCGATTTAATTATTGAAGCCATTGTAGAAAACCTGGAAGTAAAACAAAAAGTATTTTCAGAATTGGAAACATTGGTTTCCGAGAATTGCATTTTAGCTACTAACACTTCTTCTCTTTCCATTGCTTCTATTGCAGCAGCGTGCAAAAAGCCAAATCGCTTTTTAGGAATTCATTTTTTTAATCCCGCTACTTTAATGCCTTTAGTAGAGATTATTCCTGGCATTGCAACACAAGACAATCTTACCTCAGAAATAAAAAAATTAATTGACAGTTGGGGAAAGACAACCGTCATAACAAAAGACACACCGGGATTTATCGTGAATCGTGTTGCTCGTCCGTTTTACAGTGAATCATTACGCATTTACGAAGAAGGCATTGCCGACCTTGCTACCATTGATTGGGCTATGAAAGAGTTTGGTGGATTTAAAATGGGGCCTTTTGAATTAATGGATTTGATCGGACATGATGTAAACTATATCGTAACCGAAACTGTTTGGAAACAATTTTATTTCGATCCGCGTTTCAAACCCGCCTTATCACAAAAACGTTTATTGGAAGCGGGATTTCTTGGCCGAAAAACAAGTCGCGGATTTTATGATTATAACTCTCCCCTTCCTGAACCAAAAAAAGATGAACTTTTGGGCAAACTAATTTGTCACCGCGTGTTATGTATGCTCATCAATGAAGCCGCCGATGCGCTTTACTATAATATCGCAGGAAAAGAAGATATCGATTTAGCGATGACAAAAGGGGTAAATTACCCTAAAGGCCTTTTAAAATGGGCTGATGAAATAGGTATTGAAAAAGTACTGAATACCCTTCAGGAACTTTATAGTTTATATCAGGAAGACAGATACAGGCCTAGCGTACTTTTAAAGCATAAAGTGGCTCAAAAACAGGGCTTTTACTAACCAAAAGCTTGCCTTCGCTCATTATTTGGAGATTTTTTTGCTAAAGCTGTAAAAATCAGCTAAATTTGGTTTAAGTAATTTTAGAAAAATGAAGAAATTATTATTTCCTGCTTTGTTATTTGGTGCTTTAAGCACAGTATTTATTATTTCTTGTAAAGAGAAAAATAACGATAACATCACGCCAACTTATAAAAACCAGTCGACCGGAACCGGTGCTAACCCTAACATTAATCAAATTACTGTTACAGGTACAAGTACCGTTACTAATCCCGCAACACAAAACACTGCTTTACAAGTAGGTGGTTCAATCGCTGGCTGGAGCTTTAATGGGTGTGCTACAAGTCCTAATACCTTAACAGGATTAAATGGAAACACAACTGTACAGTTAGTTTTTGGTGGTGGAGCTGTTACTACAGGTACTTATGCTTTAACTCCAAATTTACCATTAGCTGGTCAGGCTCGTATGATTGTGACCAATGCTCCCGGACAACCGGATGGAATTGCTTGGTATTCTAAGTCAGGTTCTGTTGCGGTAACTACCAGCACAGCCGGTACGCAAGCTACATTCAACAACGTTCAATGCTTACAATATTCGTTCTTGTTCCCTGTGGTTACAGTATCAGGAAACTTAACTTGTATTTAATCAACAAATGATTTTTCTCAAAAAGGCTTCCGAAACCGGAAGCCTTTTTATTTTTGTATAGTTGAGTTATTACTACAAAATACTTTCCTATTTAAGACAGAGCTATAAGCTCGACTTGCGCGCTTTGTCTTTCATGCGGATTGCGATTGGCCTTGTGCTGCTCGCCGATTTAATCATACGCGCCACAGCGCTGCGTGAACATTACACTTCTGACGGCGTATTACCGGTTGATCTTTTATTAAAATTTGATGAAAAACCTTTACGCTGGTCCTTTCATTTTCTAAATGACAGTTATGCCTATGAGTTGTTTTTATTTTTATTCAACGCTTTTATTGCGATACTTTTAATCGTAGGCTGGAAAACCAAATTAACCACACTCCTCGCCTGGATATTTTTAGTATCCTTACAAAACAGAAATCCATTCATTCAGCAAAGCGGTGATGATTTCTTAAGGCTGATTTTATTTTGGGGAATATTTTTGCCGTGGGGTAGTTTCTATTCTTACGATGCCAAAAAAACAATTCCTAAATCGAAGAATTACTTTTCAATTTCAAGTGTTGGTTACATGGTGTTAGTGGCCTCGGTTTATTTTTTCTCGGCATTACATAAAACTTCACCTGAGTGGCGCACCGAAGGAAGCGCTATTTATTACGCGTTAAGTCTTGATCAACTTAAAGTCGGGATGGGCGATTGGCTGTATCAATATCCCTCCTTAATGAAGTTACTTACCTTCTTCGTGTATTACTATTTAGAAATCATTGCGCCATTATTAATACTTGTTCCATACAAAAATCAAAACTTAAGAGCGATCGCAGCTATTTCAATTATTCTTTTGCATGCAGGCATCGCTTCTACACTCTATGTAGGATTGTTTTTTGTAATCGGATTAAGCACCTCACTCGGATTGCTCTCGTCAGGCATAATGGATAAACTCGATGAGAAAATCACCCACATCAGTAAAGTTACTTCCTCCGGATTCTATTCCATCCGATCTCCCAAACCAATCAGGCAATTCACCTTCTCCTTTTTACTAGTAGTGTTCCTCTTTTGTTTCGCCAGCAATCTCGGCAACCTTCCTAATTTCAAATTTGTGCCGGATGACCGCTTTATGTATTTGAATAACGCGTTAAAGCTGGATCAGTTCTGGGGGATGTTTTCACCGGGGGTTTACAAAACAGACGGTTGGTATGTTTACCGCGGAATAAAATCCAACGATTCTATTTGGGACATTTACAATAATAAACCCGGATTGGATCTCACCAAACCGAAAGACATTGACAAAATGTATCCAACCGATCGCTGGCGGAAATTCGCGGAGAATTATCAGAAGAATGATTTTAATTTCATGCGTCCTTATTATTGCAGATATTTAATCCGCGAATGGAATAAAAAGCATCCTGATAATAAAATCGAAGGGTTAAATATCCTGTTTATATTAGAGGAAAGTTTGCCCGATTACAAAACAAAACCAATAAAGCAACAGAACACCTGTTTGTGTTACGAAAATGAGCCGGTTCAATAATTTTATTTCCTATTTAAATTATCTGCTGAAAAGCAAAACCGCGCATGGGGTACACTCTCCTTTTGTCTACAAATTTGTAACCGAACTGCTCGAAACAAAAAACGAAGCCTATTATCAGTTTAAGGAATTAGATGCAGTTCGCAAGCAATTGCTGAATAACCACAACACCATCGAAATCACTGATTTTGGCGCGGGCTCTAAAGTTTTTAAAGGCAATACTCGTAAGATTTCAGACATCGCCAAGCATGGTATTAGCACAAAGAAATTTTCCGAATTGTATTTTAAACTGATTAATTTTTGTAATGCGGAACATGTTGTAGAATTAGGCACTTCCATCGGGCTCAACACTCTTTATTTAGCGAAGGCTAATTCAAAATCGAAGATCTACACCATTGAAGGTTGTCCGGCGCTTTATGAATTTTCTTCGCAGCTTTTCAAAAAACACAACGCAGAAAACATTACATCCATACAAGGCAACTTTGATTCAGTGCTTCCTGAACTGCTGAACAATCTACCGCGACTTGATTTCTTTTACGTTGACGGCAATCATCAATACGAAGCGACAAAAAAATATTTCGAAATGGCGCTTACAAAAAAACATGAGCACTCCGTATTTATTTTTGACGACATTAACTGGACGGAAGGGATGCAAAGAGCATGGGGGGAAATTAAAAATCATCCGGAAGTAACGTTGAGCCTTGATTTGTTTTATGCGGGCATCGTATTCTTCAGAAAAGAACAAAAAGAAAAAGAACATTTTATTTTACGGTATTAAGTATGAAGGGGAAAATAAGAACCATGCAAATTGTACTGGCTATTTCTGTAATTCTTACAGGAATAAAGTTTTTCGCCTACTACATTACCCACTCTAACTCCATCTTAACGGATGCTTTGGAGTCGATTGTGAATTTACTGACAGGCGCATTCGCTTTATTTAGTTTGTACTACGCTTCTAAGCCAAAAGACGCAGACCACCCTTATGGTCATGGAAAAATTGAACATTTATCAGCAGGATTTGAAGGCGGCATGATTGTTTTAGCAGGCTCAGCCATGATATTTGAAGGGATTAATGCCTTTATCAAGCAGCCGGAAATTCATGAAGCAGATAAAGGTATTTATCTCACAATTGTAGCGGGAGCCATTAATTTATTTCTGGGAAGATTTCTGGTGAATAAAGGAAAGAAAGAGCATTCGCCGGCGCTGCAAGGTGAAGGCAAACATTTAATGTCGGATGCCTGGTCGAGCGTAGCCATTGTTGTTAGCTTAACCTTAGTTTACTTTACCAAATGGTATTTTATAGATTATGTGGTGAGTATTTTAATGGGTATTTATATTTTACTGGAAGGCTTTAAAACACTGCGTGATTCAGTGAATGATTTGCTAGATAAAGCCGACTTTGAAAAAATCAATCACCTAATAGAGTTACTTAACAAAAACAGAAAAACGGAATGGATAGACGTTCACAATTTGCGGGTGCTGAAGTATGGCGAAACCTTGCATGTGGATTGCCATATTACATTGCCTTGGTATCAGAGTTTGGAAGACAGCCACAATCAGGTAGACTCTGTGGAGCAGCTGATAAAAAAGGACTTTGACAGGGAGATAGAATTTTTCATACACGCTGATCCTTGCGTGCCTCCGACATCCTGTTCGGTATGTCAGATAACGGACTGCAAACACAGGCAATCAGAATTCAAAAAGAAAATAGACTGGAATATTGATAATTTGTTGCCGGACACGAAGCATAAAATTTAAATATCAAAAAATATTTCAATTCAATTGAGACACATCGGTTCAAATTAATTTCGCAAGCTAAGCCTGCCGTCACCCCCGCTCAACTTGTAGATAAGGGGGGTGGCCGAACGTAGTGAAGTCGGGGGTGAGTCCTAACCGCCTATAACTCCGTATAAAAGCATATGAGACATAAATACGACACAGCCGTAGTTTTCTTATATGCTATAGGCAAAGAAAACATGTTGCCCTACGAGTTTAGAAAACAAATCCCGTCTTCCACCATTTCAACCTGGCGGAAAACCAATTACAGCGAATACCTTGGGCACGAGTTTCGCTATTTTTTTGACGATGCTTTTAAAAATGCCGAGATTGGTTTTAAGTACCTGAAACTTAAAAAAACTATGCTGGCGCTAACCCGAGCTTGGGTAATGCTCTCCTACACCCTGGTTCCACTTATAAAAAGCGCAGCGGGCGACAAAGTGCTTCAGGCAAGAGTGCTTAACGCCATTAATTACATAAAAAGTTTTGTTGGCCTAAAACGTGCCTTAAAAATTGTGGGGATTTCCACGCCCATGTATTATCAGTGGATACTGGAGGCGCGATTCGAATGTTTCGATTCATTTACACATCTCTGTGTAAAACGTCACCCACAACAATTACAATTAAATGAAATTTTAAAAATCAAAAAAATGCTCACTAACCCTGAGTACGATCATTGGCCAATAGTGTCAATTGCAGGAATAGCGCTACGGCAACGAAAAGCAATTGTTAGTTTATACAGCTGGTATAAGTACGCGAAGTTTTTAAACATAAGCAGAAAAGTAGCAGGTAAGAGTCGGAAAACAATAGGACTCATAGCCACAAAACCCAACGAATATTTACATGTTGATACCACTTTTTATGAGCTGATTTCCGGCAAAAAAATAAGCATAAGTTTTGTGATGGATAATTACAGTAAAATGATTTTGGGATGGCATGTGAGCGAAAACAATAAATTTAGCATAGTCATTAACTCGGTTAGTAAAGCACTTAAAAACATTGAGAAACATCCCGACCAAAAAACACCTTATTTGGTAACCGATGGTGGCAAGGAAAACCACAACAAATATGTAAATGAATTTATTGAACGAATTGCGAAACGCAAAAAAATCAGGTTCACAAAAATAAGAGCATTAAAAGACATAAGATTTAGTAACTCACCGGTTGAAGCCATACACCGCACCATGAAAAGCAGGTATTTAAGAGGGCGAAAATTCGAAAGCATAAAAGCATTAGCTAAATACTTAGAATGGGCGGTTAACGATTACAATGTTGAACGACCACATTATAAACACAGGCCTCGCACGCCACATGAAGTGTATTTTAATATTCCCTTAAAATTTGATGTTAAAAAAAGAGTGAAGCAAGCCATCAGAACACGCATTAAAAACAACAAAAATGCCAAATGCATACAATGTACAGGTTGCAAACCCGGTGCCTGCGAAAATAAATTTTAATCAATTGGTTATCAAAACAGTAAAAAAAATAATTACATTAATTATCCCTAAAGGATAAGTTCGCACCTCGGTACAACGAGGTTTTGCATTCAGAAAAAGCGGAGGAATTGATTATATTTGAGTAAATGAATGAGTTAAAAGAATGGAACACAGGTTCGATTCCCGTACGGGCTACCAGGTGTTACGTTATCTTATATAATTGCAGTTATATTATCTACAATTGGTAATTCATATAAAAAAATCGGGCGTACATACCAACTATGCGGACGCAAAGGGATTCGAACACTCCTTTAATTCTTGATTACAAGCCATTTTTCACTCTCACGTTTTATCAAATATACATAATCCTCCGCTTTTTCTGAATGCAAAACCTCGGTATAGCGAGGTCTGCCTCTATCCCCCTTAATTATTTTTCATTCTGTGTTTAGTGTTTTGTGTTCATCCGTGCAGCGTATCGTCGGGAGACATGCTTCGACTTCGCTCAGCACAAGTACTAAACCTCTATAAACGCAAAAACCCCCGTAATACTACGAGGGTTTTTCTTTGTAAAATTGGCATCGACATACTCTCCCGGGCTTTAGGCCAAGTACCATCTGCGCAGGCGGGCTTAACTTCTCTGTTCGGAATGGGAAGAGGTGATCCCCGCCGCTATAGACGCCATAAAGGGATGGATTATTTCTGGATTCAGGTTTTTTATTTCTGGTTTTAACCAGGAACATCGAACTAGAAATAATCAATATTATTACATACTGAAAAAAGACACAAGGCGTGCAGCTAATAAAAGCTGATGCGCATAACAGAAAGCTTACGGATAATTAGTATTACTCGACTTTGACATTACTGCCTTTACATCTGTAACCTATCAACGTAGTAGTCTTCTACGATCCTTATAAAGTTATCTTATCTTGAGGTGAGTTTCGCACTTAGATGCTTTCAGCGCTTATCTCATCCGAACATAGCTACCCAGCGGTGCAGCTGGCGCCACAACTGGTACACTAGCGGTTCGTCCGACTCGGTCCTCTCGTACTAGAGTCAGGGCCCCTCAAATAACTAACGCCCACCACAGATAGGGACCGAACTGTCTCACGACGTTCTGAACCCAGCTCGCGTGCCACTTTAATCGGCGAACAGCCGAACCCTTGGGACCTTCTCCAGCCCCAGGATGTGACGAGCCGACATCGAGGTGCCAAACCCCCCCGTCGATGTGAGCTCTTGGGAGGGATCAGCCTGTTATCCCCAGCGTACCTTTTATCCTATGAGCGATGGCCCTTCCATACGGAACCACCGGATCACTTTATCCTGCTTTCGCACCTGTTCGGCTTGTCGGCCTTACAGTCAAGCTCGCTTATGCTAATGCACTCTACGTACGGTTACCAAGCGTACTGAGCGAACCTTTGAAAGCCTCCGATACCCTTTCGGAGGCGACCACCCCAGTCAAACTACCCATCAAACAATGTCCTCCGTTGGGAGTTAGACTCCAAGTAAGTAAAGGGTGGTATTTCAACGTTGGCTCCACAATGGCTGGCGCCACTGCTTCAAAGCCTCCCACCTATCCTACACATCACTTACCCGGAATCAATGTTAAACTATAGTAAAGGTGCATGGGGTCTTTCCGTCCCGTGGCGGGTAATCAGCGTCTTCACTGATACCACAATTTCACTGAGCTCGCGGTTGAGACAGAGCGGAGATCGTTACACCATTCGTGCAGGTCGGAACTTACCCGACAAGGAATTTCGCTACCTTAGGACCGTTATAGTTACGGCCGCCGTTTACCGGGGCTTCGATTCAAAGCTTTGGATTGCTCCTAACCTCTCCTCTTAACCTTCCGGCACCGGGCAGGTGTCAGGCCTTATACTTCATCTTTCGATTTCGCAAAGCCCTGTGTTTTTGTTAAACAGTCGCCACCGCCATTTCTCTGCGGCCCACATTGCTGTGGGCACCCCTTATCCCGAAGTTACGGGGTTAATTTGCCTAGTTCCTTAACCGCGGATCACTCAAGCGCCTTAGTATATTCTACTTGTCTACCTGTGTCGGTTTGCGGTACGGGTGGCACTCATCTGAAGCTTAGAAGATTTTCTTGGAAACATACTTGGACACTTATCCCCTTGTCTGACGACTCAGGGTACTTTCACCTTTCAGACTCTCTGCGGATTTGCCAACAAAGAGTAACCCTACGGGCTTAAACGCACTATTCCGTCAGTGCGCCGTGTTTACGTTTTTTCGTCTCTCCATCGCAATGGTGCCAGTACAGGAATATTAACCTGTTGGCCATCGACTACGCCGTTCGGCTTCGCCTTAGGACCCGACTGACCCTGAACCGATTATCGTTGTTCAGGAAACCTTAGACTATCGGCGAACAGGTTTCTCGCCTGTTTTATCGTTACTTATGCCTACATTTGCTTTTCTAACCGCTCCAATAGCGCTCACGCAACTTCTTCAACGCAGTTAGAATGCTCCCCTACCGATTGTATTGCTACAATCCCAAAGCTTCGGTACTATGTTTGATGCCCGAGTATCGTCCACGCCCAACCGCTCGACCAGTGAGCTGTTACGCACTCTTTAAATGAATGGCTGCTTCCAAGCAAACATCCTGGCTGTCAATGCAGTCGGACCTCGTTATATCAACTTAACATAGATTTGGGGACCTTAGCTGTTGGTCTGAGTTCTCTCTCTCTCGTCCATGGGCCTTAGCACCCATGGGCTCACTGCAGAGTATATTTTATAGCATTCGGAGTTTGTCAGGACTTGGTAGGAATCGCTTCCCCCGCATCCAATCAGTAGCTCTACCTCTATAAAACTTAACCTCTACGCTGCCCCTAAAGGCATTTCGGGGAGTACGAGCTATTTCCCAGTTTGATTAGCCTTTCACCCCTACCCACAGCTCATCCGGAAGCTTTTCAACGCTTATCGGTTCGGTCCTCCAGAGTGTGTTACCACTCTTTCAACCTGGCCATGGGTAGATCACAAGGTTTCGCGTCTGCCTCTACTGACTCTGCGCCCTATTAAGACTCGCTTTCGCTTCGGTTAACGGACCTTAAGCCCTTAACCTTGCCAGTAAAGTGCAACTCGTAGGCTCATTATGCAAAAGGCACGCCGTCACCCCACTAAAGGGCTCCGACCGCTTGTAAGCGCATGGTTTCAGGTTCTTTTTCACTCCGTTGTTCACGGTTCTTTTCACCTTTCCTTCACAGTACTAGTTCACTATCGGTGTCTTAGGAGTATTTAGCCTTACCGGATGGTGCCGGCAAATTCCTACAGGGCGTCTCCGACCCCGCAGTACTCAGGATACTACTAGGTATAAATTGCATGTCGTGTACGGGATTATCACCCTCTTTGATCGTGCTTTCCAACACTGTTCCACTATACAACTTAAGTCCACATTGTAGTCCTACAACCCCGGTGTAACCGTAATCACACCGGTTTGGGCTATTGCGCGTTCGCTCGCCACTACTTGCGCAATCACTATTTGTTTTCTTCTCCTGCTGTTACTTAGATGTTTCAGTTCACAGCGTTTGCTCCCTTTGCAGGGTGACTAACCTTCAGTTAGCCGGGTTTCCCCATTCGGAAATCCAGGGATATAATGTGTATTTGCCACTCCCCCTGGCTTATCGCAGCTTATCACGTCCTTCTTCGCCTCTAAGACCCAAGGCATCCTCCATGCGCCCTTAAGTACTTTCTTTTGTTATGCTTTTTAAGCACCTTCAGTTCTATTATCTAAGTATAAATAATAAAACCGGTATTCTTAATTATTTTAAAAAAACTGTATCGCTACAGCCTCTTTACTATCTGTTTAGATTGTTATTTGCATGTTTAATAATTGCTTATTAAACCGCCTTATGTCTTTCTCAATATGTCAATGAACGTAGTTAGCTTTTACACTAACCTAAAATTTGTGGAGAATAACGGATTCGAACCGTTGACCCCCTGCGTGCAAGGCAGGTGCTCTAGCCAGCTGAGCTAATCCCCCAAAGTGAGTTATAAGTTATGAGTTATGAGTTATTCAGTATTGAGAGCTCTTAACTCCTCAATCTTAACTCAAAATTCACAACCCCTGTTTCATGTAGTCCCGAGCGGATTTGAACCGCTGACCCCTACATTATCAGTGTAGTGCTCTAACCAACTGAGCTACGGGACTGTTTTCTTTAGTCGGCGCCTCAGTGGTTTTAAAGCCCCACTTGGCTCGTTTGGGTTGTTCTTCAATTTTTAATAGAAAATAGATTGTCCAAAAATTAGCAAGCATTTATTGCTTCTACTCTTATCACACCTTGTAAGGATTGCTCCAGAAAGGAGGTGTTCCAGCCGCACCTTCCGGTACGGCTACCTTGTTACGACTTAGCCCCAATCACCGGTTTTACCCTAGGAGGCGCCTTGCGGCAACCTACTTTAGATACTCCCAGCTTTCATGGCTTGACGGGCGGTGTGTACAAGGCCCGGGAACGTATTCACCGCGCCATTGCTGATGCGCGATTACTAGCGAATCCAGCTTCATGAGGTCGAGTTGCAGACCCCAATCCGAACTGAGATTACTTTTCAAAGATTTGCATCACATTACTGTGTAGCTGCCCTCTGTAGTAACCATTGTAGCACGTGTGTAGCCCAGGACGTAAGGGCCGTGATGACTTGACGTCATCCCCACCTTCCTCTCCGCTTGCGCGGGCAGTTCCATTAGAGTCCCCAGCTTTACCTGTTGGCAACTAATGGTAGGGGTTGCGCTCGTTGCGGGACTTAACCCAACACCTCACGGCACGAGCTGACGACAGCCATGCAGCACCTAGTTTCGTGTCCTTGCGGAAAGCTCCCTTTCAGGAGCGGTCACTAACTTTCAAGCCCTGGTAAGGTTCCTCGCGTATCATCGAATTAAACCACATGCTCCTCCGCTTGTGCGGGCCCCCGTCAATTCCTTTGAGTTTCACCGTTGCCGGCGTACTCCCCAGGTGGATTACTTATCGCTTTCGCTTGGTCACTGAAAGTTACCTCCCAGCAACGAGTAATCATCGTTTACAGTGCGGACTACCAGGGTATCTAATCCTGTTTGATCCCCGCACTTTCGAGCCTCAGCGTCAGTTACAGCTTCGTTAGCTGCCTTCGCAATCGGTGTTCTATGACATATCTAAGTATTTCACCACTACATGTCATATTCCGCCAACGGCAACTGTACTCTAGACCTGCAGTATCAATGGCAGTTTCTGGGTTAAGCCCAAAGATTTCACCACTGACTTACAAGTCCGCCTACGCTCCCTTTAAACCCAATGAATCCGGATAACGCTTGCATCCTTCGTCTTACCGCGGCTGCTGGCACGAAGTTAGCCGATGCTTATTCTAACTATACTATCAGCCCTTTACACGTAAAGGGGTTTTCTCTAGTTCAAAAGCAGTTTACAAACCATAGGTCCGTCTTCCTGCACGCGGCATGGCTGGATCAGCCTTGCGGCCATTGTCCAATATTCCTTACTGCTGCCTCCCGTAGGAGTCTGGTCCGTGTCTCAGTACCAGTGTGGGGGTTTAACCTCTCAGTACCCCTACTGATCGTGGTCTTGGTGAGCCGTTACCTCACCAACTAACTAATCAGTCGCATGTTCATCCATCACCGTCGGAACTTTCAAAATCAAGTGATGCCACTCAATTTATTATGGAGTATTAATCCGAATTTCTCCGGGCTATCCTCCTGTGATGGGCAGATTACATACGTGTTACGCACCCGTGCGCCGGTCGCCGGCAAGTATTGCTACTCCCGCTGCCCCTCGACTTGCATGTATTAAGCCTGCCGCTAGCGTTCATCCTGAGCCAGGATCAAACTCTCCATTGTATAAAAGTTTGTATCCCTATTCATATTTATTAATAGGAATGAATTATGTCTAAACACAATCCCTCAAGGGTATGATGAATCAGTTTCTCAACTAATATCATCTTCATGTGATAATCGTTTCTTCAACAAATTACCTGCTACATTTTTGGCAATCATTTCCTTCAATGAACGT